>JAEVEY010000180.1 GCA_016842045.1 Candidatus Thermoflexus sinensis | reverse complement strand
ACCTCTCGTAAAAACCACCGAACACCTTCCGCGTTTGGAGGCCAGTGCAGACCTCCAATGTGCAGAACCCCTTTTGCCTCAGGGGCTCCTGGGATCGGTGGGAAATCCGCTGGGTCGATCGCGATCGGGATCGTTGTTCCAGGCAAAGGCCTGCCCGCAGCTTCTTCCAGCGCCCGGCGATCCTCCTCGCTCACCGTCAGCACCTGATCGAAGGCAGCGCACACGCGACCCTCGTAAGCCTTCAGCCGTCGGGCCTCCCACGAGGCCACCGCCCGCGCCCATCCCGGCGACATGGCTTGCGCCAGGCGCTCCGCAATCCGCCAGACCGCATTGTGGGCATCCAGCACCCGGAAGGCCCGCATCTCCAGAGCGTAAGGCGCCATATTCAACTGATCCGCATGCACTGCATCGAAAGAGCTCGTTGAATTGAAGGCGTGAAGCAAGCGATAAAGCGCGCGGTGATGATCCCGAACGATGATGAAGGGATCCCCCGTCGCCCACGCCCGCAACATGGCGATCCCATCGAGGAATCGAGAGCGGCGCAGGAGCACGGTATGGATCGCCTCGCAATAAGGACGCAGGGCATCCGCCATGCGGACCTCAGCCTCAGAGCGCACAAAGGAGACCAGGGTGATCCGATGGCGTTGCGCCAGATATCGCAGGGTGTAATGCGTTTTGATCTGCGGCCCGCTGGCCAGCGGGTAAGGCAGGACCTGCGTCAGCATCAGAATGCGCATCACAGCTCCTCCATATCGTGCAGGGCGTTGAAGCGCCCGGCCCCAGAACTCAATCCATACGCCGCCGGATCCACCATCCGAACAGGCTGATCATCCCCACCCCTCCGCTGATCCACAGGATCAGTCGCATCGCATCCGCATCCGGCCGCGGCTGGCCAGATGGCAGGGCCGGGGGCTGGGTGGCCTGAGGCACCCAGGGCGTCGGAGAAGGAGCCGAGGGGATCCACCGGGTAGGCGTCGGGGTGGGCACGGGACGCGGCACAGGGGTCCGGCGCACCAGCGGCGCATCCGTGAGGGCGGTGCTATACCAGACGGTGTAACGGCCTGCGTCGGAGTTATACATGTTCTCTGGATCCCGTTCAAACCACACCAGATGCAACCGACGGCCCTCCGAAACCGCCAGGCGGGGCCACTCCGGGAAATTTCGATTCGCCGATACCAGAAACGGCCCATGCCATGTCGTGCCATCCCACACCATGTGCCAGACCCCGACCTGGCCCTCTGCGCCCACTGCCCCCACACCCACAAAATGCAACCGGCCCAGGCTGTCCGCCGCCATATCGTAGTCATCATAGGGGATCTGAGTCCATGGCCGGGCCCGGAACCCGGGAAGTGGCATCGGGGAGGACCAGGTCTCCCCGTGATCAGTGGAGCGCTGGAAATAAACGGTCTCCCCCTCAGCAATCCGCCAGATCAGCATCAGGGCCCCACGCCCATCCTCTCCGAGGACTGCCTGTTGAGGAGATCCAACCGTTGCTGTAAGAACCACTGGCCCCAACCAGGTCTTTCCTCGATCCGGCGAACGCGCGATACCAATTCCAGCAGGCCGTCCTCCGCCCACAAAGAGCCCTTCACTTTCCTGCCAGGTTACATAAAGCCAGCCATCCGAAGCACTCCACAGGTGAGGCTTTAAGGAATCCTGCTGAGGAGATCTGGAGAGATCCCGCGGGGGCGACCACGTTTCCCCCCTATCATCGGAAAAGCGGTAATAGATCTCTGAACAGCCTTCGCAGGATGTCCCGGCCAGGATCTCCGACCAGACAATATGGAGGCGGCCAGTGGAATCTTCCTGAATTTCGTTGTAGTAAGCAACATTTAATCCGCTGAGCCGATGAGGTGGCGCCCATGCCCGAGTGGATGTGGCTTGATCTAATGGAGCCCTAGAGAAGCAGATAGTGGTTGGCATGCGGAAGGTGGCGATCAGGTCTCCATAACGATCCAGAGTGATGGAATTACGTATGGCGGAACTCATGCCCTGGATGATTGGAGTCGCCTGGATATCCACAGGTGGGAGCCAGGAATCTCCCTGACGTTTTGTAAGAACAAGAGCATCAAAGGATGTCTTTCCCCACCGTGCACCGCCTGACCAAACCACCGCTACTGTCCCATCATCGCTGGCCGCCACATCCGGGAACCAGGCCATCTGATCCGGGTTCGATAGCCGGACCGGCTTTTCCCACTGCACTACAATCCCCTGCCCTTGCGCAGGGGTTGCTATTCCAATTCCCAGCGCAATAAGCATCCCAACCACCCAACTAATCCATTCCCGCTTATGGGGGCACCTCGTCATGGCTGGATGCTCCTTTCGTGCGATGGAAAGAGTGCGCATTCCATCAGCGCATAGAGGCGATAAGGCCCGAAGGCTGCTACTGGACGGATACACGTTTCCTCAATTTCCCGATATAACTGCACCCATCTCCCAAACGCTCCCACAAGTACGTAATCCGGTTGGGCGGTATCCCAGCGATAGAACACGGAGGGCGGCGGCCCGCCCAGCCAGATGAAGCGCGCAGCCGCATCTAACAGGGCCTGCGGCGGCTGATGATAGCGATGATCCGTCAGCACCATCATCTCCGGTTCCCATGTCTCAATCCGGGCGCTCTCCGGGATCTGCTCCCGCAAATAACGGGCCATCTCGAAAGCCGATCCGTCCCCCTGCCGGATCACCCGCCCCACGACGATGACAGCGGAGCCCAGCAGAAGAAGCGCCAGCCAGCCCGCGATGCTCCACCGCAGCGCATGGATTCGGACCTGCTTCCACAGATCTTCCAGCATGCCTCCTACCCCCAGGCTGAGCAGTGACAGGCCCGGATAGGCATAGCGCAACCAGCCGTTGGAGGCCACCACCAGCCATCCGAGGTTCAGGGCAGCCAGCATCCCTATCAGCCCCCAGCGATAGCCTGTCGGGTTGCGCTGCAGCGCTTTCCCCAGCACGTAAAGGGCCACCGGAAGCAATGCACCATCGAAGACTGTGAGCAAGCTCCGGGCCGTCGCGCTCATCTGAGGCGAGGGAAAAGCCGCCACGCTCCCCCCTGCGATCTGGCGCAATTCCCCCATGGTCCGCAGGGGATCAGGGATCAATGCGCCCCACAGGATCCCCTGCCACAGCCCCCATAGCCCAAGCGCGATGCCCGCCGCGATCCCGTTCCCCAGCCACGAGGGATGGCGATAAAAGACCTTTCCCAGGATCGCCATAGCGATCAGGCCCGGGATCAAAAACAGGCCCCACTGATTCTTGGTGATCATTGCCAGGCCGAAGCCCAGGCCTGTCAGAAGCATCCCCCATTTCTGGCCCTGCGCCATCCGTGCCCAGCCCATCAGTCCCAGAGCCAGGAAGGCCATCCCGGGCACCTCTCCCAGCACCTGACGGCCGTAGGCGATCGTGTCCAGGTTGCGGGTGAACACAAACCAGAGCACGGCCAGCGCTGCCCCGCCCCCAGGAATCCAACGGCGCGCTGCCGCGCTGAAGAGGCTCACGCTGAGCAGGAGATAGCCCACCATCACCCATCGCGCTGCCCACAGGTCGATTCCGAACACTCGGAAAGCACCAGCGATCGGCAGCACCACTGTGGGCCCGACGCCGAAGATCGGCCCGGAGAACCGGAAGCCCTCGCTGCTGTAATCCGCGTAGACGCCCCATCGGACCAGCGCCTTGGGGACATGGAGATGCGATCCCTCGTCGAACCAGGTCGGCGGATAGAGGGTCAGTCGATGGAGGGCGAGCGCGTAGAGCCCGAGCAGCCCGACAGTCACCAAGAACAGCCACCCCCGATTTTTCATGGCGCCTCTCCACCTCCGGATCCGATCGGCCCCATCTGCACCGCCAGCACTGCCGCGTTGGGGCGCTGGAAAACCGGGATCAGCCATGGGATTTCCTCCAGATGATCTCCATCCGCTCCCCCGCCTGATCCGACGATGACATACGTGATCCCATAACGCTGGACGAGCGACCGGCGGTCTGCATCTGTTGCATCGCCATAAAACGCCACGACTTGCTCCCGGCGCTCGAAGAACCGCAGCGTGCCGGTCCAGTGAGCCAGGAAGGCGCGACATCCCGTCCACATCGGGACGAAAGCCCCGATGGCCTCCGGGGCCATCACCACACCCCCGTTGCAACCGTGCCCCGCCAGCCAGTCCAGCGCTGCGACTTCATCCCGATGCAGGGCATACGGCGGCTGCCCCCGACTCAGGTCCAGGATCCGCCATCCCCATAGATAGGCATTGGCCGGCAGGGAGAGGAGCAGCGCCCATCGCAGCAACGTCCCGATAGAGCGTGTGCGCAACCATCCTGCCAGGCGCTCCACCCCGCGCACGGCCCAGTACGCAGTGGGAATCTGCCAGCCGTTCAGCAGGTGAATCTGAAAGCTAAGCGGCAGGTAGACCAGTGGAAGATGAACCAGAAACCATATCCCCATCCAGCTCTCAGAGAGGGTCCAGGTTCGCCAGCGCCGGGGATTCCCCAGGCCGATCAGAGCCAGCAGGAACGGAAGGCCCATGAGCAGGAGGAGCTGGAAGGGCGGCGGCGTGAAGACCCCGGCGTTGACGAACTGGGCCAGCACCTCTCGCCAGGTCGGATCCTGGCGAGTGAGCCAGACCATATACGCAGCACCGGGGGCAGCCATCCCCAGCACGAGGGCCCCGTGAGCGATCCACCCCCACGGGAGCCGACGCTCGATCCCCATCCGCCAGAGGATCAGCCCGCCGAGCACGGCCCCCACCGTGAGGAGGTCATACGTATGATGCAGGCTCAGGGTGAAGGCGAGCGCTCCCGCCAGCAAGGTGTCCCGCCAGCGGTCCGCTGACATCCCCCGCACGGCCAACATCAGGATCGCCGCGATGGAGGCCAGGGCGATCAGGAAATGGGGATAGGCGATGGCCGAGAAGAAGGTGTTGGGCTCGGCAATCGAAGGAACATAGGGCGCCATGGGTGCCGGGATAGGAAGGAGTGCCTGAAGGCGTTTGACCAGCGGATGGAGCCAGCCGAAGCCGCTTCCGAGCAGCGCCATGGCCAGCATCGCCCGGGCTGTCCGAGATGATGAGGCGACCCACCGGTAAAGGAAGAACAACGTCCCCACGGTCATCCCGATTGCCGCGGCCCGCAGGATCTGATAAATCGCCTCGTAGCCCAGTCCTCCGATGCGCCCCAGCTGGGCCAGAAGCCACCAGAGCAGGTTGAAATACGTCGCCGGCGTGGGCTCCGGTGTCAGCAGGTTCGGGGCCAGCAGGCCCTGCTGGAACGCCCGCCACCACGCGAAATACTGAACGTGATCGCTCACATTAAAGGCAAAACCCATAAACCGACGATCCGGCCCCACGGCCAGATAGCCGACCGCATAGGGGATGCTGGAGACCAGCCAGATCCCGAGGGCCCAGGCCAGAACCTCCCCGCCCTGAAGCAGGGGACCTGAGCTGGACGTCTCGAGCTGAGCCATGGGCCTTCGGCGCCTGCTCTTGTTCCCCAGAACCCTAAAAACATCGAGGGACAAATTATCCTCTCCTTTGTTGAAGCGTTATGGGTCCAGCAATCCAAACCCCCCCGGTCCATACACCCAGCGCGCGCCGGGCGGCCAGCGCCAACCCGGCAGACGCACCCCGAGACCCTCAAACCACTCCCACGAATGGGAGCCCGGGACCACCCACCGGGTGAGCTCTGGTTCAAATAGCACGACCGCCCAGGCCTCGCCTTCCTCCGGCCTGACCCATACCTGCTCCACATGGGGACGTTCGGCTGGATCCTCCAACCCGAACGGCAGCACCCGATATTCCGGCGCATAGAAGTCGAAAAAGCGCCACTGGGAGGCCACGACCAGCGTTCGATCCGGCGGGAATTGCATGCGAAGCAAAGCGAAACGTCCCTCCAGCGAAGCATCGTGATGACGAAGGGTAGAGCGATTCAGCAACCGGATCCCCTCTGGGCCCAGAGGATATTCCGGAGCCAGCAGGAAAATCGCGGTGTTAATGACCACCCCGGCCATCCCCAGCCATCGGCCCCATGAACCGCTATGCTCCACAACCTGAGCGGCCAGCAGGATCAGCGCCGGCAGGAACACCAGCACCAGTCCTTGCTGCCCCATGTGGATGAACGTGTAAAACGCCAGGGCCGGGGCGATCCAGAGCGCCCATCCCACCCACGGAAGCCGTATGGAGCGCGCGCTAAACCGACGGAAGGTCAACGGAACCAGCGTCGCCACCAAGCATGCCCCGGCCAGGCCATAGGCGGTGTAGGCGGCCAGTTTTCCCAGATTGCGCTGCAGCGCAGCGCTTCCCCCAGGCCCGAAGACCAGGGTGGAAGCCAGGAAATGCGCGTTATACGCGCGTGAAATTTCCAGATAGCGCAACAGCCCGCCGCTGAGGATCATGAGAGGAACCAGCCATAACAGCATCGATCCGCCCAACCAGAGAGCGCCTTCCGTCCTTTGGCGCCAGGGCTGGCCATGGAGCCCCCACAGGAACAGCGGCCCCAGGAAGAGCAGGTTCTGGGGGCGCAGCCCAGCTGAGAAAGCCAAGGCCAGAGCCAGGGACCGGTGGAGTCTCTCCCCCCGGGCACAACGCCACGCCAGCCAGACCACCAGCAGGATGAACCCTGCATCCAGGACGTGGGGGAGGGCCACCTCACCATAGAACCACACCAGCGGGCTGCTCAGCCAGAGCAGAGCGGCCCATCTCCCAACCCCGGATCCCCCCCACGCTTCCCCCAACCGGTAAATCATCAACGCCGCCAGCGCCGTTCCCGCCACGCTCAGGGCCACCAGGGCCGTTTGCGGATCCCCTAGGAGCCAGCGAGCGATCCGCCCCAGGCCGACATAGAGCGGATAGCCCGGGACATGAGGCTGGCCTCGGGCGATATCAAAGTGATCCAGAGCCAGAGCGAAGTTCACGGAATCCCAGTGATACAGCCATCGACCCCGCAACGGCCAACGGGTCAACACGGCCAGCGCCACGAACACCCCGGCCGGATGCATGATCCAGGGCCTGATCGCAATCCACCATCGGGATCCTGTTGTCCTCGCCATGATCGCGGACCATAAAGTCATCGGCCTTCTCCCAGGGCTTCCTGCAACACCACGGATCGTTCCGGTGTCCGGAAGAGCAACCGCCACAAACCCCAGCTCCACAGCGCCACCAATGGGATCAAACTGGGGACCCCCTGCCATCCGAGCAAGATCCCCCAGTTGCGGGCGATATCCCCTGCCTGCCATCGCGGCCAGACATATTCCATCAGTGGGAACCGCTGATATTGTGGGAACTGCTGGCCGGCCATGCTTTCCAGCATCACCATCCCGAAGCTCCAGAGCCCCAGCAGCACGATTCCAATCCAGCCGGCCCGATGTCTGGCGAGGACCGGAATGGCGAACCCGGCCGCCAGCGTCAGGAACGGCACCATCGGGAGCAGATACCGCGGGCCCACCGCGAAGCCGCCATCCCACATCACTGAGGAGGCATTGAAGGCCAGGAAGCTCAGCGCCGCCCATGCGGCCAGCCGCCCCTCCGCTCGCCATTCCGGATCGCGAAGCATCCGCACCAGGCCGATGAATCCCAGGAGCAGGAACGGCGAGCGGAAGAACAATCCTCGATAAGGACTGAACGTGATCCCCCACAGGGCTTCCAGCGATGGCCCTCGCAAACTGAAGAAGCCCTGACGATGGACCTCCTGCCACAGGGCGGAATACGCGTAGCCGAGCTCGAAGGGGGATCCGAACACGACCGTGTTATGCCAGGCGGCCAGCAGCAACGGCGGGATCCCACCCGCGGCCAGTCTGAACGTCCGCCGCGCCAATCGGGAAACTCCTTCCCGCCATCCGCCCAGCCCGTAAAGGGCGATCGCCCCACCGATCAGGACCGTGGGATATTCCGAGATGGCAGCGTAGGCCAGCAAAAAGCCCAGGGGGGCCAGCCATCCTTCCCCAATCAAGCCCCGACGGATCCCCCAGGCGATGGCGAAGGCGGCCATCAGCAGGGCAGCCGCGAATTGATGCGCCACAAAGAGATTGGCGTAGGCGAAAGCCGGCGTGGCCAGCCCATAGACAAGGGGAATGATCCAGGTCGCTGGATGCGTGCCAAACCGGTGGCGCAAGAAACCGTGGAGCCCGAAGGCAATCGCCGCCGAGGGCAATGCCACCACGATCGCGCTGAGGATCACCTGGGCCAGCGCGAACCGGACTTTCCAGGGAGAAACTCCGGTGCCCATAGGGTTCAGGGTGGCGTGGAAAGCCGGAGAACGTTCCAGGATTCGCACCAGAGGCTCTGTGAGGGGTGGGATCAGAACCCGATGCAGGAGCGCATAAACCGGGACGGCGGCGAAGGCCAGGCCGGGGGCCTTATCACTATAATAATGCCCGTTCACCCGGGCATAATCGCCGGTGTTCTCCACGAAGGCATCGATCTGGAAGGTCCCCTGCTCCACCAGAGCGAGCACCAGATCCAGGCGGGAGTTCTGGTTCCAGTCCGCCCAGCGTGGGAAGGTGTAAACCGTGCTCAGGAAGATCATCAGGAACAGCACCCACGCCGTGGGCGTGAAGAACACCTGCATCCATCGCAGCCACCCATCCAGGCCAATGGCCGTCCGGTAGGCCGCGGCCTGCTCCCGGCGTCCCAACAGCTCCATCCCGATCCATTTCATAAGCGTGGTCATCCACACGGCCGCCCCATATACCGCCGCCGCCCATGGTCCCCGAGCCTTCCGGAGGAAACGAGCCTTGCCCGCATACAGCCAGCGCCGACGCAGGCCGTCCATCCGCCGCGCCGTGGCGCTCCCCAGGTGGATCACCCGGGCCTGCGGGACGATCGCTACTTCCCATCCGGCATGTCGGGCTCGCCAGCACCAGTCCACCTCTTCGCCATACAGAAAGTAGCCCTCATCCAGCCCCCCGATGGCCTCCACAACCTCGCGACGGATCAGGAGACATGCTCCGGAGACCCAATCGACCCGGCGAGGGATTTCGGTGGGAGGATGATAGGGAAAATGTGGTCCGAGGAGACGATGTCCGATCGGCCCCAGGAGCAGCATGAGCTCGCTTCCGAGGGTGGGAAAATCCGCTGCGCATCCCTGGGGAGTCCCATCGGGATTTAAAAGTCCCCCGCCCGCAATCCCCACTTCTGGATGGCGCTCCAGGTAATCCACCAGCGTGGCGAGGGAGCCGGGCAACGGGAGGGTGTCGGTATTCAGAAGCAGGAGATACCGCCCCTGGGCCCGGGCCATGGCCCGGTTGTTCGCCGCCGCGAACCCCCGGTTGGTCGGGTTAGCCAGAACATGGATCTCCGGATGATGGGCCTGAAGCCAGGAGAGCGTATCATCCGTGGAGCCGTTGTCCACCACCCAGACTTCATAAGGGATCCCCTCCAGCGCCGCCGGAAGGGATTCCAGACAGCGGGCCAGGAGCTCGCGGGTGTTATAGGTAACCAGGATAACAGAAACCAGCGGTGCCATCGATCCGCCTTAAAGTTCTGGCTCATGAGGCCTTCAGGGTGAAATCCCCGGTTTGGGTCTGGGCTGAACATCTGACCGGGCAGGCCCCTCCCCCTCCCCGCGGCTCAAAGGGCCGTGGGGAGGGGAAATCGAATATTTTTTGGGGGTGGACGGGATCGCCTGCCTCAGAATCCCCCTGATGAAAGCTCCTTTTGCCCACGTTTCCGGAGCGAAGCAGCATAGAAAAGTTGCAGCCGGAGACTTCGGTAATAACGCCCCATCGCCACCGCCGCCCCGGCGAAAATCCATCCCCAGACGGTATAGCGGTAGCCAGCGATGGTTTGCGTATAGGGAAACGGCAGGAACCAATCCCCCAGGCCCATGGCCACCAGCAGGCCGGTAAATCCCCCCACCAGCCCTGCGACCAGGGCGCGAGCCTGATGATCGGTGCTTCGAACCCAGCGCCAGATCTGAAAGATCTCCCGCCCCAGAGCCGCCAGGAACCAGAGGAAAAGCCCCATGCCGATCAGACCGGTCTGGGCCAGGACGTCCAGATAGTTGTTGTGGGTCGCCATCGCCTGATCCGGGAAATACGTCATGTAATACGCCGCATATCCCGCCGGACCGGTCCCGAACAGCAGATGTTCCCGGGTCACCTGCCAGTTCCGGGCCCAGGCCTCCATACGGGTGGTTCCACTGGTCTGATAGTTGTAATCGAACACCCAGAACTGGAGCGGCCCCCAGTAAACCACCCCGATCACCGCCAGGGCCACAGCCATGAGGGCGAACAGCCGGCGGGATCGCAGCCACAGCACCACCAGGGTGGCTACGATTGGGGGAAACCAGCCGCTGATCCACGAGATGCCCGGCACCAGCACATACCATCCCCAGATCCCTAACATCAGCCCGAGCCCCAGCCGGAGCCAGGCCGGCATCGGTCGGAACACCAGGAAGGCCGTCCCGAAGCTGAACAGCCACATCGAGAAAAGCCCTCCGGTGTTCAGGAACGGAAACAATGTCCGACCGGCCAGGATCTGGATCGCCCCCAGGGCTCCGGCGATCAGGAACATCCCCACCAGCCGATCCACCTGACGGGGATGCCGCAGGTGGGCAGCAGCCAGCCAGAGGGCCAGTGGTGAAAGCAGCATCACCCCTAACCCCCCTAAACGCGCCCGATACAGGAACCAGGGCGGGATCATCGGGTCCCGCCAGATCTCGCTCCAGAAGAACGAGATCACCGAAACGGCCATAAATCCGAACAGCGGGATAACGGCCGGAGCCTTCGGCCAGCGCTCCCGCTCGAATACCAGCCGGAGCAGCCAGAGCCCGCCGAACAGCCCCGTGAGGAGCAGGCTGGCCACAATCGGGCTCTGGGAGCCAGTGGAGAGCGTAAGGGGGACGAACAGGGATGAGAACATAATGATCTCCACCGTATAGCGGCTGAGGAACAACAGAGCCGGGAACGCCAGCATCCCGAGCAGCCCGATCGCGATCCACCGGCCCCGGGCGGTGAGCACCAGCACGCCGATCAGGGGTGTGAGCAGGAGCCCCAGGCCAACCCCCCACAGGGCAGGCGGGATCCGGGCCAGCCCCTGGAGCCCTCTTTCAGGCAATCGTGGTCGCGCGATTCCGCTCATGGAGCACCTGTTCTACCAGTTGAAGGTAGCGCTCCCCCAGCCGCGCCCAGTCGTAATCCCGCACCGCTTCCCGGGCGATCCGGCCCTGTCGCGCCCGGCGATCCGGGTCCTCTAAAAGATCGACCACAGCCCGGGCGAACGTATGGGATTCCCCGGCGATCGTCACCGCCCCGGGATCCCGAAACTCCAGCCCCTCCGCCCCCTTCGGGGTGGAGATCACGGGCGTCCCCAGGGCCATCGCCTCCAGGATCTTCAGTCGTGTCCCACCGCCAAACCGCAGCGGGGTCACCATCGCCCAGGCCCGCACCACCCAGGGTCGGATATCCTCCAGATAACCGGTGTAGAGCCATCCAGGGGGATGCGGCAGCGGGATCCCTTCTGGGAGTCGGCCGGTGATCCACAGCCGGACGGTGGGGCGATGCTGCCGGATCCTGGGCCAGATCGCCTCTGCAAAGAAACTCAGGGCATCCCGGTTCGCCCAGTAGGTTGGCGCCCCGGTGAAGATCAGGGTATCCGGCTCCGGGGTCGCCTCGATCCCCTGGTAACGGGCCAGATCGATTCCGTTCGGGATCACCGCCACCCGGGCCTCCGGCGCAATCCGACGGAGGATCCGCGCCTCCACATCGGAAACCACCGTGTATGCTGCGAAATCCCGCGAGAGCGCTCGCAGGAACCGGGCATGCTTCCACCACATCAGCAGCCGCCGCGCCCGCCGGAGCGGATTACGGGCTGTGCGAACCTGGTCCAGGAAGAGCCCGCACTCCACCTCGTCCAGGATCTTCGGGACGCCGTTCAGGTTTCGGACATAGAGGGCAGAGGGCAGCTGAGAGGCGATGACCAGATCGAACGCTCGCTCCTGCCAGAGCTGACGCACCCGGGCATGGACCTCCGGAAGCTCCACATCGACCAGCCAGCGGGGGATCGTGGAGAAAAAGCCCCGGATCGCTCGCCACCGGGCTGGCTGGAACTCGCGACGCGGGAAGATGTGGAGATCCTCGCATCGGGCGGCCAGCTCTCCCCGATAGCGCTCGATCTCCGCCTCCGGATCAGCCAGCACGATCAGGGTCAGCTGATGGTGGGCGGCCAGCGTATCCAGGAGCTGCGCAAGGCGGATCCGCACCCCCTTATCCGGCGGCAGGGGGAACCAGCCCATCACCCAGAGGATGCGGGCCATCTCTCCTCCTTTCCATCCCCCCATGCCCCCCAGCGCTGATGAAAGAAATCATGGAGCCCCTCCCAGACGGCCTGGGCATGGGATGGGCGTTCCATCTGTTCCAGCTGTCGCGCCAGCCGGACCGCGCCGTGGACAGCGTGGGCAAGGGCGAGCCATCGCCCCAGGGACGGGCTGTGCTCCCAGAAGAAAAGCAGCCGGTTGCGGGTCATGTAATACAGTGTGGCCGGCGGGAGATCATCGGAGCTCAGGGGGGCCTTATGCCACATCTGCGCCCGGGGATCCACCCAGATCGAGAACCCGGCGCGGCGCGCCCGCTGGCACCAGTCGGTCTCTTCCCAATACATAAAGTAACGTTCATCGAAGCCCCCTACCGTCTCCAGCGCCTCCCGCAACAACAGGATCCCGCAACCGGGGACGAAATCCACGGGATGAGGAGAACGCTGGGAAGGCTCCACCTGCCCAGCATCTCGATGGATGGTGTAAGCCCGGCGCCAGTGGATCTCTCCGCCCAGCGCCCAGATGCCCTGGGACGGAGGCCATGCCCACACCAGCGGCCCCACCGCCCCCACCTGAGGCGCGGACCGGGCGGTCTCCAGCATTGCAACCAGACATCTCGAATCCACCAGCGTGTCGTGGTTTAGCAGGAACACTCCCCTCATCCCCTGCTCCAGGGCCATGCGAAGGGCCAGGTTGTTTCCGGCCGCGTAACCCCAGTTGGCCCCAAGCTCCCGGACCTGGATCTCGGGGAACAACCGGCGAACCGCCTCCGGCGTTCCATCCGTAGAGCCGCTGTCCAGGACCACGATCGTCTCCACCGGTCCCTCCAGCCGCCGCACCGATTCCAGGCAAGCGAGGGTATCATGCAACCGGTTGTGGGTCAGGATGGCGACGAGGATCCCGCTCATGTCTGCCTCTCTCTCATCGGCTCCCGGATCGGAGCGCTCACGTCCGAATGGGAAGGAATCCTCCAGACCTCCTGATACAGCTGTAATATGGATTTCATTGCCTCTTCAAAAGTGAAAACCGGACGGGCATGCGCCCGCAATTGCTCCAGCGCCTCGGGCTCGCGGATCCAGCGAACCAGGAGATCTGCGATCGCCTTCGCATCCCCGGGAGGCACCAGCCATCCGCTGACCCCATGCTGCACGATCTCCGGCAATCCCCCGATGGCGCTGGCCAGAACCGGCACGCCTAAGGCCAGGGCCTCCAGGGCGACCAACGGGGCGTTCTCTGCCCAAACGGAGGGCAGCGCCAGCACATCCGCCTTTGCCAGCGCCTCCTCCAACTGCTCCCGGGGCAGCGACCCGGCCAGCCGGATTGTCGGGTCCGCCCCGATGAGTTGTTGCAAGCGTGCTCGATAGGCCGGGAACGTCCGATCATCGCCATAAATCGTCAGCCGGAGCCTGTGCCCCCCTTCATCCCCCAGCGCCGCCTTCGCCCGTCGAACCCCTTCGATGAGGACGTGGATCCCCTTATGAGGGGCAATTTGCCCAATGTAAACCACATGAAAAACAGTTGGATCCCGCCGATCCGCAGGCCGAGCGCGATCCAGCGAGGTGAAATTCCGGATGAGATGGACCCCCTCTTCACGCATTCCAAACTCTTGATAACTGCGCTGGATAAACCGGGAAGGGACGTGAATGGCCGAGGCCTGGTTCAGAACCCTCATCGTCGTCCGCAGACGCTCCGCCATGATCTGCGCCCATGGCCGAAAGAAGGGCCATGGGCGCAGGAGGCGACCGGCCTGCAAATGGGGGTGTGCGACGCCCAGGCGGGCCAGCCCCTGCTCCATCCAGCGGTAACGCCGGCCCTGGCTGAGCCAACAATAGGCGCAACCCGCCGGGTCCTCCGGCCCCGGGCAGACCTGGCCGCTGGGCCGCAACAGCGTATGATGCGCACAGAGGAACCAGAAATCGTGCAAGGAAACCACCGTAGGGATCCCCATCTTCATCGCCGCCCGCAATGGGGAGACCGTCAGGAGATATCCGCTGTGCAGATGGAAGACATCGGGGCGGCGGCTGTGGAAATAGGCCTTGAACCATAGCTCCATCGCCGGGTGATCAAAGCGATCCCGCAGCCCCAGCGGGCCCTTCCGCCAGCGCACGGTCAACCGATGCACCGGGAACCCCTCCGCCGGATCCACCCGCGCGTTCACCCGTGGGAAGGGTCCGTATTCGATCTGCTCCACACACACCACCTCCACCCGGTGGCCCTGTTGATGCAGCCATCGGGCCAGGGATTGAACATAGAATTCCACGCCCCCGATATTGCGCGGCGGATAATGCGGCGTGGCCAGGGTCACGAACATGGCTTAACCTGCCTCTCCCGGGATCGGAGAACGTCGGAAGATCTGTTGCATAAGCCGCCATTCGGCCGGCCCCAGGGCTCCCAGGCCCCACAGCGCCAGCCCGTAGGTCACCACGCCAAGGATCAACAACAAGGGAAGCGGGAGCCCGCGCATCATCCAGAGGATCAGCCCCATCATCCCAGCTGCCAGCGCCGGCTTCCCTAAAAGCTCGACGGGAATCCCTCGCCATAACCGGAGAAGCAACCCATACTGCCCGACGAGCAGGATCTCCGTCAGCAACGTGATCCACGCCGCGGCCATCAGACCGTAGCGCGGGATCAGCACCAGGTTCGCCGCGATGTTGAACGAAGTGCTCAGGATCAACGATCGGGCCACCAGCCACTCCTGGTTCTGGACCAGGATCACATACCCCAGATATTCGGAAAGAAACATAAAGGGAACCACCCCGATCAGGATCCGGAAGGCCGGAACCGAAGGGAGGAAAGAGGCTCCATAGAGGGCTGGGATCAGGCGCTCTCCCAGCACCCATCCCCCCACAGCGAAGGGAACGGAGAGCATCCAGAGATATCCGATCGAGCGGCGGACCACGGAGGTCAGGGCATCCGGGTCGGCGAGGGCGGCCATTGAAGGATAGAGGGCCACGTTCGCCGCGTTGGAGATCATGGCGATTGAGAAGATCAGGTTGTAGGCTGCGTTATACCAGCCAACGATCCCCGCTGTCCACCACAGGCTGAGGAGGATGGTGTCCACTTTGTAGGACAGATTCACCGCCAGGCCGATCAGGCCGAACGGGAGGCCGGCTCGCAACAGCTGTGGCCACGTCAGCCATTCCGGCCGCCGGGGATGGAACAGGTCCAGGGAACGGGCGGCCCACGCGGTCAGCGCCAGCGCAGCCGTCAGGCCGGCCAGTGAGGCGCCGATCAGCCCGTAGAATCCCCATCCCAGCAACAGGGCGACGGTACCCAGCCCCACAAACAGCAATTGCTGCAACACGCCTGCCGCGGAAACGAGATCCAGCCGGCGGATCCCCTGCAATGCCGCCTCCAGGGGTCCCTGGGCTGCATAGAGGATAAAGGTCAGGGCGGCGAGGGCGATCCCCCCCAGCAGGAAGGGGGGTTGCCGGTTCCACCACGCGATCCCCAGGATGAGGCCGATGGTTCCCAGGGAGAGGAAGAACCGGAGCGTCATCACATCCACCAGCATGGCCTCCCCTCGCCGCCGGTCCCGTGCGATCTCGCGAACCAGATATGGGGCCAGGCCCCAGTCCGAGAGGACGGCGAAGGCGGCCACATAGGCCAGGGCCGTCGCGTAGTGCCCGAAGGCCTCCTGCCCCAGACGCCGGACGACCCAGACCGAGAAGGCAAAGGCCAGCGCCTTCACCGTCAGGCGCCCTCCAAGTCCGAACAATGCGTTCCGGAGCACCGTGAGGGCCACCGGGCTCATTCCTCCTGTTCCGCGGAAGATTCCGTGGCCTCCGCCGAAGGGGATGGCTCGTTCGCGGAAACGGCCTCCAGCTCCCCCATGGCCTCCGCCAGCAACTCCGGATCGATTTCCACGAACGGCGGGGTGGATGGACGCTCTGCCTTCGGCGGCTCCGGGGAGAGTAGATCCGGGATCTGTGGGCTCTCCTCCTCGGGAAGAAGTGCTCCAACGAAAGGCCCGCTTTCGCCATCCGCTTCGCCGGGCTTCAGGGTAAGCGGGACCTCTGGCTCCGGGGGGGCAGGCGGAGGGGAAGCCAGAGAGGCCAGGGGCTCTTTCATCCGTTTCCGGGCTTGAAGGATCAACCGTTGCCTGGCTTGCATCCGCTCGTGACGAGGTGGGAGCGGCCATGCAGGCGGAGAGCTGGCCTCCTCTGGGGCTGGTTGCTTCCCCCACCACCGCTGGATCCCCCGGGAAACCCTCTCCTGCCAGGCTTGAAGGACCGTCGAGGCAGCAGGCTCCCGTCGGGCTTTCCGCTTATAGCGAGAACCGCCGTAGGCATAGGCGTATCCATAACCGATCCCCAGCTTGCGGCGGGGGACATCGTTGACCACAATCCCCAGGACCCGCTGACCCCGCAACGCATAACGAGCCTGTCCGACCAGCCGGCGGGGCGTCTCGCCGTCCCGAATCACCAGAAGGACACCATCCGTCGCCCCGGCCAGGAGCTCCAGCTCCGCCAGAAACAGGGTCGGGGGAGCGTCCAGGATCAGGACATCGAAGCGCGCCCGGAGCTCATTCAGCAGCGCATGCCATCGCGGCGAGCTCAGCAACAACCCGGGATCCCGCGGGATCCGGCCCATCGGCAGGATCCAGAACCCGCCATCCACAGGGAGGAGAAGCGAATCGAGATCCGGGAGCTCTCCTTCAGCCTCCAGATAATCCACCAGCCCCTGAGCGATCTCCTGGGCGGCGAGGTGAGCCACCACGCCGCCTCGCAGATCGGTTTCCACCAGCACCGTGCGCAACCCCGCCTCAGCCATCGCCGCCGCCAGGTTAGCCGCCACGAAGGACTTGCCGTCTTCCGGCATAGGGCTGGTGACCAGCACAACCCGTGAAGAGTTCCCTTCCAGCATCCGGAGGGTTCGGAGCCGCAAAGAGCGGACCGCCTCCGCCTCCGGGGAATCCGGCGTGCTGCGGACGATGAGCGGATCCTTCCGATTCCGCCAGTGGGGGATCGCGCCCAGGACGGGAAGGTTAAACAGCGTGAGGCCTCCATCCCAGCGCACCGCCCGGCCCAGGAACAGCTCCAGCGCCATCAGCACGCTGAGGCTGAGGAGCAACCCCACGCCCGTCGAGAGGGCGAGATTGCGGATCAGGTTGGGGGAGATCGGACGCGTGGGTGGCAGAGCGGGCTCCAGGACGCTCAGGGTGTTCACCCGTCCCTGGCTGATCACAGAGATCAGCTGAGCATAGGTCTGCTGGTAATCTCGTTTCAATTGCTCCAGCGCCTGGAGCTGATCCTGCGCCTCCCGCAGCTCAGCTGCCGAGGTCATACCCCCCATGCGTTGCTGCAGCTCCTGGATCCTTCGGTCCACATCGGCAATCTTCCCCTGGATATCTGTTAGCTGGCTTCGCAGGAAACTCTCATCCATCTGGGAGCGCGCGCCGGGAGCCTGTTCGATCAGCGTTTGTGCCAGCGCGTTGGCCAGCGCCGCCGCCCGTTCAGGATCAAAGTCGTAGACATAGATCTCCAGCAGGGAAGCGTTAAAAATCACGCGGGTCTCCACCGCGCGGGCGAGCGCATCGGGCGACAGGGCCAGATTCAGGCGCTTCAGGGTTTGCTCCAGGATCGGCCGCCGGCGGGCCATCTCCCCATAGATCTGCGCCAGGGTCCGGCTGAGGCCGATCTCCTGTGGATCCGGGCTGGGGTTGGTAATGCTGGTGCCCACCATCAGTGTGACCCGCGCCGCATAAACGGGCGGCTGCTGGCGGGTGTAGAAATAACCCCCAACCCCGGCGAGCAGCCCACACAAGATGGGGAACCACCACCAGCGGCGGACGGCATCCAGATAGGGTTGCAGACGCTCCATTCAGGGCTCCTTTTCGCTTTTCATATCACCACCGCTCGCGACCTGGGTATTTCAATGTGGAAGACTCCCCTTTATCTTCCCTCCCCGCGGCCAGAAGGCCATGGGGAGGGAAGATACTGGAAGGGATGGGACCGAAAAAGTGGCCCCACCCCTGTTCCCAAAAGTCCTCACCTTATCCAGGTCGATCGCGGAAAAAAGCCACCGTCCGTTCCAGCCCCTCCTCCAGATCCACCCGGGGCCGCCATCCCCATGTCCGATGAATTCGATCCGCCCGCAAATAGATCCGGAAGGTTTCCCCGATCTTCGGCGGCCCATAAATCGGCTTCTGGCGGTAACCGATGATGGCCGCCAGCAGCCGGAAAATCTCGTTCACCGTTGTCCCCCGACCGCTCCCCAGGTTGAACACTTCCGCGTTCCCATTCGCCAGCGCCATCCGGTTCGCCTCCACCACATCCGCCACATACACGAAATCCCGCATCTGCTCCCCTGTCCCATGGATCACCACCGGCTCCCCCCGAAGCATCCGCCCGATGAAAATCGCCACCACCCCCGCCTCACCGTTAGGGTCCTGTCGTGGCCCATATACGTTGGGGTAACGCAGCACGGTGTATCGGAGCCCGTAGTGCTGGTGGAACAGCGACAGGTATTGTTCCACAATGAACTTCGTGACCCCATAGGGGCAGAGCGGGCGGATCGGATGATCTTCATCGCACGGCAAATAAACTGGTTCCCCGTAAACCGCGCCCCCGCTGGAGATGTAGATGAACTTCTTGACCCCATACTGCAGCGAGAGGCGGATCAGGTTCAGAGAGCCCAGGACGTTGACCTCTGCGTCATATATGGGGTCGGCCATCGAGATTCGAACGCTCATCTGGGCGGCATGGTGATTCACGATCTCCGGTCGTTCCCGTTCGAACACCTCCGCCAGCGCCGGGCTGCGGATATCGACTTCATAAAACCGCGCCCGGGGGTTCAGGTTCTCCCGCCGGCCGGTGCTCAGGTTGTCCACCACCACCACCTCATGGCCGTCCTCGATGAGCGCATCCACTACGTGCGACCCGATGAACCCGGCTCCACCGGTGACCAGACATTTCATCGCATTGCCCCCATGGGTTTGGTTGATCCTTCGGATCTCACGCCCAATCGGATGCCTTCCCCTGGAGGAGCCTCGGCTCCTTTCAGGTCCGTCGAGCTCAGCGCCTGATTTCCATGCGACTCTCGAAAATCCTCCGCCCGAATGAGTCCAGCACGAGCTCTTCCGACCAGCGTGGGAGCGCCCGCTCATCTCGCTACCGGGGAAGAGCTATCGGGATCCCCCGAGCGAGTTTGCGGACAGAAGCGATACCCCACCCCCCATACGGTCACGATGTAGCGCGGCCGGGAGGGGTCGGGCTCGATCTTGTTCCGCAGGTGGCGGATGTAGAGCTTCAGGTAATGAGCATCCCATCCCTGGTCCTCCCAGCCCGCCTGGAGCAAAGTCTCGTGGCGAACCACACGGCCGGCGTGTTCCAGCAGACAGGCCAGCAACCGATATTCGATACGGGACATGCGGACACGCTGGCCGCGGACCCGCACCTCCTGAAGCCGCAAATCGATGACGAGATGATCGTCGGCATAATAGGTGATTGTCCCCTGAGCCCCACGCCAGCTCTGCCGGCGCAGATGGGCCTGAATGCGCGCCCGAAGCTCCGCGAAGGAAAATGGCTTGGAAATGAAATCATCCGCCCCCAGATCAAAGGCGCGGATGATATCCTGATCCGAGCGGGGAGCTGAGATCACCAGGATGGGAATGTGTGTGACGGTGCGCAATTGCTGACAGAAGCGCAGACCATCATGATCCGGAAAGCGGATCTCCGTCAGAATGAGATCGGGGGTGATCACGGGGAGCAACGCCAGGGCTTCGGAAGGCCCGGCTACGGCAAATACAGCCATCCGGTCCATGCTCAATTCGTGCTGCAGTAAGCGCTGCATCTCCGGGCTGGGGTCCACCACCAGAATCCGAGTCCCGGTCTCCCGGACATCGCCATCTGATCGATCTCTCGGTCCTGGATGAAATGACTGAGCCATCCCTCTTCCTCCTGCACGGCTGTCCGACCCTGCCACCCGATCCGAACGAGAGCAGCCAGGGGTTGGGCTGGGAAAGGCAAGCTGCTGATGCTGAGCTCGGATTTCATGCCTACACCTTACCAGGGAGAGGTTTGAAAAGGTGAAGATTTTGGTTTGAATTTGTTTTGAACGTGGAACGTGAAGGGAGAAGAAAGGGAGGCCTGTCCGGGAATCCGTCTGGTGTTTTATCCAGCTGGGCCGTGGATAAACTTTCTGATCTTCTCGTCGGAGGATTGCAGGGTGGGAGGGGCTACCCTGGGCGACCCCTACCAGCCTAAACTATGGATCCATGCCGCACCTGGGGCCCTGGGAAGAGAGGATCAAAACAGGGCTGGGAAAGCCTCCGAGGCAGGCCTTTCCAGCCCTGTTAGGAGTCACGCTGTTCGGAGCCCGCAAGAAGAGGTGGACGGGCTCCGCCTCCAGGAGAAGCACGATGAAGGCCTAATCGCACTGAAATCGATACCCGATCCCCCACTCCGTCAGGATGTATCGAGGATGCCGGGGATCTGGTTCAATCTTCTGGCGGAGATAATGGATGTAAAGCTTGAGGTTGTCGATATCCTCCGCGTATTCCGGCCCCCAGACCTGGGTGAGCAGGTAACGGTGAGGGAGCAGCCGTCCGGGATTTCGCATCATGACGCTCAGGAGCCGGAACTCCAGCGGGGTGAGCTGCACCGGTTGCCCCGCCACGGTTACGGTATGCTGATCCAGATCCAGCACGATCTCCCCGCACCGGTAAACGCCCTGCTCCGGCAGCGCCTGGCTGCCCGCCCGGCGCAGCAGCGCCCGGATCCGGGCCAGGAGGACATCGGTCTGGAATGGCTTGGTCACATAATCGTCGGCCCCCAGCTCCAGGCCATAGACCACATCCGTTGCCATCCCCTTGGCGGTCAACATCAGAATCGGAACGGTAGAGATCTGCCGGATCCGTCTGCAAACCTCCCAGCCATCCATCCCCGGCATCATGATGTCCAGGATCACCAGATCCGGTCGCTCGCTCTCCAGCATCCGGAGGCCGGTTTCCCCATCCAGGGCGGCCAGGATCTGATAACCTGCGCCCTCCAGGCGCTTCCGGAGCAGGTCGATGAACTCCCGATCATCGTCGATCACCAGCAAAGTGGAAGCCATCGATTGACCACCTCCCTGGAATCCCTCTGGGCCCACCCTCCTCGCCGCCATCCCACGAGGGAAGAAGGGTAGAGAAACCAGGGATGACCGGACAGCGGCCTCATGGCCCGCCTCGTCATCCCTGCGCCCGGTTTGCAAAACCCGGGCAGGACTGGGATTCCAATTATTTTGAATTTATGATAAAGAAACACGGGCTTGCCACACATAGGACTTTCGTCCTATGAAGGAGAGGGAGAGCATCGCGCCCCTCTTACTCAGGAATTCCTCCCTTCCTCATTATTGATTTTTTAGACTTGGGACCGGGCGGACCGGGCAACTGGCCGTCCGGACCCTCTCTGGATAGGAAGCAGGCCCCTCCCCGCGGCCCTTCGGGCTGGAGGGAAGGGGAATGTATGCTTGGGGGTATAGGCGGGCAGGTGGAGGCGCCCAGGGCACCCCCACCTGCTCTCGAAATCCCTAAGGAGAACCACCGCACCGATGAGGCGCATCCTTCGAAGCGAGCGAACGCTGATCCTGCTGGCCCTGCTGATCCTGATGGCCTTCGCCCTCCGGCTCCATCGGATCGCCGTCCAGAGCTGGTGGTGGGATGAGGGTTACAGCACCTATCTGGCCCGCCACGGCATCCTCACGGCCATCCGGATGACGGCGGTGGACATTCATCCCCCGCTCTACTACATCCTGCTCTCGATCTGGGGGATGTTCACCGGATACCATGAGTTCACCACGCGCTTCCTCTCAACGATCTTCGGGATCCTGATCCTCCCCCTCCTCTACCGGGTCGGCCGGGAGGGAGCGGGGCGCGCGGTCGGGCTTTTAGCCGCCGCGCTGGCCACGTTCGCCCCGGCTTACGTGTATTATTCCCAGGAAACCCGGATGTATACCCTCTTCGCCCTGGAATACCTCCTCGCTCTCTTCCTCCTGGGCCGCCTGATCGACGCCCGCCGCTGGCCCACGGGGATCCTGGCTGCCCTGGGGATCACGGAAGCGGCGATGATGTATACCCATTATTTCTCTGTGGTCGCCGTCGTTTTCCTGAACCTGGCTGCTTTACTTCTGCTCCTGCGTCAACCCATCGAAGATCGTCGATGGAATTTCCGCCGCTGGGCCCTGACCCAGGCCCTGGTGGTCCTTGCCTACGCGCCATGGCTGCCCCCCGCCTACCGCCAGACCGGGCAGCATAGCGATGAGCGGGCCACCTTCCCCACGTTGTTCGAATTCCTCTCCCTGACCTGGCATTTCTTCAACATCGGCATCCGGGAGGTCCTGGGGAAGACGGGAGAGCTGCCGCCGCGGCCCGGGTTCGTGGCCGCCTCGGCCGCCTACGGGATCGCCTTCGCCGGCGCGCTGGTTTCCGCCGTGCTCCTCATGAGGCGCCGTCTGCACCGCATTCCCCTCCGGCCGGCCATGTGGCTGGCGGCTTTCGTCCTTCCGCTCCTGCTGGTGTTCGGCATCACCCGGTGGAAACCTATCGTTCATCCCCGCTACATCCTGATGTTGACGCCCGCCCTGCTGCTCACCGATGCCGTCTTAATCGCGGTTCTGTGGTCGGGACGTCGCCCGGCAACCCGGGCACTGGCCCTGGGGCTGGCCCTGGCGATCGGGGCGACTTCGCTACAGGGGCTATGGATCGTCTATTACGATCCCGCCTTCTTCCGGGAGGATGTGCGCGGGGTGGCCAGCTACCTGAGCGCCGTCACCACACCCGAGGACGCCATTGTCGTGGATTCCGAGGAATACACCCTGCAGCAATACTACACCGGCCCCTCCCCGATCCAGGGGATCAAGATGCGGGGCCGGGAGGCGGAGGGCCTGGCGGAGCTCCAGGCGATCACGGCGGGGAAACGGCGGGTCTTCCTCCTGCACTGGTTTCGCTCGGTAACGGACGATAAACGATTCATCCCCTTCCTGCTGGAGCTCGCCGGGCGGCTGATCGATCACCGGGAGTTCACCGGCTACACACTGTGGGTCTACGAGCTGGAGCGCCCGGTGGCGATGCCACCGCTGCGGCCCGTTTCGATCAACTTCGGAGACCGCCTGTGGCTCTCAGGGGTGTTCGCTGAAACGGAGGCCCGGGCCGGAGAGGGGATAGCAGTGGCCCTCCGATGGCGGATGCCCGCTCCGCTCTCGGAGAACCTGAAGGCGGCCGTCGCCCTCCTCGACGCAGGGCGCCAGCGGATCAGCGGCATGGACTGGATGCTCATGAACGACCTCCACCGCTACACTGCCCGCTGGTCCCCTGGCGAGGAGACCACCACGTATTTTGTGGTTCCGGTCCCTCTGGGCGCGCCGCCCGGACCTTACACGCTGACGGTGACGCTCTATCGGGAGGCGGACCTGAAGGGGCTGGACATCCTGGATGAGGCCCGCAACCCGGGCGGCCGATCCCTGACCCTGGGCCCCGTGGAGGTCCATCCACCCCGGATGACCGCCGACCCCTACGGGACGATGGCCGGGATCCCGCGGCTGGAGCCTCCCATCTCCCTCGGCGAAGGATTCCGGCTCCTGGGGTTCCAGGTGGCAGCTTCCTCCCTGGCACCGGGAGAGCCGTTGCGGGTGCTGCTGCTCCTCCAGGCCGACCGCCCCGGCCTTCCCGATCACCCGCTCACCCTGGAGATCGCTCGCGGGGAGGAAAGCCTGGGCCGCCAGAGCGGGAACCCGGGTTACGATCGCTATCCGATCTCCCAATGGATCCCGGGAATTCCGGTCCTGGACCGTCGGGTGGTCTGGCTATCGCCTCAGGCGACAGCAGGGTCGGCGGAGGTGTGGTTACGATGGGGAGAGGGGCCGAGGATCTCCCTGGGGACGGTGGAGATCGCCGGGCGGCCGCGCCGGTTCGAGCCCCCATCTTACGACATCCCCGTCGGACAGCGCTTCCCTGGCCTGGCCGAGCTGGTCGGGGTCTCCCTGGATCGCATGATCCTCCGACCCGGGGATTCCCTGAACGTCCGCCTGATCTGGCGGGCGCTAAACGAGGATCCCATCGAACGCCCGTATATCGTGTCGGTGCAGGTGCTCAACGAGGAGGGCCGGCTGGTCGGTCAGGACGATCGCCCGCCCGCCGATGGCACCAGCCCGACCACTTCATGGGTCCATGGGGAATACATTGAGGATCCGCACCCGGTGACCTTCCGGGAGCCTCTCTCCGGCGAGGGCCGGGTGATCGTCGTGATCTACGATCCGGACACGATGCAACGGGTTCGGGCGGCGGATGGGCGCGATCATCTGGAGCTCCCGGTGCGGGTGAAGGGAACAGAGCGTTGATGGTTTTAAAGGGGTGTCCCTATAACGATGTCTTTTCCACTACCATAAAGTGGGAAAGACCCAGCCGGTTCAGGGGTGTGTGTTCCAGAAGATCAGCCACGCGACGGAGAAGGCCCCCCAGCCGGGGGTGTCGGCGCGCGATCCGGTCGAAGGCGGGGAAAATCCGGGTGTGGTAAACGATGCGCACAGGGAGGCCGGCGAAGAGACGGCGGAGGGCGCGCCCGCTGTAGGCCCGCACATGAGGCGCCAGACGGTTGCGCAAAGGATCCGGCAGGTAATTGATGAGCGGCGTGTTCCCGAAATGATAACGTCCCCGCCAGTAATGCCCATGGGTCTCGAAGGGGAACCAGCGATTGGGACAGAACAGGAGGATGCGGCCGCCGGGCCGCAACACACGGACCATCTCGGCCACCGCCCGGCGATCGTCGGCCACATGCTCGATTACCTCATGGGAAAGCACCACATCGAAGGTGTTGTCCGGATAAGGGAGGGCCTCGGCGGCGGCAGCCACCAGGAGACGGAGACCCCGAGCCTGCGCCTCGCGGAGATATGCTTCCTCAATATCCAGGCCGTGGACCTCCGAAGTGAAAGCCCGGATGGCTTCCACATACATCCCGATCCCGCATCCATCCACCAGGACGCGGGCGGCTTCCAGGCGAACGAACCGTCGCATAAGCTCCAGGCGCCGGGCCTGCCCCGGGCCCCAGATCAGGCTGGGCACCCCGCGCTGTGCGGCCTTCTCCGGTGACACCATGTGAAAAACCTCCGATGATTTGACAGGAATCGGTCGCTCCATTCCTTCCATATCGGTAGGGGTTACGCAGTTCGGGGCTCGCGAGAAGAGGTAGAATGGCCCCACCCCCCTTTATCCCCCCTCCCCACGGCCCTTTGGGCCGTGGGGAGGGGGGATAAATTTGGGGGAATCGCGCGCCTTCGGCGCGCGATTCCCCCAAAACCCCCAGGAGAAAACCAACTGCGTAACTCCTAATCGGATTATTTTAACGGAGGGTGTGATAGAGCTGCCCTTGATAGCTTGCCACACCGAAACCCCACCCGGGTATTTGAGAGGCGAGCAGGGCCGCTCCTGGCACTTCGGAAAATCGGAAAAGAGGAGCCATCCAGGCTTTCAGGCCACGGGTCGTTTCGGGAGATGGGCGAGGGCCGCCCCCAGCATATCCTTAAGCCCTGCAAGGGGTTCCGGGCGATCCTATGGAGCCCTTGGTTATGAGCATCATCATAGATATTGGGTGAGGAATGGGACTACTCACGGTGGCATTGTGCCTTTAATCTTAAACTGGACCAGTTAGGTCCAAAATGGGCGTTTCGTCTCATTCTGTTTTGAGGATATGGGTCATGAAGGCCAACGGCCCCACCTCCCCCGGGAAGTCCAGACTATGATGAGGAAAGCTGGGCCGCTTACCCTCAAGCGGCCCAGCGAAAGTTGACAGCGGGCCCATGTAATCTTGCCCCGGGCCACTTTAAACCGCGATGGGGCAAGGGGCATTCAGTCGTCTTTGACCGAAATCGCCTCCCCGGAGTGAGCGGGATTCTACACGCGATTGCAGGAGGCCGCGATGGAATATCCCGTGTGGGTGGTCCCTTTCCTGACGGCTCCCATGTTGATCCCCCTGGTCGCCATCCCCCACGTCATTGTGGCCCAGTTCGCGGTCGGAGGCGGGTTCCTTCTGGCGGACAGTGTGACCTGGGCTTACCGGAACGGCCGGTCAGACGTCCTGGCTTATCTCCGGGATCTGGCCCGCTTCTTCGTGCTGCTGACGATCGTCTTCGGGGCTCTCACCGGCGTGGGGATCTGGTGGACGATCGGCCTGACCTCGCCGGAGAGCACCAGCGCCCTCATCCATGTGTTCGTGTTCGGCTGGGCCACGGAGTGGGTGGTCTTCGTGATCGAGATCGTCTCGGCCTTCGCCTTTTATTACCTCTGGGATCGCCTCCGGCCCCGGGAGCATATGGCGATGGGCTGGATCTATGCCGCCTCCGCCTGGCTCAGCCTGGTGCTGATCACCGGCATCACGGCCTTCATGCTGACCACCGGGCGCTGGACGCCCGAGGCGAATTTCTTTGTGGCTTTCTTCAACCCCTCTTTCCTGCCCCAGGTGCTGATCCGGACCGGCGGCTCGCTGGCCATCGCCGCCCTCTGGATCGGTGTGCATCTTTCCTTCCGGTCCCCTGAAGCCCTGCGGGACGAACTGGTTCCCCGCGTCTCGCGCTGGGCCATCGTCGGGATGCTCCTCATCCTGATCGGAGGGATCGGATATTTCGCCGTGCTGCCGGACCACGCCCGTCTCAACATCCTTCGCGCCCCGCTGTTGCTGATCATGACGACCTTGAACTTCGGGGCGACGCTCGTCGCCCTAACCGCCTTCGGCCTGGGTTATCTTCGCGGGGGACGCTGGATCAACCCGCCGGAAGCATTGCTGATGCTCCTCATCGGCATCGTGGCCATTACCAGTGGGGAGTTCCTCCGCGAGGGGGCCCGCAAGCCCTACCGCATCGAGCGCTATATCTTCTCCCCGGGCGTGCGGGTGGCGGAGGCTGCCCTCCTCCAGCAGGAGGGCCTGATCGCCCGCTCCCCATGGCTCCAGCTCTACCTGCGAGAGGATCTGGGGTTGCCCGAGGAAGCGCTGCGGGACCCCGCGCGCCTGCCGGAGACCCAGAAGGTTCAGGTCGGCGAGGCGCTCTATGTCTATCACTGTTCGTCCTGTCATGCGCTGGACGGCTACAATGGGATACGGCCGCTGATCCAGCCCTGGACCCCCGAGATGATCGCCGATGCGATCCGGCATCTGCACCGGACGAATCCGGCGATGCCGCCGTGGCTGGGGAATGAATCGGAGCGGGAGGCTCTGATTGCCTATCTGATCGCTCTGCAGAAAGGAGGGCGATGATGCCGCCGATCCCGAAACCGGATCCGCTGGGGATGCCGATCCCCATTGGCTATCTGTTCGCTCTGAAAGTCTTCGGCTTTTTCCTGCACATGGTGTTCATGAACCTGTGGCTCGCCGGCCTGCCGGTGGCGGTGATCCTCGCGCGGACCCGACCCCACGTATCGGAACGCCTGATCGCAGCGATGCCCTTCGCCATGGCCTTTGGGATCAACGCCGGGATCGTCCCCCTCCTTTTCCTGCAAACCCTTTATCCCCAGTTTTTCTATCCAGCTACCATCCTGCAGGCCTGGTTCTGGTTCCTGGTCATCCCCCTCCTCCTCATCGCCTACACCGCGGTTTACCTGGCCGCCTTCGGGCGCTGGCGGATCCTTGCCAGCCTGGCCGCTGCCATCCTTCTGACGTGGATTGGGTTCCAGTTCTCGGCGGCCATGACCCTTACCGCTCGGCCGGACCACTGGCCGACGCTCTTTCGAAGCGCAGCTCCCGCCGGGGGGGTTCACGGGTGGACCCTCTATCTGGAACGGGAAGCGCTCCTCCGCCTCGGGCTGATGGCCGGGATGGCCTTCGGAACGGTGGGCGCCTTCCTGGCATTGCTCACGGAGATCCGCCAGGGGGATTCGCGGCTTCAGGAAGAAGCCCGTCCGCTCGTCCCCATCCTGTTCACCATCGGCCTGGGGATCTTCGGGATCGCGGGGAGCCTGTATGCCCCGACAGTGGCCGATCGCTTGCCCCGGATCCTGCAGCTTCTAACTGGAGCCAGCGTGCCGATCGCCTGGGCCGCTGCATGGCTGTATCGGGCCCGACCCCGCCCGGCGACGGCGATCATCCTGACGATTCTCCAGGGCGGAGTGCTCGTGAGCAACGCCATCGCCCGCCAGGTCGTTCAGGCCACCGAGCTCGGACCATGGGTGGATCTGGGGAAAATCCCGGTGCGGGGGGAATGGGGAAGTTTCGCGATGTTCGTTGGAGCCCTGCTGATCGGGATCGGGGTTCTCGGGTGGATGCTGCGGACCGCCTGGATCAGGGTTCGCGCTTGAACCGGTAAGCGGGGCTTTTCCGTCATCATACCGTTTGGGTCCGGGGAATGGCCCCACCCCCCTGAATCCTCCCCCTCCCCACAGCCCTTCGGGCCATGGGGAGGGGGCAATTTGTGCAAGGAGGGGCGGGCTTTGCGCCCACCCCTCCTTGCGTAAGTCCTTCGTTATGGCATCACCGTCGGGCAGCCGGTGCCCGTGCAGATGATGCGGCCCTGGATGGCCGGGGCCACCGGACTGTTGGCCTGAATGTAAGCCTCCAGGACCTGATCCATCAGCTCCCGGGTGTATGCCCGGCTGATCAGCACCGGGTAGCCATCCCCGCCTGAGGCCATGAAGTCGTTCATCGCGATCATGTAGGTCGCCGCCGGTGAGAAATCGACAGCGGGTCCGGTGCAGGAGCCATCGGCCGCCTGGCGGACAGCGCTCACCACCCGGCTGCCGGCCGGGGCGTTAATGTTATAGGTGAAGCAAAGGCCGGAGACCTGCGGGAAGCGACCATCCGGGGAAGGCATACGGGAGACCCCGTTCTCCAGGATGGCTTTGAGCTCCGCGCCGTTGACCTGGAGGGTCACCACTACATTGCCAAAGGGCAGCACCTCCAGGATATAGCCCCGGCGGATGTTAAAGTAACCGGTGGCCGGATCCGTATCCCCCGTCCGGGTGAGATCCGCCCGCAGGCCCCCCGAGTTGGTGACCGCGAAATCCACTCCGTAGGTGAACCGCATCGCGTCCGTCACCAGGTCCCCGATCTTTGATTCGCAGGTGCGGCCGAGCGGGTTGCCGCAGGCGTCGGCCCGTGGGATCGAGACCCTCGAGAGGCCGACGATCTGGTTCAGGATCGGGGCGAGCTCGGCCTGCAGCGCATCCAGCCGGGCCTGGATGGCCGGGTCCGGGGTCATGCCGATGTTCCACGGGAGGTGGTAGTCGGCGGTCTTATAAACGACCCGCTTCGTGTCGGCATCCACCACCAGCCGGACCCGGGTGAAGCGACGGCCGTATTCCAGGCTCTCGACGACCAGCACGCCGTTCGGCCGCATCGTATTAACCAGAGCGTGGGTGTGGCCGCCGATCAGCAGGTCGAACCCGCGCACCTGATCCGCCAGATCGATGAGCGGGCCCGCGGGTTCATCCAGCGGTCCGGTAGCCCCCAGGTGCCCGACCCCCACGATGACCCGGATCCCGCGAGCGCGTAGCTGGTCCGCCTCGCGCTGGATCGCAGTCAGCGGGTCGGTCACAATGAAGTTCTCCATACGCCCGGGGAAGACCAGCTGCGGAGCATCCGGCGTGGTGAACCCGATCACCCCAATCGGCACTCCATCGACCACAAAGACCTGAGAAGGCTTCCACTCCGGCGGGGTGCGCAACGTGGTCTGATCCACGACGTTTGCGGAAAGATACGGATACTGGGCCAGCGGGATCAGGACGGTGCGCAGGTAAGTGGCCCCCCGGTCGAACTCATGGTTCCCCAGCACATCGGCGTGCAGACCGACCATGTTCCAGATCTCAATGGTCGGCTGGTCGCCGAAGAAATTCGAGATCGGCGGGGTGGCTCCTACGGAATCGCCGCCAGCCAGGATGAGCGTCTCCCCACGGGCCTCCGCCCGGTAGCGGTCGAACCAGGCCTTCAGGAAAGCCGCTCCGCCGATGCGGAAGAACGGCCCCACCGTATCCGCCTGCTCCGTCCGCGGCAGCAGATTCCCATGGAAGTCATTCACAGTCAGGATGGTGATCTCCTTCCATTTCACATCGTGGTGGGTCCGCCCCCGGCCTTCGAAGAGCTCATAAAGGATGCGACCGCTGGCGTTCCGGGGGCCCGGAATCCCCAGATAGAAGGCGATGGTCGGGGCGAAGTCGATCGCCCGCGCGCCGGCGATCCGGATCGGCCGGATGCCCGGCCCGGCGGCGACGAAAGGTGCGCGCATGTTGATGTTGTGCTCCAGGTCCACCAGGTCGGGCATATAGCCATGCTGGCCGAAGAAGGGCGCATCCGCGATCTTCACCCCCGGCGCCGCTGCGTCGAACTGGTAGGGTGGGAAGAGGACGACCACCACATCCCCGCTGCGGTTCGGGTGCAGGGAGTCACCGCCGGGAAGATTCCGTAGTTCTTCTTTCTTGAAGATGCGGTCCACCACCTTCGCGGATGGGTTATCGGGATCCTTCAGGTTCGCGAAGGCCTCGATGACCGCGCTGCGCACCTCCTCATAGGTGATCCCAGACGGCAGCGTGGGATTCACATAGATCTGCACCGTGCCGCCTGCCCAGCAGGCCTTGGTGAGATCCGTCGTCGCCCCCAGGCAGTTGCTCGTGGCTGTCGCCCCGCTGGCGTGGAGGGAGACACCCTTCACCGTGGCCTCATACAGCACACGGCGGGCGTTGACGGCCTTCCACTGGGGGGCGAAGCCATGATCCGAGGAGGCGAAGACCGCTGCCCCGGGCATGAGGCGCCGGGCCAGGCTCAGGGTGGCGTCGGCCCCCTGGTAGGCGCGACGGATGAAGCCCTCCCGGATTGCTACCCGACCGTCCGGCACGCCATCCCGATCGACATCGTCGTAAACCGGGTTGGGCGAGCCATCGGGGGCCGTGGGGGTGATCAGGGCCAGGAACTGGTGGGAGAACTCGTCAGTGACCGGGTAGCCCAGGAAGAGGACCTCCGTGTCAGGCTGGGCCTGCGTGAGGATATACTCCAGGATGCGATGGTGGGCGTTCTCCCAGAACAGCCCCTGCTCCACATAGGTCTCTTCATCCACCAGCCCCGCCTCCAGGGGTGCATAGTCCGCTGCGGTGGCGGTCGGGAAGTCCCGGGCCAGGGTCTCCTCGAAGGCTGCCGATCCCTCCGGACCCAGGGCGTTGAAGGACGCGTTGATCCGGGTCACCGAGGTGAAGTAGAGGCGGAAGCGGGAGAGGTCGGGGGCGAGGTCGATGACCTTCACGTAGAAGCCCGCCGTCTGGCCCGCGCGTGCCCCAATAAGGGTGACTTTGATGTCAGCCCACTGGCCGCGGGCCAGGTTCGCCGCCACCGCGCTCGCATCCTTGTCCGTGTCCAGGATCACCCGGTCGTAATTGGTCACCCCATCATTCGTGCTGTCGTAGATCAGCACGTTGTAGACACGGTGGGGGTTCACAGCGGTGGCCGTAGAGGTGATCACCAGCACGGTCTCCATCGGCGGGCTGAAGGAGGGCGGGAGGTTCGTCCAGCCCGAGGCCGATTGCAAATCCACCCGCTCGTAGGCCAGGCCGAAGGCCTGGGCTCCTGCGGGCTGGCCAGGGAGATCATAATTCACCAGCACTCCTCGCAGCGAGAAGAAGGTCCGATAGTCCACCACAGGTCCCCGCAGGGGCGGGACCAGATTCCGAGCCCCGACCCACTCTACCGAGGCCACCTTCTTCCCCGCCCGCTCCGCGGCCTGAAGCAGGGTATCTGCCTGGAGGATGCCGGTGGTTGCGAAAGAAGTTCGCTGGGTGAACGCCTCGCCGGTGCGATGGAACGTGTTATTCGTGGAGCCGTGCTCGCCCGGCCCGGTGCCGGTGGCCAGGGTATACCAGCCCACGCCGGTGTTGGGTGGGAAGGCCTGGACCAGGCCGTTCTCCCCCACCGCGCCCCTGTGGAGGAGCTCGGCGAAAGTGGGCATGGCCCTTTCCCGCGCATAGCGTTCCATCAAGTCCGGCCGCATGCCATCGGCAGCGAAGACAATGACTTTGGCCGCTGTCGGCTTGGTCGGTGGGGTCGGCACAGCGGGTCCGGCCGGGGCCGCCCCCATCAGGACCAGGGCCACCACCGCCAGCGCGATCGCCCAGCGCATGCCTTTTACGGAACGGCTGGACATGACAGCCTCCTTTCGGATCAGGGGACACATCCCGGTTAAGGCCCTACACCTGACCCCTCCGCTCACGGATCGCAACCACTATGGGCGCACCCCGAACACATCGGCTCCAGGGGATAGGGAGACCCCTGAAGGCCCCTATCCCCTCCTCCGAGCCTTGAGCGGAACCTCACCAGCGGGATCCCCGAGCTTTTAGAGTTGGGTTTCAAGGCGTGATCCCAAAGCCTGCCAGGAAGCTCAAGGAATCTTCGATATCCGTCCGATAGGCGAAGGCAGCGCCCTTGCAATTGGCGTTGAGGACGAAGGAGTTCACGCCGACGATCAGCTCCTCGCCGCTCTCCGTCCGGTGCAGCACCGGGCCGCCGGAGTCCCCGAAGCAGGTCCCGCCGGGCCCCACACCCTTGCCCGGGCTGTTGGAGTAATGCAGGTTGTAGCCATCCGTCAGGGCGCTACGCAGATTGATCAGACTGACCGTCCCCACATACCGTTCGCGCACGCCCATGAACACCGGCTTAACCAGTTGCAGGCCATAGCCGACAACCGTGAACTCCACGTTCTGCAGTCCCCGTCGGGTCGCCAGTCGATCGAGATACCCCTTCGGAGCCACCTTGCCATATTGCTCATTCGTGGCCTCAGGAGGCAGAGGGGATTCGAACGTGACCACTCCGATGTCATGAGTGTTGGGGATCGTGAGATATCCGGTCCACCCCGGATGGGCATGTGGCGTGCCCCAGAAGCCGCCAGCGCAGGGGTAGCCGGTGAAGGAGCCCTCACAGGACATGCCTGGCTTCCAATTCGGATCCACCAGGATCGGCCCCGGATCGAACCACACCTGAGCGAAGGAAGGCGCGAAACCCAGCTCGGGGTCAACGCCTGTGCAGTGGCCGGCGGTCAGGAGCACGGTGGGCGAGACCAGAGACCCGGTGCAGCGCCAGAGAGGGATTTTGTGCTCATCATAGAAGACCACCAGACCCACATAGGGATGGCCGTATCCATCGGGCTGGCCGTATTGCACGGCCGCAGCGGGGGCAACCCGGATCAGCCCCACGAGGCTCAAAAGCAGAACCAGAATCAACGCGATGCGGAACCGCATGGGGACCTCCTGTTTGTGAAGTTGAAGCGAGGGGCGGCGGTCGTTGTGCCGCCCCTCACCAGGCCTTCTCCCTTACGGCTTCCCCTCCCGGTCCACCCGCAGCCACCAGGGGACGCGGAGGACCTTCCCTTCACACGTGATCTCCAGATCCCCTTCGTAATCTCCGGTGGGCAGGGCCCGGCCGCCGGACATCGAGAGCGTCACCTGTGCGGCCGCGCCAGGTTCCAGGTCAATGGAGTTAGGGGAGATCGTCACCTGGAGCGCCGGATGGCCGCGGGCAATGGTGATCGCCAGTGTGCAACTGAACGATGACTCGCTCACGCTGGTCAGTTTCAGGATCCGTTGATCGGCCACCGGTTTGTTGCCGTTCCAGAAGCCAAAGGAGACGCTGGCCGGCTCAACAGTGAGTGGGGTCTCCCCGGCCGCCGCCAGATCGATCCGCCCGCCGCCGCGGGTGAGCACGCCGGTAGCCGTGCCCATGCCCCGAACATGGTGCCACACTGGCCGCTTCGCCGTGTTCACCAGGGCCGACTTGATCTGATCCGGCGACCAGTCGGGATGCAGCTGCCGCAACAGAGCCGCCGCCCCCGCGACATGCGGGGTGGACATGCTGGTGCCCTGGAAGAAGGCGAACTCGCCGTTGAAGACGCTGGAGAGGACATTGACGCCAGGGGCTGTGACATCCGGCTTGATCAGGAAGGTGAAGGGCGCCGGGCCACGGCTGGAGAAGCCGGCGATGATGTCGGCGTTGGCCGTCACGAACTCCTGCGGCCGGGTCCCATCCACGCTGAGCGTGGCCTTCCCGGCCAGGGACTTCAGCACCGCGCCGTCCTCCCGCGAGACCATCACCGCCGGGATGGTGGGCCTGGGCTCGGTGCCATCGTGGCCCATGGCCACCGGATCGCCCGCCACGTGGTTGACCACGATCACCCCGATCGCCCCGGCGTTCTGGGCGTTGCGGATCTTGGTGGTGAAGGTGCAGAGGCCCCGGTCGATGAGGGCGATCTTCCCGGACACATCGTTCATGATCGCGGTGCACCCATGGGTGGGGACCGTGGTGGTAAACGGGGCGTTGAAGATCGGCGGGATGTAGGGGTTGAACTCGCCCACCGCCGCCCCGAAGGTGAGGGTCCCGGTATCCGAGATCACTGTCACCGGGACCCCCACGAAGTGCGGGTTGGTGCTGGCCCCGACGGTGAGGGCCTTCTCGGCGCTGCCGGGGGATTCAATCGTCATATCGCCGGGGCCGGAGTTGCCGGCGGCCACCGCTACCACCATCCCGGCCTCCACGGCCGCGTTGACCGCCTCGGCCAGGAAATCATGCGGCCCCTGCACCGCCCCGCCCAGGCTCATGTTGGCCACATCCATCCCGTCCCGGAGGGCGTCCTCCAGGGCGGCGGCGATGTCGTGGCTGAAGGCAGCCCCGCCGAAGGCCACGAACCCTGCCCCGAAGCCGGGGAAGACATTATAGTCCCCCAGCAATGCCCGCGGCGCTACCCCGCTCAGGCCCGTGATCGTTACCGTCGTCGTGATACCCCCGGCTGTGAAGGTCAGCACCGCCGTGGTCCCGAAATTGCCGGCCACCGTGCCCGCCACGTGGGTCCCATGGTCGAAGACCATCAGCCGCAACGGCGCGGCCGCGCCCGGAGCCACCCCGGAGGCATAAACCCGGCAGACAACCACCTTGTTGCTGGTGTTGCGGCCGCCGGGTTTGATGAAGGGCCGGCAAGCATCAATCTGCTCGACAGGGGGATAACCTTCATCGCTCAGGAAAGGATTCGTGAGATCGATGCCGGTGTCGATGATGGCGACTTTGATCCCCTCCCCAGCCCTGGACGCTCCGCCCAGCTTCTCCCACAGCGCGGGGGCGTTGATCAGGCCCGTGGAGACGTTCATCGTCGGCCGGTAAAGGGCGCTGGGGAGGACACGGGCCACCCCGGGGGCGCGGGCCAGGGCCTCGGCCGCGTGGCCGTTGAGCTTCACTGCCACTGCGTGGGCCACGATCTCGAACTCCCGGACCACCTGGGCGTTCGGGGCGTTCCGGCGCAGCCAGTCCTTAAAGGCCTCGCGTCGCTCGGCCAGATAACGTCCATAGGCCCGGGCAGCGGGGGATCGGAGATCGATCCGTTTCCCAGGGTCCGGCCGGGTCGCCAGGTAGCCGGGGATCCGCCCGTCATAGCGGGCGAGGGGGAGATCCTGGAGCTCCACAATGACATAATCCGCCAGCGCAGGCCCGGGGATCGGCGCATCGGTGTTCGGGTTCGTTCCCTGGGAGGTTGTAGCCGCTGAAGCCGGCAGGAACAGGGAGAGGACAAGCACCAACGCGATCAGCCCACCTGCACCTCGGCGCAACATCGCTCCCTCCCGAATTTAGGAATAGGAATCGGAAAGACAGCGCCTCTGCTTCGGCCAGAGCTTCGCATAGATCCCGTGGGAAGGCCTCTTTCCCCTTTTTCTTCCTCCCTCTACCACGGCTGAGAGAGCCGTAGATGGGGATAGGAAAGGAGGCCTTCGGAGCCCATCCCACCTCTCCGGCGATCATGGCGCAATGGCCTTGAAACGCTCCCAGGGGATCAGCACCCAGGTCTCGGTCGTGGCGTGGCCCAGAGTGCGGATCACCGCGCTGGCCCGGGCGGCCACCTCCTCGTTCGGGGCCTCGATGATGTCCAGGTAATCATAGGGCCCGAGGACCGCGTAGCTGGCGACCCATTGAGCCTCGGGGACCTGGGCCTGCAGGGCCTCGCTCACCTTCGCCCCCAGCTCCCGGATCGCCCCCGGGCGGGCAAGGGCCTCTGGGGAAAGCCGCGTGAGGATCGCGTAAAGGGCCATGGCAAACCTCCCGGGAAGGCAGTACCGGAGATCTATCCCTTCCACGCGCCCTTCTGTATCTTATTATATGCAAATCTCAAGCCCCAGAGGTTCGAAAATAGTTTAAATAGGTTAAAATATTTTAACCATAGCCTGTCATGTTGCTTATTCTCAGAAAAACTTGAGTGGAACATGCTTGGTTGCGCTCCTGGAGGTGCCCGCTCGGGTTCCGCGTTTACCCCTTCCCACGTCGCTTTACGGCGTGGGAAGGGGTAAATCAA
>JAEVEY010000011.1 GCA_016842045.1 Candidatus Thermoflexus sinensis | reverse complement strand
TGATGCGGATTCAACGTGCGGATGAAGGCGACGATATCGGCCAGATCCTGATCGGTGAGGGCCGGGTTGCCGCCCTTCGGCGGCATATCCACCCCGGTGGTGTTCGCCGGATCCGTCGCCGGCCGCCCCCTCTTGATGAACTCCAGCAGCTGGGCATCCGTCTGCTGCTTCACAAAGACGCTGGCCGTCAGATCCTTCCCCAGCCCGGGTAATCCTTTCGCATCCTGTCCATGACACGAAGCACAGGTTCCCAGGAACAGCTCCCTGCCCTTCTCCGGATTCCCCTGGAGCGCGGCCACCACCGGTGGGGAGGCTGGGGTCGAAGATGCCGCGCTTCCCTCAGAGGGGATCTCCGGTGAGGCCGTCCGGGGTTGGGGCATGGGATAGAAGATGACCGCCAGGACAACCAGCAGGGCGAGGCCGCTGATCGCAAATGGCCAGGGACCGATCCGCTGGGTGGGGGCGGTGGGAGCGGCCGCCGCTTCTGCTGCTGGCGCGGGTGCCTTCGCTGTGGCCGCCGGAGCCTGTCCGTAGGCCGCCTGGACCTCCCGGGTCAGCCACACCATTAAAATCGCCAGCAGGCCTCCCAGGATCAGCGTGGCCGAAAGAACACCGACAATCAAAAGGGCGATCTGAACAGGTGAGAGCGCGGGCATAAACATTCACCTCGCCGGAAGAGAATTCGCCGGATCGTTCCGCCTGATGCCGGTCACGCTCACCAGCAGGATCCGTCTGAGCTCTTTCTGAAGTCCAGTTGTGTTAAGTTCAGGCGGCACACCTTCGGCGTGCCGCCTGAACGAGCTCCTTCAGGCAATCGGCCTTTCCTTCCAGCTTCTGCGGCTGGGCCAGATCATCCTCAGGCCCAGCCATAACCTGATCGAATTCTATGAGAAGGCATGGGAGACGTCAACCGATCTCCTGGTGTTTTTGGGGAGCGAGATCCAGATTCCAGCTAACAGTAGCAGGGGCACATCATGGAAGAGCGGGAAGGAATTGCGATCGCGTATGTGCGGATCGAATCCGCTCGGGAGATGGTTGTAGCAGCCGATGAGCCAGCTGGAGCGTCAACAGCCAGGCCAGGGTGGATTCCGCCCCCTGATGAACGCTGGGCCCGAGTGGTTCCAGGCCATCCCGGCAGCCACCGGTATGTGGATCTACCAGGGTGCATCCCCGATCGTTCCATCCGAGGAACCAGCCGACACACCGTTCCAGAACCTCCAACCATATCGGGTTCCGGGTTGCCTCCCAGGCTCGCGCCGCTGCCTCCGCCATGGCAGCTCCTTCCAGTGGCTGCTGTGCGAATCGGGCCTTCGACCCGCCTCGTGGGAACCATCCCCGGTTTCCGATCCAGGAGAAATGCCCTCCCCGGGGATCCGTCTGGATCTCCACTAACCAGCGCAGGGCATCCAGACCCCACGTGAGCCATCGCGACTCTCCCAGGCGATGTCCGGCGGCGATCAGCGCCGCAGGCAGAATCCCGTTATCATAGGTGACCACGTCGTCACACCAGCGCCAGTCCCGTTGGGCTTTGGCCCGGAAACGATCCTCCAGGCGCCGGGCCAGTTCCCTCACCTCCTCCTGCAATGGGAGATCGCCCGGGAACCGCTCCAGGCCCGCGAGGCCTCCCAGAATGGCATACGCCCAGGGCCGGGGATGCTGAAAACCCCGACTGGCCGGCCAGGCCTCCCGAAACAACGCGACGGCCACCGCCTGAATGTCTTCCGACCCGAATACCATGGCTTCGCCCAGTGCCCAGAGCGCGCGACCATGGGCATCTTCAGACCCCATGTCCTCCAGCCATCGCCGGTCGTAGCCCATGAAGTTGCGGAACCGCCCGCGCTCAGGGTTCCAGGCGTGGATCAGGAACGCCATGTATGTCTTCATCAGGGGAAGGATAGATGGATCCCGGTTCCGCGCCCACTCCCGGACCATCACCAGCAACCCGCGGGCGTTATCGTCGGTGCAGTAGCCAAACTGGCGGTCGGGGATCGTGCCACGCGCGTGCTGAAGGAGGCCCGTATCATCGGTGAGCTGTCGCAGGTGTTCCAGGCGCACCGCGGGCAATTTGGATGGGCGGAGGGGAAGCCAGGCTGGACGATGAACGGGTCGCGGGCGTTCCAGGATCCGTCGGAACAGATCGAGATAGCGACGGCCAATAGCGGGCCACGCCATCTCCCGTCCCCGTGCATAGGCAGCCCGGCGCAGCCGTTCCCACTCCTCCGGATGGGAGATCAGGCGATCCAGCGCCCGGGCCATAGCCTCTGGATCCTGGAAGGGAACCAGGATGCCCCGCCCGTCGCTCAGGATTTCCTCTGCATACCACGAAGGAGTGGAGATCACAGCCTTCCCACAGGCGAGGGCATAGGTCAGGGTGCCGGAAACGATCTGCTCCCGCGCCAGATAGGGCGCAACGTAGATATCCGCTGCCATCAGGAACGTCAGCAGTTCCTCCCGATCGAGATAGCGATCCACGAAGCGGATGTGATCCTGCAACCCGGCCTGTGTGATCGCCTCCTCCAGCGATCGACGATAAGATTCCCCGAACTGGCGACGGACCTCCGGGTGAGTGGCTCCCACGACCAGATACAGGAGATCGGGATAGCGGGGGACCAGGATCTTCATCGCCTCAATCATGACTTCAATCCCCTTGTTCGGGCTGAGCAGCCCGAAGGTCAGGAGCACCCGTCGCCCTTCCAGGCCCAGGCGCGCCTTATAAGGGGCGGGATCCTCGAAAGGCATCGCCGGGGCCCCATGGTCGATCCGCACAATTTGCTCCGCCTGCACCCCATAGCGTTCCATCAGGAATTGACGGGCTCGCTCCGTCATGACCACCACCCGGTCTGCCCGGCGGGCAAGGGCGATCAGGATCCGTCGCTGGTTCTCGGAAGGTTCGTAGAGGACGGTATGCAGAGTGACCACGAGGGGTTTGCGCAGGGCTTCCACCAGATCCAGCACATATGCGCCATCCATCCCTCCAAAAATCCCATACTCGTGCTGCACGCAGACCAGGTCCACAGGGGCCTGGTTCAGGTAATCCGCCGCGGCCAGGTAATCTCCCTGGATCCCATCCCGGATCTCGAAGATCACCTCCGGGCCATAGGTGTAACGCTGGGGCCAATTCGTGAGGGCGACGATGTGGACAACCCCATGGCGGCTCAGCGGCTCCCCCTGAGCCTCCGCGATCGCCTGTGCCAGATCATGGGTGAACGTGGCGATCCCGCACTGCCGGGGCACATAAGTCCCCACCAGGGCAACCCGAATACGATCCATGGCCATCTCCCACCTCCCTCCTGATGCGGGATAAGGATTGGATCGCCTCGGGGTTGTAGCCTGAAAAGGGCGAAGCCTCTGGGCCGCGCGGGAGCTCGGGAAAGCTTTTCATCCTTGGGGAAGCAGGGGTCGGGGCAGGATCGCCAACCTCCTGACTCCCCTGCCTATCCCCATAACCCTAAGAGCTGTGGGGGGAGGACCATCCCGGGTTCGGAATGGGAGACCTCGAGCAGCCAGCCGTGTTACCGCTCACACAGGGGCGTGTCTCAGGTAATCCAGCAGCTGGCGCAGGTTGGCTGTCGCCAGGGCGACACATGTATCCGCCGCGCCGTAATACATCAGCAGCTCCCCGGAGTATGGATCCACCACCGCGCCGCATGGAAAGGTCACGTTGGGCACGTCGCCGACCCGCTCATAGGGAGCGCGAGGGCCGAACACCCATTCGGCGCTGCGCCGGATCACCTTCCGGGGGTCCTCCAGATCCAGCAGGGCCATCCCGACCCGGTAGATCCGCCCGGCAGCCGTCTGGCGAACGCCGTGGTAAAGGATCAACCACCCCTCCGGCGTCTCAATGGGCTGAGGTCCCAGGCCCACCCGATCGGAATCCCACCAGCCACCGGGACGCGCTTCAATGATCACCGTGTGGTCGCCCCAATGGCGCAGATCCGGGGAGAAAGAGATCCAGATGTTGGGACGCGCCCCCGGCGCGGTGGGCATCGGACGGTGGATCATCGCCCAGCGTCCTTTAAATCGACGAGGGAACAGGCTGGCGTCCTTATCCTCCGGGGGGAGGATCGGGCCCAGCCGGTGGAAGATTTTGAAATCCGCGGTGGTCGCCAGAGCGACCAGAGGCCCGCCTCGGGAGTACGCGACATAGGTCACGGCATACAGGCCTTCTTCTTCCAGAAAGACGATGCGTGGATCCTCGATCCCCCAGAACTCCTCGGGATGGTGCAGGGGATCGGGGAGCAGGGTTGGCTCGGGATCCACCCGCCAGCCGCTCCGCCCATCCGGGCTGCGGGCCACCGTAAGATGGGAAAGACCCTGAAAGTCCTCCACGCGGACCAGCAGGAGGATCTCGTTGTTGAATCGCGTGGCACCCGGATTGAACACCGCATTCGCCGGATACGGCCAGTCGGCCGCCGTCAGGATCGGGTTTCCTGGATAGCGATAAAAGAGCTCGGGCATGGCAGCTGGACTCCTGGGGAGGGTGAAGCGATGGCTTGCCCCGTTTTCGTTCTCCTTCCCCTGCGTCACCTGACGGCGCAGGGGAACAAGGGCGGGAGCGGAAGCTTCGTTGCCCGGGATTTCCCTTTTTTCTACGCGGACGCCTCCGATTGCCCAATCAGCGCTGAGGCATTCGCAATTTTATAAATAGCAGCCA
>JAEVEY010000124.1 GCA_016842045.1 Candidatus Thermoflexus sinensis | reverse complement strand
TTAAAATAAAAGAGGGCCGCGCCAGAAGGCCGGGCGGTCGCGGGCCGGGGAAACCCGGCCTGAGGAAAGTCCGGGCTCCAGCGGGGCAGGGTGCCGGGTAACACCCGGACGGGGCGACCCGTGGAAGGGCCACAGAAAACAGACCGCCGATCCGCCCGGGTTCCTCCCGGGGTCTGGAGGCAAGGGTGAAAAGGTGGGGTAAGAGCCCACCGGCCGGGCGGTAACGCTCCGGCGCATGGCAACCCCCACCCGGAGCAAGGCCAAGCAGCGGGCGCGGCGCCCTTCGGGGCGCCGGGGCAGCCCCGCGCCCAATGCCCGCGGGTAGGCCGCTTGAGGCGGCGGGTAACCGCCGTCCCAGAGAGATGACCGCCACCCCGTGGGGATCCACGGGGGACAGAACCCGGCTTACAGGCCATCTGGCGCGGCCCTGTTTTATTGGGGATAGGAGTTACGCAGTTCGGGGCTCGCGAGAAGAGGTAGAATGGCCCCACCCCAATATATTTTTGGGGGAGTCGCGCGCCTTCGGCGCGCGACTCCCCCCAAACCCCCAGGAGAAAACCAACCGCGTAACTCCTAGGGGATTAGAGGGCACGCCCTCCAATCCCCAATGTCCTTACGGAATTCCCAGCTTGCAGGCCCATCTCCGGCGGCCGGATCCGTCTCCCAGGTTCAATGCTCCTCCCCCTCGGCTCTCCCTATTGTGCAGATCGATGCCCAGGTCCGGATTGTGATAAATTTCACTTGATCGGTGTGCGGTTTTCGCTTATACTTGGCTTGAATATCTTAAGGAGAGGAAGGAAGAGCCCTCATGGCAGATTCAGGCCTGCTGGATGGCTGGACCGGCTTCGGCAAGCCTCGGGCAGGGCAAACCCCTGACCCGAGGCGCGACGAAAACGTCGTCACGGGCGATCCCGCTTACCAAGATCCTATGAGGAGGGAAGCGCTATGGCGGTGAAAGTAGGCATTAACGGATTCGGGCGTATCGGGCGCCAGGCGTTCCGCGCGATCCGCGAGAAATACCGTGGCCGCCTCGAGGTGGTCGCCGTCAACGATATCACCGATGCCTCCACCCTGGCGCATCTGCTCCGTTATGACTCGAACTACGGTCGCTACCCGGAACCTGTCTCGGCCCGGGATTCCTACCTGATCGTCGGCGAGGACGAGATCCGGGTCTTCGCGGAGAAGGATCCGGCGAATATCCCGTGGAAGGACCTGGGGGTTCAGATCGTCATTGAATCCACTGGCCTCTTCACCGATGGCCGCAAGGCGGCGGTCCACCGCACCTCCGGCGGCGCCCAGAAGGTCATCATCACCGCCCCCGCCACGCCCTCCGACAGCGTGGACCTCACGGTGGTGCTCGGGGTGAACGATGACCGCTACGATCCAGCCCAGCACCACATTGTCTCCAACGCCTCGTGCACCACCAACTGCCTCGCCCCTGTGGTCAAGGTGCTCCACGACGCCTTCGGCGTGAAGCGAGGGTTGATGGTCACGGTCCACGCCTATACCAACGATCAGCGCATCCTGGATCTGCCCCATAAGGATCTGCGGCGGGCACGGGCGGCGGCCCTGAACATCATCCCCACGACCACCGGCGCGGCCCGAGCCATCGGCCTGGTGATCCCCGAGCTCAAGGGCAAGCTCGACGGCTACGCCCTGCGCGTCCCCGTCTCCACGGTCTCGGTGATCGATCTCACCGCCGAGCTCAGCCGGCCGGTCACGAAAGAGGAGGTGAACGCGGCCTTCCGGGCGGCCGCTGAAGGGGCTCTTCGGGGGATCCTGGCCTACACCGAGGAGCCTCTGGTCTCCGTCGACTTTAAGGGCGACCCGCACTCGGCGATCGTGGATGGGCTTTCCACGATGGTCATCGACGGCAACTTCGTGAAAGTGGTGGCCTGGTATGACAACGAGTGGGGCTACTCGGTGCGGGTGGCCGATCTCGCCGCGAAGATGGCGGAATCCCTTGCCTGAGGCCTGCTGGCCCCTTGCCGTGCGGATCGAACACCATCCCCTCGTGCCGCAGTGGGGAAACCGCTGTGGCACGAGGGGACTCCAGCGAGACGAGTTATTCCAGCCCCTCTATAGTGTATAACACCCAGTAACGCCTCCCCGGGCCCCGATGGAAGTGCAATTCAAAGATCGCGCCATTTGCGATGCGGACCCGATAGATATCTCGATGGCGACGCCGCCACCACGGGCGGCTGAAATCCAGCCGGCGCTCCCTGGAAAGCACTTCCAGAACCGGATACCGGTTCCCCCGCCAGATCACGACCGATGGCGGACCTGGTTTCTCCGCCCACAGGACTTCGATTTCCTCTCCGATAAACCGACGCATCTCCGCCACTGGATCCCTCCGCAGACATGAGCCAGACGAACCAGGGGTTTACCTGACCTGCAGAACATTCCTCAACCCCTCCAGCTCAGTGGGAAGGACCCCAACCCGGCCCCCAAAGTCGGGGAAGAAGGTCAGGGTGATTCCTGCTATAATTAGAGTAACCCCCGATCTCCTCAGATGGAAGGAGGGAGCCATGGAAGGCCTGATGATGGACTGGCCGCTGACCCTGCATCATTTCCTGGACCGCGCCGCCCGCCTGTTCCCTCGCAAGGAGATCGCCACCCGCACCGCCGCCGGGATGCATCGCTATACCTATGCGGACTTCCACCGACGGGTTCATCGCCTCGCCCACGCCCTGAACCGGCTGGGGATCGGGCGGGGCGATCGGGTGGCCACCTTCGCCTGGAACACTTATCGCCATTTGGAGATCTACTTCGCCGCCCCCTGCATGGGAGCCGTCCTCCACACCCTGAACATCCGCCTCGCCCCGGATCAGCTCGTCTATATCATCAACCACGCCGAGGACCGGGTGATCTTCGTCGATGCCTCCCTGGTCCCCCTTCTCGAGCGCATCCGCGATCAGATCCCCACCGTGAAGGCCTTCGTGGTGATGAGTGACACCGGCCCGATCCCGACCACGTTAAGCCCCGCTCTGGATTATGAAGCCCTGTTGGAGGAATCCCCCGACGCGCCCTACCCATGGCCGCGGCTGGATGAGAATGCGGCGGCCGGGATGTGTTACACCTCCGGGACGACAGGAAACCCCAAGGGGGTGGTCTACAGCCACCGGGCGATCTTCCTGCACTCCCTCGCCCTCTGCCTGGCCGATACCTTTGGCATCTGCGAACAGGATGTCCTGATGCCGGTGGTGCCGATGTTCCATGCGAACGCCTGGGGGATGCCCTTCGCTGGAGTGATGGTCGGGGCCAAGCTGGTCTTCCCGGGCCCGCACCTGCAGCCGCGGGATATCGCGGAGCTGATCCAGAACGAGCGGGTGACGGTGACCGCGGGCGTGCCCACCATCTGGATCGGTCTCTACGCCCTGCTGGAACGGGAACGGTATGATCTTTCCAGCCTGCGGGTGATGCCGGTGGGCGGCTCGGCGATGCCACGGGCCCTCATCGAGGCCTTCGAGAAGCGCTTCGGCATCCGGGTGGCCCATGCCTGGGGCATGACCGAGATGACCCCGCTGGGCACCGTCGCCAATCTCAAAAGCTACATGGCGGACTGGCCGGAGGAGGAGCGCTTCGCCATCCGCGCCAAGCAGGGCATGCCCGTCGTTGGCGTGGAGATCCGGGCGGTGGACGACCAGGGGCGGGAGGTGCCATGGGATGGCAAGACCATGGGCGAGCTCCAGGTCCGCGGTCCCTGGGTGATCCGGGCCTATTACAATGATCCGCGCACCGCCGAGGCCTTTCAGGACGGCTGGTTCCGCACCGGAGACGTGGTGACCATTGATCCAGAGGGCTATATCCAGATTGTGGACCGCACCAAGGACCTGATCAAGAGCGGCGGGGAGTGGATTTCCTCGGTGGATCTGGAGAATGCCCTGATGGCCCATCCTAAGGTGCTGGAGGCCGCCGTCATCGCCGTCCCCCACCCGAAGTGGCAGGAGCGCCCGCTGGCCGTAGTGGTCCCACGGCCGGAGTTCAAAGAGGACCTCACGAAAGAGGAGCTCCTGGAATTCCTGCGGCCACGGTTTGCCAAATGGTGGTTGCCGGATGATATCGTGTTCGTGGAGGCCATCCCCAAGACCAGCGTGGGGAAGTTCGATAAGAAGGTGCTCCGGGAGCAGTTCCGGGAGTATCGGTTGCCGGAGACGCCAGCCTGATGGAAGGCATCGGTCCCCTTGTGGGTCTGAAAAACGAAGGGGCGCTCAGGCGTGCCGCTGAAGATCTAGGATCGGCAGGCGACCTGAGCGCCCCATCTCGGGCGCATTCGAAGGAGAGTTCCCTCCTCCTCGTGGGTTATATCGGCCACCCCACGTGACCGTCCCGGACGACCACGATGGGCTGCCCCTTCGCCCGCATCTGCCGGATCATTTCCTGGGCTCCCTTCGTCAGCCGGCTCCCCGCCACCCCTGGCCACACTTCGCCCAGGACCTTCCGCAGGACCTCTGCCCGACGAACCGATCGCTCCACATCCTTACGGTCCACCACCCAGGATACCTCCAGAACCACATGGAGGACGTCTCCCCTCCGCTGCCCTCGAATCACCACGTCTGTTAGTCGCGCGTCCTCAAAGGCCTGTGGAGAGATCTCCCCAGCGTCCAGGGCCTGCTCCAGTGCCTCTACGATCTCGGAGGAGGAAAGCGCGCGAACCTTCCGGAAGTCCGGCCGGCCGAAGTAAGCAGCCGC
>JAEVEY010000097.1 GCA_016842045.1 Candidatus Thermoflexus sinensis | reverse complement strand
GTTCCTTTGAAACAGATGCGCTCGGGCCTTGGGCCAGGATGGAAGACAGGCGAACGCCGGTGAGAGCCTCGATCACGACCGGAAGCTGAGCCAGGGCCTGGGCCATATCCCCTGTAAAGCGGCTGATCCCTGCACCATGCCCATCGCCAATCAGGATGATGCGTTCCGTGCGGGAGAGCGGTTCGGCCAGGGCCTTCGCCAGCTCCGGCAGGATATCCACAACCATCTGGGTGAGCGCCGCCTCGTTGTATTCCCGCCACGCCGCCGCCTTGGCACGCATGGCCTCGGCTTCCGCCCGGCCGGTGGCCCGGATGTGCTCTGCATGGCCCATCGCCTCCGCCTCCAGCCGGTAGCGCTCGGCATCGGCCAGTGAGAGGATCCGGCGCTTCTCCGCCTCCGCCGGCAATTCCACAGTCGCCGCAAGCTCCCGCTGCTTGCGCTCGATCTCCTTCTCCTCGATCTCGATGGCCAGTTCCTTCTCCACCCGGCGGACCGCCATCTCCTCCCGCTTAACGGCCTGGGCGACCCGGTGCCGGTGCAGCTCGTAAGTCAGGTCCGCCTCCGCCCGACGGGCTTCCAGCTCCCGGCGCGCCTCCTCCACCGCCCGATCCGCCTCCAGGCGGGCAATGCGGGCCACACGGTCCGCCTCCGCCTCCGCGATCGCCGCCTGCTGGCGGACATGGGCGATCCGCGGCCGGCCGACGGCGTCCAAGTAACCTTGCTCGTCGGCGATGTGGCGCACCGTGAGAGAAAGGATATCCAGGCCCATTCGCTCCAGGTCCTGACGGGCGGCCTCGCGGACCTGCTGGGCGAACTCCGCCCGACGCAGGTAAAGGTCCTCCACAGCCATGGTGCCCAGCACCGCTCGCAGATGGCCTTCGATCACCTGCAGGGCCACTCGCCGGATGTCATCCTTGGAGCGGGAGAGGAACTGCTCGGCGGCAATGGCGATGGAATCCTCATCTCCCTTCACCTTCACCTGGGCCACCGCGTCCACAATCATCCGCACGCCCTGAGCGGTGTAGGCGTCGGCGGTCTGAATCTCGATGGTGAGCAGCTCCAGGGAGAGCCGTTGCACGCGCTCCAGGATCGGCCACACAAAGGTCCCACCCCGCACCAGCCGATAGCCGACGATCCGCCTGCGACCGTCCGGACCCATAACCTTCCGCCTGCGGCCGGAGATAATCAGCACCTCGTTGGGGCCCGCCTTTGTATAACGCCAGGCCCAGAGGGCGATCAGACCAGTGAAGATCAGCAAACCGATCACCAGACTCAGAATGAGCATAGGACCCCTCCTTCTGGTAAGCTCCCTCTTCTTTGGGAATAGGCAACAGGGCGAGCGGATTCGCTACGCTCCGTCGTCCAGCATCCCCTCCGTTTCATGTCTCCCGGATGACCCGTAACGCAGCCGGATCCCTCAGGTATCCTTCCCGAACCAGAAACCGGCCGGCCAGCCTCTGCAGGCTTTCCCGATCCGACGCCAGGACCCCTCGGGTCCACTCGCCGTCCTCATCCAGCAAGGCGATCCACCATTCGCAATAGCGGTAAATCGGCCAGGTCATAGGTCGCAGCCGCCCGTTTTGAGCGATGAATCCTCGCAGCTGATCATGGCTCTCATGTCCACGGATCTCGTGAGCAAGGGGTTCTGTCATGTCGATCCGGCATCCTTCGTGGATCCATGAGCCTAATCCGACAAGAAGCGCTTCCCACATGGAATCGGGCGTTGCATGGAGCTCCCGCTCCTCCAGGCCGTGGGGATAGATCAGGCGTCCCCTCTCCAGAAAGACCGGAACCCATAGGCGGCCTTCGAAATCGCTTAAGACCGTTAGAGGCGGGACCCAGGACATGGCCTCTGAGAGGCGATAGATCTTCACCGCCTCGGCCGGGCATCCCCAAAGATCCGCCAGATGCTCTCTCAATACCCTCAGGTCCCTCGCAGACAGGATCGGCCCCTCCGGCTCTGCCACCCGCCATTCCTGGAGCCGATACACAGGCGCCATTTGCAAACCTGCGGGACCCAGGAAGCCAAAACTGTAAAGCGGGAGTTGCCCAGCATAGGACAGCCCCTGCAGCGCTTCCTCCACGATCTCCTTCAGGCCATACGGTGCGGTGTGTTGACAGCGCAAGCCGCCCACGATCGCCGTATAGCGCTCCTGGAGCGCTCCGTTCACGCGAACCCGCTCCATGCCGAAAGGGAGAGCGACTTTCCGCGTGCCCCACTCGCCCTCCAGCACACCCCACATCCCGTTCCGACGTTCCGGAGAAGCAGACATCCGCAGGCGCAACGAAGCGCCTACATGCTCCGGCTGATGCGGAAAGCGGGAAGGAGGCTCCTCTGCGACCACCATGGGGGTCTCCCTTACCGTGGTCTCTTCAGACCTGGAGACCATCGAATGTTGAGCGCGATGGAGGCGATGCGGGAGGATCACCCATAGCAGCAGGAAGAACCCGAAAGCGAGAAGGCCGCTTAAAAGCTCCACAACCAGCATGGCTGACCTCCTATCCCTGTTCCGTTCCCGGACCTCTCCCTGGAAGCCAGTGAGATCGGAGGGCATGAGGCCTCTCCCCCGTTTTGGAGAGGTGCAGACTAACCAGGGCAGCCCACGCTCTCTTCCTTATGAGAGCTCCGGCTGGAGCCGTCGACCGGCCGGATAGGCCTCCGCCCCATGCTCCGTCAGATCCAGCCCAATACGTTCCTCCTCGGCGCTCACCCGCAGGCCGATGGTTTGCCGGATCAACCAGAAAACCAGGAATCCGGTCCCCAGCGACCATGCGGTGACCACCACCATATCGATCAGTTGGGCCACCAGCTGGGCCCATGCCCCCAAAATCAGGCCCGCAACGCCGCCATAAGTGCCGTCAGCAAAAAGGCCCACCGCCAGCAACCCCCACAGCCCGGCGAATCCGTGCACCGCAGAAGCGCCGACCACGTCATCCACCCTCAGAATGCGCTCCACGAAAGCAGCCCCTCCAATCATCACCAGGGCGGCAACTCCCCCGATGACCACTGCCGCCCACGGGGCGACGTAAGCGCATGGCGCGGTGATCCCCACCAGGCCGGCCAGCGCCCCGTTGCAGGCCATGGCCAGATCCAGCTTGCCCATTCGGAAGAAGCCATAGTAGATCGCCACGACAGCGCCCGCCGCTCCAGCCAGGAACGTGTTCACCGCGATCACCGCGATCCGCAAATCCGTGGCCGCCAGCGTGGACCCGGGGTTAAAGCCGAACCAGCCGAAGAAGAGGATAAATGTGCCCAGGGCCACCAGGGTCAGGCTATGCCCCGGGATCACGTTCGGGGTGCCATCTCGATTGAACCTGCCGATGCGGGGACCCACCATCGCTGCGCCCACCAGGGCGACGAAGCCGCCGACCGCATGGACCACTCCGGAACCTGCAAAATCCCTGGCTCCGATCCCCTCTCCGAGGAATGAGAGGTAGGCAGAGAGATTCCCCAGCCAGCCTCCACCCCATACCCAGTGGCCATAAATGGGATAGATCAGCGCGGAGATCAGGAAACTGTAAGCGAGGTAAGCGGTGGTTTTGGTCCGTTCCGCCATGGCTCCCGAGACAATGGTGGCTGCCGTGGCAGCGAAGACCATTTGAAAGAACCAGAGCAACGCTGTCTGAGCATCATAAGCTGCGCCGGTCAAGAAGAAACCGGAGAGACCAATCCATGGTGTGCCGTGCTCCAGACCCGGGGCCAGCCCGGATCCACCGAACATCAACGCAAAGCCAAAGGCCCAGAAAGCCAGTCCCCCAATCAGGGCATCCATGAAGTTCTTGGTGAGCACTGCCACCACATTCCTGGAGCGAGCGAAGCCGGCCTCCACCATTGCGAACCCGGCCTGCATGAAAAAGACCAGGAAGGCCGCGATCAGGGTCCAGGCGAAGTTCACCGCGCGGCTTAACTCTTCCCGCACCGCCTCGGCTGTCCCCGACTCCGGCGACGAGCTCTGGGCCAGCGCCAAGCCCTGGGTCAGCGCCAGAGCCAGCGCCAGCAATCCTCCCGTCGCTACCAACCGTCGTATCCACTCACGCGCCATGCATGCCTCCTTTACTCCAAAAAGCTCCCGCCTTCCCCTTCCCGGGCGGATTTTGCCACCCGGGAAGGGGATTATTCTCCAGCCTTCCCCACCTCTACCGATCGCCTCCTCAATGGAAGCTGCGTTTCCACAAAGGCCAGCCGCAACAACAGTGGGGCGAGCAGGGTGGTCCCCATGATCACCAGGATCAGGGAAGTGTAGAGCTGAGGAGAGATCCATCCGGCGTCCCATCCCAGCGTCGCGATCACCAGCGCCACTTCACCCCGAGAGACCATGCCCGCACCGACCTGGAAGGCTTCCCGGGCCGATAGCCCGCCCAGACGAGCCCCCAGGCCGCTGCCGAGCCATTTGCTGATGACCGCCAGTGTCAGGAGAGCCAGGCCGAATGAGGAGAGCGCCTCCAGCGCAGGGATCGGGGCTTCCAGACCTACCGCAACGAAGAAAACCGGGATCAACAGGCCATCGCCGAGCATTCGAGCGCCCCGAAGCGCCTGCTCCTCCAGCGATGTGCCTGCAAGGAACAGGCCCGTCAGATAAGCTCCTGTAATCGCCGCAACCCCGCCCCACGCCTCCGCCGCCCCGCTTATTCCCAGCGCCAGGGCCAGGACCAGCGCCAGCCCCCTCTCATCCGGATGATGGCGGGCGATCCAG
>JAEVEY010000037.1:26307-37065 GCA_016842045.1 Candidatus Thermoflexus sinensis | reverse complement strand
CCTTAAAGAGGGGCTTCTCCTGAAAACCGGGGGGAACGCTTTTCCCGCAGCGCCTGAAGGCCCTCCCGGGCATCTGGAAGCAGGAAGCCCAGGAATTCCAGGGCCGTGGAGACGTCGAAGATCGGCCCGGCCATCCGGAGCCAGTTGTTCAGGGCGTATTTCGTCCAGCGGATGGCGGAGGCGCTTCCCCGGGCCAGGCGCCGGGCGATCTCCAGGGCGGTTTCATACGCTTTCCCATCCTCCACGCACACTGAGACCAGACCCAAACGTTCCGCTTCCTCACCAGAAAGGGGCTCATTCAGGAGCAGATAATATTTCGCCTTGGCGATCCCGATCAGCAACGGCCAGATCAGAACCGCGTGATCTCCCGCGGCTACCCCCAAACGCACATGGCCATCCAGCAACCGCGCCCCTCGCGCAGCGACTGAAATATCGGCCAGCAGGGCGACCGCCAGCCCTGCCCCCACAGCCGGCCCCTCAATCGCGGACACGATGGGCTTTCCGCAGTGGATGATGTTGTAGACCAGATCCCGCGCTTCCTTCCAGACCCGCATGCAGGCTTCGGGATCTGACATGATCTCCTCGATCAGCGTGAAATCCCCGCCGGCGGAGAAAGCCCGGTCGGATCCCCGGATCAGGACCACGCGAATCGAAGGATCGGCATCGATATCTCGCCAGACGCAGGTAAGCTCCCGATGGGCGGTGGCATCGAGCGCATTGAGGGCTTCGGGCCGGTGAAGCACGACCTCCAGGATCCCGGGTTCGGGCTCCTGAAACACCAGGCGCTGATACGCAGAAGTCCAGGCGGGAACCATGGTCGAGACCTCCCATAACCTTTCGGTTTCGCAGCGCCGCACTGGGGGCGAGGTATACCTCACCCACCGGCACTCAGGGGTTTGCCTCAACCGGACAGGCGCGCCAGGAAATCTTCCCGTGGGGGCTGGAAAACATCGAAGGCCAGTGTTTCCTCCAGGAATGTGGCCTCATGCTCGACCCCGGATGGAATATGAACGATTTCACCAGGCCCCAGCTCTTTTTCCTCGCCCACCATCCGCAGGCGAAGACGGCCCTGGATAACCAGGGTGATCTGCTCGTGAGGGTGAGCGTGAGGGGGAACGATGGCTCCCGCCGGCGCCTCCACCCGGACCACCATGACCCGCTCACCCGTGAAAGGTCGCAATGTAAGGGCGCCCGCCAGGAACCCGGGCAGTGTTTCCGTCTGTGCCCATTTCATCACAGCACCTCCAGGACTGGTTCGCCAGGAATTGCTGTAGTGCCCCGCTCAGCAGGGCATCCGCATGGGCATGAATCAGGGCATAGGCTGTTTCATGTTCCCCCAGCTTTTGTTGGGGAAGGGGGGCTCAATCATCCATCGAGCGAACAGCGGTTAGCACCATGGCTCGCTTGCGCTCCAGGGCCTCCAGAAGGGCGTTGTAAGAGCGACGGAACGCATCCACCCCCTCCGCCTGCAAGCGCTCCAGGATTTCCTCCAGATCGATTCCTAACCGGGCGAGCGCGGCTAAATCCGCTTCAGCCTCCTCCCAGCCTTCCAGCACGGTGTCCCCAGGCACCTGCCCGTGATCCTCAAACGCCTGCAACGTGACCATCGGAATGGTGTTCACGGTGTCCGGCCCGATGAGCCCTTCCACATATTTCACATCCGAATAGGCCGGGTTCTTGGTGCTGGTGCTGGCCCACAGGACCCGCTGGGCACGCGCGCCCTCGGCCTGGAGCTCCGGGAAGGCGTCCGGCAGGAAGCGTGCGCGGAACGTCCGATAAACCCGCTTGGCCACCGCGATGGCGATCTTCCCAAGCAATGCGCGCGCCTCAGGCGCCCTCATTTCCTCCAGCAGACGATCCACTGCCGTGTCGATCCGGCTTACGAAGAAGGAAGCCACAGAGGCCACGGTCCCCAGATCTTTCCCGACCTCCGCCCGCCGTCGCAGGCCCCGCCAGTAGGCCTCTGCAGCGGCTTCATAGTGGGCGGGAGAGAAGATCAGGGTGACGTTCACGTTGATCCCCTCCGCGATCAGCGCTTCGATGGCCGGGATGCCGGCCCGGGTCGCTGGTACCTTGATCATCAAATTGGGGCGATCCACCGCGCGCCACAACCGTCGGGCCTCAGCGATCGTTCCCTCCGTGTCGTGGGCCAGGAGGGGGGAGACTTCCAGGCTGACGAACCCATCGTGGCCCTCGGTCGCTTCATAGACCGGCCGGAGGAGATCGGCGGCCATCCGGATGTCCTCAATCACCAGCGCCTCATAGAGAGCGGGGGTCTCCATCTCGGGATCCCGTGCCAGGTGAGCGCGGATCGCCTCATCGTAAGCCGGGCTGGTGGTGATAGCACGTTCGAAGATCGTGGGGTTGCTCGTTACACCGGTGACGCCGCGCTCGATCCATCGGGCCAGTTCCCCATTCGTCAGCCATTCCCGACGGATCTCGTCCAACCAGATGGATTGCCCGCGCGCGCGAAGCGCATGCAGAGAGGCCATTGGGGTTCCCTCCTTTGAAAATCCGGACTCCGGATTAGAACCATGGAGGCGGGGCGTCGCCATACCCGAAGGATCTCATCCCGGCCATCCGAATCTGGGTTTATTTTAGCGCAACCGGTTGTCCGCGCTTCACAAAGAATGAGGCAGATGCGGATCATACCTCTCCCCATGAAGCCCGCCGCAGGCCTGAAGAAAAAGCGGGCGCGCGGCTTCACAGGCCGCGCGCCCGCTTACCGCCCCGATAGCTCCCTTGCCCTCAGGCCCGGACACCGGTGCGGATGGTCTCCAGGGCCTTCGCGTAGTTAGCGGCCACCTGGTCCCAGTTCACCACATTCCACCAGGCCTGCACATAATCCGCCCGGCGGTTCTGGTATTTCAGGTAGTAAGCATGCTCCCAGACGTCCAGGCCCAGCAGGGGGATCAGGCCCTCCATGATCGGATTGTCCTGATTGGGGGTGGAGTGTACCACCAGCTTCCCGAAGGCGGTCATGCTGAGCCAGGCCCAGCCGCTGCCGAACCGACCCATCGCCGCTTTGGTGAAAAGGTCTTTAAAGTTCGCGAAGCTCCCGAACGTCTTCGCGATCGCCTCAGCCAGCGCCCCGCTCGGCTCCCCTCCCCCGCCGGGCTTCATCACGGTCCAGAACAGGCTGTGGTTGGCGTGGCCGCCACCGTTATTGCGGACCGTCTCCCGGATGTCCTCGGGGACGCTGGGGAGATTCCGCAGGAGCACTTCCACCGGCACGTCCTGAAGCTCGGGGTATTTCTCCAGGGCGGCGTTGAGGTTGTTCACATAGGCCTGGTGATGACGGGTATGGTGGATCTCCATCGTCTGAGCATCGATGTAAGGCTCGAGGGCATCATAGGGATATGGAAGAGGGGGAAGGGTATGCGCCATGCCGCACCTCCGGGTTTAGGATGATTATGTTTATTTTAATTCACGAGGCGAGAATATTCCACAAGAGGAAGGTGACCGAAAATCCCGGAGAGCCCAAACCTGCGAGAGGAAGCAAGGGTCCATCCTCGCACCGTATGGCAGCACAAGAGGGCAAAGCCCCCGGGCTCAGGGTCTTACGATCTATTAGATCGCCCACGATCCGGGTCCTTCTCCGCCTGCAATGGGTGGGAAGATTCCCACCTCGTCGCCTTCCTGAAGCACCCAATCGGACTCCTGGCGGATCCCGTTCACGAAGACCACGCGGGCCAGTTCCGGTGGGATCGGCAGCTGCTCGATCAATTGTCCCACCGTTGTTCCCTCCGGGACATCCATCACCAGAGGGCCGCGGCTTGCCCCCGGGATGTATTGTCGCAGGATCGCGTAAACCTGGACTTTAATTTGCATATTCCCTTTCTCCTCCTCACCTGAACGGCACGATTTTCACGGTGCCTTAGCAATATAATAGTGCCATGTTTCGGGGGAACACTCCCAGACGATCCCCATCCTGGACCAGCCGGGATCGAGCGTGATAATCATAGTGTCCGTTGATGAAAATGTTGCTCACCTGGCGTTCGGGATCGATGCCGATCTCCCGAAGCACGTCCGCCACGGTTAATCCGGGCCGATAAGGAACCCATACGATGGCTTCCTCGCGCGGGTCGGTTTTCCCAGCATAGCGCCGAAGGTCGCCATAAAGATGAACCTCAATCATAGCATCCACTCCCGAGAATGCGTCATGACTGCGATACTGCAAGCCTGAGGGATGGTAGGGCGAGGTGAGGGCCTGCGCCGCCCTGTCGCCTCCACTTCTCCTGTTTCTCTCCTCACGTTATGAAACGGCTGGGCATGAACAAGATCCAAAGCACCCTCTCAAGCGCTCAGAATGCAAACTGGGAAGCAGTGACTGTTTTCGACAGTGATGATGGAACCATCATTGCGAAAACTGTCATCAATGTATGCTGTGAGGGAGAGAAGCCCGGGGCGCGGGCCGGGTTACGCCTGGGATTCATGTTTGGTTCGGGGGGCAAACAGACGGATATGCGGCATGGTCATGTTTCGAGGGAAAACCCCAACCCGATCACCATCCTGCAGTTTCCGCTCCAATCCCTCTGGATCATAAAGGCCGTTAATGAAGATATGTCGAGCCTCATCCAGAGGAACGCCCAGCTCCTGAAGGGCTTCGGCCACAGTTAACCCGAGGCGGGCGTTCAGGAAAGCCACCGCATCCTGTCGGGGATCCTCCTGGCCGATATAACGACGAAGATCGCCGTAAAGATGGATTTCAATCATGAGACGCGAACTCCTGCATACCATCCATGGTTTCTGGCAGACTTGTCCCAAAACTCATTGGGGGGTGAGGAGCCCTCGCTTCCCCCACCCCCCAACGCATTCGAGCAACGCGGGTATGACGTCCTTTAGCCGGCGACCTCTCCCACCACCTCTTTTGGCCACTTGCTGAAGTCATAAACCGCGTCCAGCTCCTCCGGCGGGACGTCGAAGACGGTGTTGTGCGGCGGGAGCGGCTCTTTGGTCATGAAGTCCGGCAGACGGTCATGGGCCCTGGTGAACCCGGCGGCCTCATTGAACAGCCGCTCCTTGCGGATGATCTCATAGCCCAGCCGGATGGCATCCTGGGTGGTCCAGTTCACCCCCAGCACCCCCGCGCACGACTCCACCATGCCCTCGAAGCCCTCCGGGATATCCAGCACGCAGAAGGCATCGAAGAGGCAGTAGCCGGTGGAATCGATGAAAGCGGTGGTGGCCTGGAAGGCCCGGGAGAGATCGGCCTTCTGGACCGCGAAGGGATCCGCCTTGCCGCCGACGCCCAGGATCTCGGGCGCGATGGTGTAGCCCGCCGTGTGATCGGCGCCCATCGTGGAAGTGGCGTAGGTCACCCCGATCCCCTTCACTGCCCGCGGCTCATAGGCCGGCATCCCCTGCCCTTTCACAGCCGGGACCCGGGTGACGCCGAAGGCGCGGCCGGTGAAGACGCAGCCGTTGCCCAGGATCCGGCCCAGCGGGGTGCCATGGCGAACTTCTTCATTCAGCAGGCGGATCGCGCCATCGGCATCCCCGAAGGGCAACAGCCCGGCCTCCATGGCCACGGCGATCGTATCGCCCATCTCGATGGTGTCGACCCCAATATCGTTGCAGAGCCAGATCAGATCGGCGATCTTATCCAGGTCCCCGATCCCACAGTTGGCGCCCAGCGCCCAGACCGACTCATATTCCATCACGGAGACCTTGAAGGTCCCATCGGGGTTCGCCCAGCGGTCCGAACACTGGATGATGCACCCGGGATGGCAGGGATGCCCCGTCATCCCCTCGCCATTGCGCTTGTGGATGATCTCCGCCTTGGTCTCGCCGCTGATCTGGGAGGCCAGTTCGAAGCGGCCCGAGGAGAAGTTCCGCGTGGGATAGCCGCCGGCCTCATTCATGATGTTGACCAGAACATTGGTGCCATAGGTGTTCAGGGCGCCACCCTTCTTGGTGACATCGTGGGTGAGGGAGGCCTGGGTGAGCTTCTTGATGCCTTGCTCGAAAAGCTCGGGGTTCTTGATTTCCACCCCTGGCCCACCCCGGTCATCGATCACAATGGCCTTGAGGCCCTTGGATCCCATCACAGCTCCCAGGCCGCCGCGGCCGGCATAACGGCCCGCTGTGTTCTCCTGGTCATTGACGCAAATCCCGGCGGCGCTCATGAGCATCTCCCCCGCCGGCCCGATGCCGATGATGGCGACCCCCTCGCCATGCTCCTTCCAGAGGAGATCGCAGACCTCATACATCCCTTTCCCTTTGAGATGATCCGCCGGCAGCAGACGGGCGCCATCCTTATCAACCCTCAGAACATAGAAACGTCCCTTCTCCTTCGGCTGTCCTTCCACGATGATCGCTTTGATCCCCAGACGGGCGATCTTCTGGGAGGAAAGGCCGCCGGCATTGCTTTCCTTAATACCACCGGTCAACGGGGACTTGCCGCCGAAGGAGGTCCGACCGGAGGTGGGGGCTTTGGTGCCGCTTACGATGCCTGGTGCGATCACCAGCTTATTGTCGGGTCCCAGGGGATGACAGAGGGGAGGCACTTCATCGTAGATGATGCTGGAGGTGAGACCCCGACCCCCAAGGAGCGCATATTTTTCCGGCACGTCCTCAAAGCGGACGGACAGATCCGTCATGTTGACGCGAAGCAATTTCGCCATGGGGCACCTCCCTATGGATTCAGGGGAAAGAGGGATCCGCAGGCCTCCTGATCCATCCGCTGCATTGTTATTTTATTTTTGTAACCTGTTATTCGTCAAACACCATGGCGTTTATTTCGATGTCCATGATCATTAAAATAAAATTTATAACCAATTTTAAAGATATTAAAAGCTCTGACTTTTACTGTGATGGGCTGAACTTCATGGAGCCTTTGGGATAGGCGAGGTAACTGAAGGTCGACGCGGGATATGAGATCCCTGCGCGGCAAAGCGATGTGGAAGGAACCCGCCAACAGGCCACAGGCGGCGCGATTTATAATAACAAATGCAAGCCGACCCTGGGCCGGAGGAACAGGCGATGGTGCGGGAGATCCCTGCGGAGATCCAGCAACTGATCCAGCAGGTGGAAGCGGATGGCGGTGTGGTGTGGGCAGTTTACCCGGAACCCTATGCCCGCCGCTGGCAACTCCTGGTGGAGTTGCCACTGGATCGCGTGGAGCCCACCCCTTATCAGCGGGATCTCTCCCCCCATCACGTGGAACGCTTGAAGGCCGTCATTCAGGAGATCGGCCGTTTCATCGACCCTATTGTGGCTGTCCGGACCCCGGATGGCCGTTACTGGACTCCGAACGGCAATCACCGGCGGGAGGCCATGGTCCGTCTGGGCGCCCGGACGATCATGGCGATCCTGATCCCGGATCCAACCGTGGCCTATCACATCCTCGGCCTCAACACGGAGAAAGCCCACAACCTGCGGGAGAAGGCTCTGGAGGTGTTGCGGATGTATCAAACCCTCCGGGGGGAACATCCGGAAGCTCCGGAGCGGGCCTTCTCCTTCCAGTTTGAGGAAGCCTATCTGATCACCCTGGGCCTCCTGTATGATCGGAAGGATCGATTTGCAGGGGCCGGCTATGTGCCGATCTTGCGGAAGGTCGATCGCTTCCTGGATATGCCGATGCGGGAGGCGATTGCGGAGCGGGAGCGCCGGGCTCAGGTCATTGAAGCGATCGATCAGCTGGTGGAGCCGATCCTGGACGCCCTGCATGAGAAGGGGATCCGTTACCCCTTCCTCAAGCAGGCTGTGCTCTCCCAGGTCAACCCCATTCGCCGCAAACGGATTGTGACCATGTCGTTCGACGAGGTGATGGCCCGGATTCGGGAGGGGCTGTCCCGTTACAACGTGGAGGCCGTGACCGCTGAGGAGCTGGCCCAGGTGGCCGCTGAAGTGGAGGAGTAGAGGGAAGCGGCTTTGCCGCCTCACCCCTACTCCGTGTGCTCGATGATCCCGCAGATCGCACCCCGGCGGTAGGCTCCTCGGGCCGCCCGGCGACGTAGCGCCTGAAGTTCCCGTCGGAAGGCTTCCAGCGCGCGGATCTGTCGGTCAAGGAGGGCGATCTTTCGATCCAGCATGGTCAGGACGTGGGCGCAGGGCCGCCGGCCGGCATCCCGGAGCTGCAGGATCTCCCGGATCTCAGAAAGACTGAGCCCGATGGCCCGGGCCCTTCGGATGAAGCGCAATCGCTCCCGCTCCGCGGCCCCATATAACCGATACCCGGATGGGGTCCGGCGGGGCGGGGGAAGCAGACCGATCGCCTCATAATATCGCAGTGTCCGCGGATTCATCCCCAGTTCCGCAGCCAGCTCGCCGATCCGCCATCCTCGCGGCGAATCCCCGGATCGCATCTTTTGCGCCTCCTGGGCGGCGTTCTCATCATGGAGTATATGGGAGACACGCCGAAGACGGCCCCCCATATCCCTAAAATTTCTTCTCCCCGCAGCTCAAGGGGCTGCGGGGAGAAACAAGGAGGAAAAAGCCCCAGCGCCCCTCAGCTCGAATGGGACCGCTGCTCGTTTTTGCCTCATAGGGCTCCCGAGATCCAACAGACTTCGGGTGCCTCCACAGCACGGATCCCGGCAATCTCAGCCGGAGGGGTTCCAGTGATCGTCCTGGAACTCAAGAGGTCGGTTCCAGCAGGCGGCTGGAGATCGATCGAAACAGCACAGCGGAGACACTGATCGCCATGGCGGGCATGGCCCACACCGGATCCACCCGTCCGCTCAGGGCCGCCAGCATGCCCAATCCGTTCCAGATCAGGGCCAGCCCGACATTTGTGGCCGTCAGGCGATAGCTCACCCGGGAGAGCTGGAACGCTTCCGCCAGCGCCTGCAGCCGTTCTCCCGCGATCACAATGTCTGCCGCCTCCAGGGCGATGTCCGCCCCCGCCCCGATGGCGATGCCGAGATCCGCCTGCATGAGGGCCGGCGCATCGTTGATCCCGTCACCGACGAATGCAACGCGTAACCCCTGACGTTGCAATCGCCGGATGATCTCCATCTTCTCATGGGGGAGAAGCCCAGCCCAGGCCTGGAGGATGCCCAGGGCCTTAGCGACGGCGCGAACGGCCCCTGGGTTATCGCCGGAGATGAGCATAGGCTCCAAACCCAGACGGCGCAATGTCGCAATGGCTTCCGCTGCGTCCGGCTTCAGCGGATCCCCGAAAGCCAGGATACCCACCACCTTTCGATCCACGGCGACCAGCACCGTAGTTCGGCCCAGGGCCTCCTGGGCCGCCAGCACCGGAAGGGCTGCCGTGAGCTCCAGGCCCCGCTCCTCCAGGAAGGAGCGCCTTCCCACCAGGACCTCCTGACCCTCCAGCCGGGCGATCACTCCCTGGCCGGGTTGTGCTGTGAAGGCCTCCGGCTCGGGGGGGTGGATTCCCCGATCGCGGGCGGCGGCTACGATCGCTCGAGCCAGAGGATGTTCCGAGGGCAGCTCCGCTCCCGCCGCCCATCGGAGGATCTCCTGCTCGTCCCCATCCAGAGGGATACAGGCGATCAATGTCGGGTGACCCAGCGTCAACGTCCCCGTCTTGTCCAGAAGGATCGCTTTCACATCCTTAAAGACGTGAAAGGCCTCCGGGGAACGCATCAGGATGCCCCGCGCCGCGGCCACCCCGCTGGTCCGGATCATGGCCAGTGGGGTGGCCATGCCCAGAGCGCAGGGATATCCCATCACCAGCACGGTCAACAACGCGAAGAGCGCGCGGATCAGATCCGGACGCCCTCCCATGAGCATCAGCCCCGCGGTCCAGAGCAGGAAACCTGTTAGCGCAGCGAGGAAAACGGCGGGGACATAGACCAGGAGCACGCGATCAACCAGGCGAAGGATCCCAGGCTTCATCGCCCGGGCTTCCGCCACCAGCCGGGCCACCTGTCGCAGGAAGGTCTCTTCCCCGACACGGGTCACCTCCACGATCAGGGCGCCGCTCAGATTGATGGACCCGGCGATCACGGGATCCCCAGGGAGCCGGTCGCGGGGGATGGGCTCGCCGGTCAGGAGGCTTTCATCGACCGCCGAGGCCCCGGCGCGCACGATCCCGTCGGCTGGGATACGTTCCCCCGGCCGCACCCGGATGAGATCACCCGGCTGTAACCAGGCAGCCGGGACGACTTCCTCGCTCCCATCCGGTCGAAGGCGAGCCGCCTGCTCAGGCTGGAGCTGAAGGAGCCGGCGCACTGCCTGAGAGGCCTGAACGTGGACCCGTATGGAGAAATAGCCGCCGATGATGTGGAAGGCCAGCACAAAGACCGCGGCTCCCAGGAAAGCGCCCGAGGGGAAAGCGGGATCCAGGACCCCCAGCCCGCCGCCCACCAGGCCAGCGAAGGCTGCGGCCAGGACCAATACATCCTGATTCAGGATGCGGCGTCGCAGGGCCTGGAGGCCGTTCCGGAGGATGAAGCGAGCGGGACCCAGGGCCATAGAAAAGGCAAGCGCTGCCATCCCGGCCATCAGCAGGGGATGAGGGCCATACAGGAACCGAAGGCCCATCAGCCCGCTCCCAACCCCTAGGGCGAGGCTGGCCCACCGGACCTTCTGCCAGGCGGATTGGAGCTCCGCCTCCTCCTGAGCGATGGCGGCGACTTCATCGGGCGGTCGAATTGAAAAGCCCAGCGCCTCCAGTGTCTGATAGAAGTCCTCTGGCTTCACGCGCTCCGGATCATAGCGGATCAGGGCCTCCCCATGGGCAATGCTCACATGGACCTCCAGGACGCCCGGAAGATGTTGCACGGCCCTTCGGACAGAAGCCTCACAAAGCGAGCAATGCATGCCCCCGATCCGCATATGCAGCAC
>JAEVEY010000037.1:0-25912 GCA_016842045.1 Candidatus Thermoflexus sinensis | reverse complement strand
TGCGGGAAGGGCCGGCCAGCCCCTCTGGAGCCTCCTCGCCTGCTCCCCTCCTGGACGTCGAAGGTTTAACCAAGCGGTTCCAGGGGGTTGTGGCGCTGCGGGATTACCGGCTGGTTCTCCATGAGGGAGAGATCCTGGGGGTGATCGGGCCTAACGGGGCGGGCAAAACCACATTGATCAACCTGCTCAGCGGGTTCCTCCGACCGGATAGGGGGCGCATTCGATTCCGGGGCCAGGACCTGACCCGTCTGCCCGCCCATCGGATCCCGGCCATGGGGGTCGCTCGCACCTTTCAGAACATCCGGCTTTTCCCTTCCCTCACTGCCCTGGAGAACGTCATGGTCGCGATGGCCGTTCGCTATCCCCCGGATGTCCCCTCAACGGTGCTGGGCTTCGGTCCATGGCAGCGGAAGATCCGGAGGATGCAGGATCAGGCGATGGCCCTCCTGGAGCAGATGGGGATCGCTCATCTGGCCCATCGCCTTGCTGGTACCCTTGCCTATGGGGATCAGCGGCGAGTGGAGATCGCCCGCGCTCTCGCCCTGGAGCCCTCTCTACTCCTGCTGGATGAGCCAACGGCAGGGCTCCATCCGGAGGAAAGCGAGGCGCTGGTTGACCAGTTGAGCCGGCTCCATCGGGAGCGCCGGATGGCCATCCTGATGGTGGCCCACGATATGCCGGTTGTGATGCGCTTCTGCCCCCGCCTGCATGTCCTGAACTCCGGCATCCTTCTGGCTGAGGGGACCCCGGAGGAGATCCGCAACAACCCTCTGGTCCTGGAGGCCTTCCTTGGACGGTCCACCCGTTCTGGAACTGCGTAATGTGGAGGCAGCTTACGGGGCGATTCGGGCTCTCCACGGCCTGTCCCTATCGCTGGGGCCGGGTGAGGTGGTTGCCTTGCTGGGGCCGAACGGGGCCGGCAAGACCACGACGCTGCGAGTGATCTCCGGCTTGCTACGCCCGGTGCGAGGTCAGGTCCTTTACCGGGGCCGGGAGATCAGCGGGCGCCCTCCGGCGCTCATTGCCCGCATGGGAATCATCCAGTGCCCGGAAGGCCGGCAGGTTTTCAAGAACCTCACGGTTCGGGAGAACCTGATCCTGGGAGGGTACCGACTGGGGGATCCCGACCGCGAGCGCCGCAACCTGGAGCGGGTCCTCACCCTGTTTCCAATGCTGAAAGAGCGGCTTCGCCAGCCAGCGGGGCTGCTCTCAGGAGGACAGCAGCAGATGCTGGCCATCGCCCGGGCTCTGATGGCCGACCCCGAGATCCTGTTGCTGGATGAGCCCTCTTTGGGTCTGGCCCCGCGGGTGGTGGAGGAGGTTTTTGAAGCCCTGGCCCAGCTGAAGGCTCAGGGCCTGACGATGCTGATCGTCGAACAGAACGCAGAGAAGGCCCTGGAGCTGGCCGACCGCGCCTATGTGCTGGAGGCCGGCCGGATGGTCCTGGCGGATACCGCCAGCCGTCTCCGAGAGAACCCGGACCTGATCCGAATCTATCTCGGCCGTTAGGGGAGCGTTCCATGCATGCCGCTGGCTCGCTGGAGTTCTGGATCCAGCAACTGATCAACGCCTTAGGGCTGGGCAGCCAGTACGCCCTGATGGCAGTGGGCCTAGCGATGGTCTTCGCCGTGATGCGGTTGATCAACTTCGCCCACGGCACCGTGATGATGGCCAGCGCCTACATCGGCCTCCTCCTCCTCCAGGCCGGAATGCCCTTCCCCTTGGTCGCTCTCGGCGCGATTGCCGGCGCCGCGGCGCTGGGCGTGTTGATGGAGCGAATCGCTTATCGACCGGTGCGGGGCGCGTCAGACGTTGCGCTGCTCCTGAACTCCTTCGCTGTCGCTGTTCTCCTGGAGAACCTGGCCATCATGCTGTTCTCCCCGCGCTCCCGTCCCTTCCCGATGCCTGCGCTTCTGACTCGGGTATTCCACCCGGGCGGGAATCTTTTCCTGCCATCCATTCATCTCTGGGCATTTGGGGGCGCCCTGCTCGCCCTGAGCGGCCTGGCCCTCTTTGTGACCCGAACCCGTCTGGGGCTGGCGATGCGAGCAGCGGCGGAGAACCCTGTCGCGGCTCAGCTGCTGGGCATTGAGATCGGGAAAGTGACGGTGCTGGCCTTTGCCATCGGGTCGGCGATGGCGGGACTGGCCGTCCTGTTCTGGACGGCTCACGTCGGAACGATCAACCCCGGGATGGGGTTTGAACCGGTTCTGAAAGCCTTCGTGGCCTGCGTGATCGGGGGCTTCGGGACGATCCAGGGCGCGGTCCTGGGAGGATATCTCCTGGGGGCGCTGGAGATCGTGCTCCAGGGTCTCCTGCCTTCCGGGATCGTGGGCTACCGGGATGCCATGGTCTATGGGATCCTCATCCTGATCCTGCTGGTACGCCCGGGCGGGATCCTGGGCTATCTGGAAGCGGAGCGCGTCTGAAAATGGGCACTTCTCCGATTCGACGTGGATGGCGATGGGGGTTGCGCGGTGTCGCCCTGTTGCTGCTCGCCGGCATCTATCTGGCGCTGGAGCGGGGAGGTAGCGCCTACCTCCAGCGACTGGCTGTTCTGTTCCTGATCAATCTGATGCTGGTGGTCAGCCTGAACCTCTTCACCGGATTCACCGGGGTGTTCTCCCTGGGTCATGTCGGCTTCATGGCCCTGGGAGCGTATACCTCCGCGATCCTGACGCTGCCCATTGCGATGAAAAAGGTCAATCTCCCGGATCTGCCAGCCCCGCTGGCCTCCACCACCCTGCCCTTCTTGCCCGCCCTGATCCTGGGAGGGTTCACCGCTGCAGCAGTGGCTTTACTGATCGGCATCCCGATCCTGCGCTTGAGCGGCCACTTCGTCGCCGTGGCCACGCTGGGCTTTTTAATTATCACTCGCGTGGTGCTGATCAACGCGGAGGCCTTCACGCGGGGGACACGGACGTTCACCGGTGTCCCGCCATTCACCACGCTGGGCTGGGCAGCCCTATGGGCGCTTCTGAACCTTTACATTGCCTGGCGCCTGAAGCACTCGTCCCTGGGCTTACAAGTTCGAGCCGCCCGGGATGATCCATGGGGGGCGCGAGGGGTGGGGGTCTCCATCGCCCGGGTGCGCCTGATCGCTTTCGGAATCAGCGCCTTCTTCACCGGGATCGCTGGTGGGTTGTGGGCCCATTTTCTCACCGCCTTCTCGCCAAACGCCTTCTATTTCTCCAAGACCTTTGAGATCATCGTCATGATGATCGTGGGCGGAATGGGTAGTGTGACCGGCTCCGTCCTCGGGACACTGCTGGTCATGGCCAGCACGGAGCTATTGCGAAATATGGAGCCCGGTTTCGCCATCGGCTCGTTCACCTTCGGCCCGCTGTATGGTCTGAGCCAGATCGGTCTGGCTGTGCTCCTGATCCTCCTGATCACGTTCCGACGCCAGGGATTGCTGGGGGATCAGGAACTCCGACTGGAGGCCATCCCTGAACGCGTGGAGCGATGGCTGGCACAGCGGAAGGTTGTTCTGGAGTCTCCTCGCGTTCGGAAGGCAGATCCTTAATTAGGAGGAAGTGCCATGCGCCCGCTGCATCGATTGGTCGCGTTGTTTCTGGTTTTCCTGCTCGGGGCCGCTGCCTGCCAACCCGCCACCCCGCCCCCTGCGGCCACTCCGACCGCTCCCCCTGCCGCATCCCCTACCCCTGCCGGCACGCTGGAAGAACGCGCCCCCATTCGTATCGGCGCGCCCTTCAATCTGACCGGCGGGATGGCCTCCATTGATGTCCCGGCAGCCAACGGGGCCCGGCTGGCCGCCGAAGAGATCAACGCCGCCGGAGGTGTCCTGGGTCGCCCCATCGAGCTGTTGATCCGGGACACCAAGACGGACCCGGCCACGGCCGCCACGGTGGTCACCCAGCTGATCGAGCAGGATAAGGTCGTTGCGGTCATCGGTTTCAACGATTCCGACTACGTGCTGGCCGCCGGCCCAATCTGTCAGCGGGCAGGGATCCCCTTCATCACGGTCGGGGCCACCTCGCCACGCCTGCCGGGCCAGGTTGGGGATATGCTCTTCTTAACCCCCTTTGGTGACAACGTGCAGGCGGCGGTGGGAGCCGAGTTCGCCTTTGAGAAGTTCGGCAAGACCGCTTACCTGCTCTGGGACAAGGGGGCGGAATACACCACCGTCCTGGCCAAATATTTCAAGGAGCGCTTCGCCGAGCTGGGCGGGACCATCGTGCTGGAGGATACCTATCAGTCCGGCGATAAGGATTTCTCGGCCCAGATCGCTAAGGTGAAGGCCCTGCCTCAGCAACCGGATTTCTACTACATCTCTGCCCTGCCGGATGATGTGGGGACGATTGTGAAGCAATTCCGGAACGCGGGGATCACTGGACCCATCGTGGGCGGTGATGGCTACGACACCCCGCTCCTCCTGGAAGTAGCGGGACCGGCGGCTGAGAACGTGTTCTTCACCACCCACTCGCTCCTCACGGCGGACTCCCCGAATGAGAAGGTGCGCAAGTTTGTGGAAGCCTACAAGCAGAAATATGGGACAGAACCCGAGGCCGTCTTCGCGGCGCTGGGTTATGACACCGTGTATGTGCTGGCCGAGGCCATCCGCCGCGCAGGGTCTACAGATGGGCAGGCCATCAAACAAGCCCTGGAAAGCATCCGGGACTTCCCGGCGGCCACTGGGGTGATCAATTACTCACCGCAATCGCATATCCCACAGAAGGGGGTGACCGTGATCGAAGTGAAGGGCGGGAAGTTCACCCTGGCCGTCGAGCGCGTTCCTCAGAAGGTCCCCGCCCCCTGAGGGATTCTTCCAGAGACAGTCGCCTGGAGAGTGGCAGGGCCTGGCCGCTGCCACTCTCCAGCGCTGGCTTCCCGGGTTGTGTGATCTGAGGCGCTGTCACCGTCTCCATACCCCCGCTTCTGGAGGCAGAGACCATGACGGACTGGAAGAACGAGGTCCGTGCGGCGATCCGCAGCCGCGGAATTCGCTACGTGCGCTTTATCTGGTGCGACAACGCGGGCCTTATCCGAGCCAAGGCCGTTCACACCGCTTTCCTGGAGGATTACCTGGAAGGCGCGGGCGTGGGGATCGCTGCCGCTCAACAGGCCCTCCCGGTTATGTATGATGCCCTGGCCTCTGGATCTGGACTGACTCCCGCCGGCGAGGTCCATATGCGGGCGGACTGGTCGACCTTCACTCCGCTGCCTTACGCCCCCGGCCACGCCCGGGTGCTGACGGATATCTACGCGGGGGATGAGCCATGGCCCCACTGCCCGCGCTCCTTCCTCCGCCGGATGATCGAACAGGCTGGGCGCCGGGGATGGCGGATCATGGCCGCCTTTGAGAACGAGTTCTATCTCCTGCGCCGGGAAGGCGACCAGGTGGTCCCGGCCGATTCCACGGTATTCGCCCAAACAGCCGCTCTGGACGCTGCGGCGGCGGTGCTGGAGGAACTGACCACCGCCCTGGAAGCTCAGGGGGTCGTCCCGGAGATGATCTATGCGGAATCCGGCCCTGGACAGTTCGAAATGCCGATCCGCTATGCGGAGGCATTGCGGGCGGCGGACAACCAGATCGTCTTCCGGGAGACGGTGCGGGCGGTCGCCCACCGTCATGGCTTGATTGCCTCCTTTGTCCCCAAGATCTTCCCGGACAAAGCCGGCAGCGGCGCTCACCTCCATTTCAGCCTGTGGCGGGGTGATCGCAACCGGACCGCAGATCCTCGTCGCCCGGAGATGCTGTCCGCGGAAGCCCGGGCGTTCGTGGCAGGGATCCTTCACCACCTGCCGGCCCTCATGGCCTTCACCACTCCCAGCCCGAACTCCTATAAGCGGATCCGCCCGCGCTTCTGGAGCGGGGCTTTCACCTGCTGGGGCTACGGCAACCGGGAGGCGGCCGTGCGGGTGCCTCAGCCTCCGGCCGGTCGGCCGATCACTCATATTGAACTGAAGACAGTGGATCCCTCCTGCAACCCCTATCTGGCCTTAGGGGCCGTGATCGCAGCTGGATTGGATGGTCTGGAGAAAGGGCTCGATCCTGCCGAGCCCATTCAGATGGATCCGGCCGATCTTTCGGAGGAAGAGCAGGCAGTCCGCGGCATCCGGCCGCTGCCGGCGAGCCTGGGCGAGGCCATCGCGGCCCTGGAGCAGGACGAAGTCCTCCTTCAGGCGCTGGGGCCGGAGCTCGCGCGCTCCTACCTCGCCGTGCGGCGCGCGGAGTGGGAGGCGATGAAGGATCTCCCCCACGAGGAGGAAGTGCGGATCCTGCTGGAGCGCTATTGAGAGGCGGCGATCTCCTATAGCCGGTTCGGCTGCTATCTGGTGGTTTCCTGATGAACTACCGCAAGTTCCGGAGGGAGAGGACGTGGATCTATCGGACATCCCAATCGTTGACCAGCATGCCCATAATCTGCTGCGCCCCGAGCACGCGCGGGCCTTCGCCTATCCCTCGGCCTTCACCGAGGGTTATGCTGTTGAGGTGGTCACCCGTCATGTGCAGGAGACCCTCTTTTTCCGCCGTAGCATGCGGGAGATCGCGGAATTGTTGGGCTGCGAGCCAAGGCTGGAGGCGATTCTGGAGACGAGGGAACAGCTAAGTTTTGAGGAGCTCGTCCGCCGCTGCTTCCAGGCGGCGGGCTTCCAGGCCATCCTTATGGACGATGGTTTCATGCCGGATCAGGTGATGCCGACCGAATGGCATAACCGTTTCGCCCGAACCTATCGATTGCTTCGCGTGGAATTCCTGGCCGAGCGCCTGATCCTGGAGTCTCCTACCTGGCAGGCGTTTGAGGAGGCCTTTCGATCTGCCCTCGACCATCCGGGGTCAGAGGTCGTTGGCTTCAAGACCATCGTGGCCTATCGAACGGGATTGGCCATTGAAATCCCGGATCCGGAAGCCGTTCGCCTGGCCTTTGAAACCCTGCGGCAACAGGCTGTGCGAGGAGAGCGTCCCCGGCTGGTTCGCAAGCCCCTGAACGACTGGGTGGTCTGGCGGACACTGGAGGCCGCTGCCCGGCATGGCCGACCTGTCCAGTTCCACACCGGCTTCGGGGACCCGGATCTGGATCTGCGGTGGGCCAACCCATTACACCTGCGCCCGCTGCTGGAGCACCCGGGTTTCCAGCGTGTGCCCTTCGTGCTACTCCATGCTTCCTATCCCTATACCCGGGAGGCCGGCTATCTCGCGGCCGTATATCCTCACGTTTATGTCGACCTGGGCCTGGCCATCCCCTTCCTGAGCCATTCCGGGATGGCCTTCGTTGTCCGCGCCTTCCTGGAGTTCACGCCGATCAGCAAGATCCTGTTCTCCACGGACGCTCATCTGATCCCGGAGCTGTTCTACCTGGGGGCTCGCTGGGGGCGGCGGATTCTGAGGGAAGTCCTGGTGGCGACGGTGGAGGATGGCGATCTCACCGTGGCCGAGGCGGAAAAGGCAGCGGAGGCGATCCTGCAGCACAACGCACGAACCCTCTACCATTTGGGGTAGGACTTGCGCGGTTGGCCTTCATCTATGGGAGATGGAGGGGCCCCTCCCTTCTTTTTTACGAGGGTTGCTGAAGGTGACCCCACTGTTCACAAAAAGAGGACGGGCACTTACGCGCCCGACTACGAACAGGAAAACCCCTGCTTGTAGTAGGGCACGGAGCGAAGCGGAGTGCCCGTCCCGGGCGTTCACAAAAAGAGCGGGCACTCACATGCCCGACTGCGAACAGAAAGCCCACGGCTCCGGGAGCCGTGGGGAGGGGCCTATCCATCTGACCATCTCGCTCGATCCGCACTGGAGCACTGGAGAAGAAGACTCCTCAAATCCCTGAAGGTGGAAACCCGATGCGGCGACCGTTGATCGGCGTGACGGTGAAGAACGCGCGGGAGCCCGCCTCGCTAAAGCGGGCATGGAGCGCGACGGAAACCGCTTACCTGCGGGCGATCTGGCAGGCCGGAGGCCTCCCGGTGATGTTGCCCAATCTCCCGCCGGAGGCCGCAGCTATGTTTGTCGAGCGGGTGGATGGTGTGCTGCTCACGGGAGGCGGAGACATCGATCCAGCGCGCTATGGGGCCTCGCGGCATCCCGAAACCGAAGGGGTGGATCCGGAGCGAGACGCCTTCGAGTTCGCCCTGGTGGAGGCTGCCCGGGATCGGGGACGTCCGATCCTGGGGATCTGTCGCGGCTTCCAGGTGATGGCGGTTGCCTGGGGCGGGATGTTATGTCAGCATCTCCCTGATGTCACAGAGCTGACGCATAACAGCGACCAGCCTCCCCCCGCACTCGCCCACCCGGTCCGTCTATATGCCAATCCTACCCTCAGGGAACTCCTCCAGGCCTGTGGGGTCGGCGAGGTGCTGGAGGTCAATTCATACCACCACCAGGGGATTGCGAACCGCCAGCAGCTTCCGACAGCACTGCAGGTTCTGGCCGAGGCGCCGGACGGCGTGGTGGAGGCCTTCCTCTGGTATCCGGAGGGAAGTGCCACACCCCGGGCGCTGGCCGTGCAATGGCATCCGGAGCTATTGTTCGAGGACGACTCCCGACACCTCTGGCCTTTCCGCTGGCTGGTGGAAGCGGCCCGGGCTGAAGGATGAGTGAAACAGCTGGACTTGAGGCAAGGTGAGCTGGGTGGTTGGCCATCCGGGCCCTCTCCGGATGGGAGGCGAGCCTCTCCCCTTCCCCAGGACCCAAAGGGCCGCGGGGATTTTGGGCTGGGCGGGGCCGCCCAACCCAAAATCCCCAGAGCGATAAACTTTACGTCCCCTGAGCGCAAGGCAGCCGGATTCGAACCCGGGTCCCCTGGCCCGGTGCGCTCTCGATCTCGATCTCCCCGCCCATGGCCCGGAGCAGGCCACGGACCACCGCCAGGCTGAGCCCGAAGCCCGGGACCTCCCGCACCCGGGGATCTTCGGAACGCCAGAACGGTGTGAAGAGCCTGGCCTGATCTTCTGTGGAGATCCCGATTCCACTGTCTGTGATCTCACAAAGCACCGCATCCCCGGTCTGGATAGCTCGAATCCGAATTTCCCCTCCAGAAGGCGTGTATTTCGCCGCGTTGTCCAGCACCTTGCTCAGGATGTGGATGAGCCGCTCCCGATCCGCCACAACCATCGGGAGATCCCCGGCAAGGTCCAGCTCCACACGATGAGCCCTTCCCTCGATCTCCTCCCGCATCCGCTGGAGGGTCTCCTTCAGGGCTTCCTCCATAGCGATGATCTCCTGTCGCAGCCGCAATCGCCCGGTCTCGATGCGAGAATATTCGAGCAGATCATTCGCCAGACCTGCCAGACGGTCGATGTTCGACCGGATGATCTCCACGAACCGGCGCTGGGGATCGGTCAGGGGTCCAGCCATTCCTTTCGCCAGAAGATCGGCATAGCCCTTGATGCTGGTCATCGGAAGGCGCAGCTCGTGGACCGCTGTGGAGAGGAAGGCGCTCTGGGTTTCGCGATCCAGGGCCGCCTCCAGCGCCAGTCCGATCAGGAGACCGGCGACCGACCAGGCTCGCGCATCCATCAGGGTGGCGAGATCTGGCTCCCATACGCCCAACCATTCCGTAGTTCCTCGCAGTGGGATCGCCAGGAAGCAGACGTCCCCATGCTCCTGCCAGCCAGGGAGCTCTGCCCGCTCCGGCAATTCCCATTCCTTTTCCCAGCGGAGTGGCTCTCGAAGCGCCTCCTGACACCGCCAGATCCCCTTTTCCCTCCGGAGGAAAGCCCCATCGGCCCCGCGGGTCCACCGCACGACCCATGCCAGTGCGGCCTGGCGGATCGCTGACGAACCCCGCAGGTCGCGCAGGGATCGGGCCAGCTCTTCCAGAGCGATGCTCATCGCTTCCATCATCCCTTTCGCTCCGTGCTGATTACAGGCAATGGCCTTTCCTGTCCGCTTCGTGCCCGACGACAAACAGATGGTCAAACGCCTGGCACGCCTCCATACTCGTCGTCTATCACCGAGTTTTCAGACCCTCTTTCGGGCGTTACGGTGCCCACCCGCCCAGGGCGGTCTTTCCAATCTGCGAGCTCCTTTCCAGCAATTCCAGAGCACATCCCATGTGGAAGGCGCCGGGGGACCTCGCCTGACCCTACCCTTCCCGCACGATCAGGCGATCCTTCGGATCATACGTGTAGCTCAGGAAGAACGGCTCACGGGTTTCCCGGAAACGAAGCACCCGGGGCCAGAGCTCCGGGAAATCCTCCACCACGGGAAGCTCCAGCACCTGATCCATCGGCACCCATGCCAGCATCCCTTCAGCGGTCATCCCGGTCCGCCGCTCCGGGGCTTCCCCGATGAAAACCCCGATGAGCACTCCGGGGGCCTCACCGGTGTCGACCAGGATGAGTCCAGCCAGCTGCAGCGTTCCGATCTCCAGGCCGGTTTCTTCGTGGATCTCCCGACGTGCCGCAGTGCGGAGATCTTCGCCGGGCTCTACATGGCCGCCCAGGCCATTGTAGCGATCGGGGAAGACGGCGCGATGGGAGGCTCGCCGCATCAGAAGCACCTCGTTCTCGTGGAACAGGAAACAAAGCACCCGAGGGATCACAGCCCATCGATCCTTTGATACCCCCTGATGGAGACGGCCCATGGATGCTCCTCATTCCGCAGGTTTTGAGGTGGGCCCTGGCGCTGGCGGTGCCTGGCCCGGCCCAGAAAAGCGAAGCTACCGGAATGCGTTAGCGTAGATATTTTCGAAAGAACGCGATCGATCGCTCCAGCAGCAGGCGCTCCGCCTCGCTTCCAGCCGGGAAGGTGTGAGGCTGACCCGGATATTCATACCATTCCACCGGCTTCCCCAGCGTCCGCAAGCGCTCATACAGCTCCCGCGACCATTCCGGCGGAACCACAGTATCCGCCGCGCCATGGTGGATCTGGACCGGGGTGACGATATCTCCCAGATAGAAAACCGGCGAGATGTGCTGAAGCGCTTCCTCCGGCGTGCTAAGCTCCTCACGTCCGCGACGGCCGCCGGACCACTGGAGGATGCGCTCGAAGTTCTTACGCTCGTCGGCGCTCATCGAACCGTAAAGCACAGCGGCTTTCACACCGGGATGGACCGCCAGGACCCGCAGGGCGATCCCTCCGCCCATGGAGTGGCCAAACAACCCTACTGCCTCGGGCTGGGCCATCGGCAGGGTCGGAAGCAGGGCGATCAGATTCAGCACATCGATGGCGTATCCCACCCGGAAGGGATTCGGCCCCTCGTCGGACGGCGGATAGTTGCGATAATTCGGGTGAAGGACCAGGAACCCCGCCCGGGCGAAGGCGTCGGCGTATCGGGTGGTATAGGCCAGGGTCGAATACCGTTGAGGGTCCACATAGCCGTGCAGAACGATCACCACAGGGAAAGGTCCATGGCCGCGGGGGATGTTCATAAATCCGTAGATCGTCAGCCCATCGCTGGGATAGGCGATCAACGTGCGGGTGAACGCGGATGTGACCGCCAGCACACGCTCGATCCGGATCGATCCGCCTCCATAGGAGCGCTGGCGAAGGGCTTCAATGGTCAGGTCCGCATAGGGATCCGGAGTTGAAGAAGGTGTGGGAGAAGGCGATGGAACCGGCGTTGGGGTATGGCGAATTGGCGAGCTGGGCGATGGGCTTGGCCCAGCAGGCCTGGTTAGAGTGGCAGATGGCGTGGTCAGAGGGGCGGTGGATCGCCCGAAGCAACCGGATACCAGCAGGCTGAAGGACAGCCCAAGGATCATCCCGATGAAGGCCCGGAACCCCATGGCGCTCTCCAGGAGGAGTAGAATCTCAGGTAGCGTTCCTGTTTCATAAACATCATCCCGCTTATCGGAGGATTCGGCGATGTGGCGAAACTGGTTAGAAGTTTACCGCACCTGCAATCTATCGGCGGATCGGCCGATGGATCCCATTTCCAGGTGGCTGCTCATTGTCCGTTGCTGTGTGTTCCCCATGACCTTCATATCTGCCGCCATTGGGGGATTGCTGGCAGCTGCAGTGGGTCGATTCGACGTGGTGCCCTTTGGGCTATCCATGATCGGCCTGCTCCTGGCCCATGCGGCGAACAATATGATCAACGATTACTTTGATCTGGAAACCGGGCTGGACACCGCTGAATATGTGCGGTCTCAATATGCCCCCCATCCAGTGCTTTCAGGGCTGGTCACGCGCGCTCAGCTGTTGCGGGCAATCCTGCTGGTGAACGCCCTGGATGCGGGCATCGCGCTCTATCTCACCACGCTGCGTGGCTGGCCCATCCTCGCCTTCGCCCTTGCCGGGCTGTTAATCAGTGTATTCTATGTGGCGCCCCCCATCCGATTGAAACGCATCGGTCTGGGAGAGCTGGGGGTTTTTCTGGTGTGGGGCCCCCTGATGATCGGAGGAACCTTTTATGCGACCACCGGGATGCTCCCTCCCTGGGTCTGGCTGGCCTCGCTCCCTTATGGGCTGTTAGTCGCGACCGTCCTGATCGGAAAACACATCGATAAGCTGGAGCAGGACCGCGCTCAGGGGATCTACACGCTTCCTGTTCTTTTGGGAGAGCGAGCCGCGCGGGCTCTGAATGTTGGGCTGATGATCGCCTTTTACGTTGTGGTTCTGAGTCTGGCGCTGGTCCGGGTGCTGGGGCCATGGGTGCTGCTGACTCTGTTCAGCCTCCCGCGTCTGGTGGAAGTGGTGCGAACCTATATCCGATCGCGTCCGTCGACACCGCCACCGAACTATCCTGTGTGGCCGCTCTGGTATGTCTCCTGGGCATTTATCTTCAACCGTCGCGCCGGGGCGCTCTTCCTCGCCGGCCTCCTCCTGAACCTCGTTTTTCCGGTCCGCCTCCCGGGCGGATTCTAAGGGAGTGTCCGAAAATTCGCATGGGGCATTGGGGGCCTGGTGGGCGCGCCGAAGGCGCGCCCACCAGGGGGAGGGGCATCAAAGCGGATCATAGACCATGCGAACACTACCCAAATTCTCAGACACTCTCTGAGCGGGACTCCGGACTAAAGTTGGCCATGGAGCTTGTCGTCTGGGCCCTCGCATCCTACAAGGCAAGCTCTCCTCCCCTTCTCCCCTCCTCGTGGCTCAGAGGACCGCGGGGAGGGGAGAAAGGGAGCCTGAATGAAATCCAAAGTCTCCGGGGCTTTTTCAGGAGGAGGGCATGTCCTCCCCAGTCCCCGGAGGGGGTGTCCCACCCCGATGCATCCACCCCCGTGGCCCTCAGAACATCCATGGATCTCCCAGCGGTTTAATATGAGGATGGATATGCTCTGCTGCAAACCGGGGGCTTTATTTGCCCCTTCCCACGCCGCTTCGCGGCATGGGAAGGGGCAAACGCGGGAGCTTTGTGCAAGCCCTGTGTTTAGATATAAAATTCATCCCAAGTTAAAGCGAGGAAGGCCATGATGGGCGTGACGCCGACCGCTCAGACAGAAACATCAGCGCCTTCAAGAGCCGCTCCGCCGACGGAGCCCGTGTTTGTTCCCCCTATGCCTCGCACGCTGGAGGAAACCGGGCTTTCCCCGGCCCTCCTGGCGGACCTGGCATTGAAAATCCTTTACAATGCGGGTTATCTGACCGGAGGGCAGCTGTCCGAACGCCTGCGTCTCCCCTACACCGGGGTGACCGAAGCGATCCTGGATTTCCTGAAACGGGAACAGCTGGTGGAGGTGCAGGGAGCCCGGGGTGTGGGGGAACAGGCTTACCAGTATGCGCTGACCGCACGGGGTCGTGATCGGGCCCGGGAAGCGCTGGATCGGAGCCAGTATGCGGGCCCGGCGCCTGTTCCTCTTTCCGCTTACACGGTTGCGATGCGTCGCCAATCCCATAAAGGGACGCGGGTCACTCCCCGGGTGATGCGCCAGGCGTTAAGCCATCTGGTCCTGAACGACCGGGTGTTTCATAAAATCGGCCCGGCGATCAACTCGGGGACCTCGATCTTTCTTTATGGTCCTCCGGGGAACGGAAAGACTTCCGTTGCGGAAGCGATCGGACATCGAGTTTTCGAGGGTGCGATCTATATTCCCTATGCGGTGGAAGTCGGAGGGTTCATCATCAAGGTCTTTGATGAGGTGAATCACGAACCGCTTCCGAACCACCGGAGCGGGCAGACCGGGGTGTTAAAGATCCCGGCAGACGCCCGGTGGATCCCTATCCGGCGGCCCTTCATTGTGAGCGGCGGGGAGCTGACGCTGGAGATGCTGGATCTTACCTGGAACGAAGTGAGCCGCTACTATGAAGCGCCCCTTCAGATGAAGGCTAACGGCGGCGTTTTCCTGATCGATGACTTCGGCCGCCAGCAGGTGCGGCCGCGGGATCTCCTGAACCGCTGGATCGTCCCTCTGGAAAAAGGTGTGGACTATCTGACGCTCCATACCGGCCAGAAATTCGAGATCCCTTTTGAGGCGCTGATCATCTTCTCTACCAACCTGAACCCGCGGGACCTCGTGGATGAGGCCTTCCTGCGGCGGATCCGGCATAAGATTGAGATCACGGACCCTACCCCGGCGGAGTTCCGAGAGATCTTCCGGCGCGAATGCCAGGCCCGGGGGATCCCTTACGATGATCAAGCGCTGGTTTATCTAATTCAGGAATGGTATATCAAGCGCCGGCGGCCCCTCCGGGCTGTTCATGCGCGAGATCTCCTGGCGCATATCCAGGATATTGCCTCGTATTTCAATGTGAGCCCGACGTTGAGCAAAGAACTCATTGATCGGGCATGCGAGGCCTACTTCGTGGAAATGGGCGGGGCCCCCGCCGCTTCTCCTCCCGCGAAAACCGTATGAGGGCTTAGGGCTTTTCCTCCTCATGTCGGTTTCACAGGAAGGGTGAGCCGCTCAGGCGCTCACCCTTCCTGTGAATTTCTCTCCCCCTGGGGATTGGGACAGGTCTTTCGGCCCCAGCCCAATCCCTGAAAACCTCAAAGTAGCCCGTTGGCAAGCCCTTCGTTTTCCGCTATGATTAGCAGCGAGAAAGGCCTCTCCTTAGGAGTTGCGCAGTTGACCTCCTCCCCCAGTCCAAAAGAGGAGGGGTCCCTCAACCCCTCCTGAGCAGAGACCAACTACGCAAATCCTAAACGCTATCTAAAGAATCCGGGCGCTTTTCAGGGATCCATAGCGATGGCCCATCTGCAAGAAGAAGAATTTCGCCGATGGATAGAAGAACAGCGGGAGGCCCGGCGGGCTGATCTGGAGCTGGAGCTTTCCCGGTTGGTGGAGGTCCTGAAAGCAATTGGGGTCCAGCGGATCATCCTCTTCGGATCCATGGCTTCGGGGAAAACGGGTCTTGGCAGCGATCTGGATCTGCTGGTGGTCTGGGATACACCGCTGGGATTCATTGAGCGAACGGTGGAGCTTTACCGGCGCTTGCAACCCCGTGTGGCCGTGGATCTCTTTGTTTACACCCCCGAGGAGATGGCGCGAATGGCAGATCGGCCGCTGATCCGTCGTGCCCTGATGGAGGGAAAGGTGCTCTATGCGGCGTGACCCGCAAGCGGAAGGGCTTCGATGGCTGGAGCAGGCAGAGGCAGACCGAGAAGGGGCCCACCTCCTTCTCGAAGGAGGAAGTTATCATCTGGCATGCTTTATCGCCCAGCATGGGGCGGAGAAGGCTTTGAAGGCTTTTTTCTACGCCCAGGGGGAGGAGCTGGTCATCGGTCATTCCGTTGAAGCCCTGTGCCGATGGGCCGCGCGTTATGATCCAGAATTTGAGGCGCTCAGGGCGGAGGTGGCACCGCTGGACGCCCACTATCTCCCCGCACGTTATCCGAATAGCGTGCCGGATAGTATCCCCGCGCGCATTTACAACCGGTTGATGGCCGTCGAGGCGCCGCGAATGGCGGACGAAGTTCTGAATCATGTGCGTCGTAAGCTACGGGGAGGCCCTCGCGCCTCCTGACGACTTCAGGGCCACGCCTCCAGATCTTTCCAATCGCACCCTGGTCGCGAAAGAACCCGGATCTGTCCAGCGCAAAAGGAGAGAGGCTCCGAATGGCGAAGAAAACAGAATCGGTTCGGGTGGTGGCCACTAACCCGAAAGCCTATCACGATTATCATATTGAGGAGACCTACGAAGCCGGCATCGCCCTCACCGGCAGCGAGATTAAATCCGTGCGGGCGGGGAAGATCTCCTTGCGGGAAGGATATGTGCTCCCTCGGGATGGCGAGCTGTGGCTGATGAATGTTCATATCGCGCCCTATGAGCCCGCCGCGCGGGAGAACCCGGATCCACGCCGGCCGCGGAAGCTGCTGCTCCATCGGCACGAGATCAACCGCCTGATCGGCAAGGCGCAGGAGAAAGGATATACCATTGTTCCCCTGAAGGTCTATCTGAACGCGCGAGGCTTCGCGAAGGTGGAGATCGCCCTGGTCCGGGGGAAGAAGCAATACGAGAAGCGTCGGGCCATCGCGGAACGCGAAGCTCATCGGGAAATCGAGCGAGCCCTGAAGGGAATCGATTAACCCTGGGATGAGAACTCTATGGGAGTGCGCGAACGCTACGGCGATCTACCGCCCTTACCTCCGGATCTACCCCATCGCTTAAAACGGCTGGAGGCGGTCTTTCGGGAACACCCGGTGCGCCTGGCGTATCTATTTGGATCCATCGCCCGCGGCGATCCGGAGGCTCTCGATATCGATCTGGCCGTGCTCCCGGATGAAGGATTCTCTTTCTCTACGTTCTATACCGATCTCTCCATCGCCCTGGGGACTGAACGCCTGGATCTCGTAGATTTGCAGTTCGCACCCTATTATTTGAAGCTGGAAATCCTTCGAACCGGACGTTGCATCTTCGCGCGCTCGGAAATTGAACGGCAGACGTTTGAGCAACGGGTTCGCGATACAGCACGAGATGCGCGAATCCGGGTTCTAACTCAGGCCCGCGAATCCCAATGGGGGCTCCAACCAATGACTCTACGACGGGATTCCCTCTGGTCTGCGCTGTTAGAGCTCGAACGCGTGGCGGATGCGCTCGAAGCCTATCGCGTTCTCACAACGCGGGATCTGGAAGCAGATCTTCATCGGCGGTGGGCCGCAGAACGAGGCTTGCTGACGGGCCTGACGCTGATCTTCCAAATCGCCGATCCTATCCTGGTCGCTCGCTTCCACTATGAGGCGGAAACTTACGAGGATCTGCTTCGAGCGCTCCGGCGGGAGGGAGTGATCACCGGATCCCTTTATGACCAGCTGCGCGGAGCAGGGGGGTTCCGAAACATTCTGGTGCATGAATACATTCGGGTCGATCCCGCATGGGTGGTCGAGTTCCTTGAAAAAGCGCCAGGGGCTTTCCGGCGTTTTGCGTCCGAGATTCGGGCCTGGCTGTCGAAGCTTCCAGAAGAGGAGCTACCCCTTTGATCCTCGCCAAAGCGTCTCTTCTCCTCTCCTGGGGGTCCAGGGTTGGGTCCCTGGAAATGGCCGGGATGGCGGACGAAGACGGTCGCTCCGGCTCCAGATTTGACACGGGGGTGAAGGGCCGGGGATGTCTGTCGAGATCATAAACGAACGCTTTGTCGTCCAGGGGCGCGCGCTCGCCTCGCTGCGAGAGATCAATCGCCTGCCAGATCCGATCAAGCGGGCGATTTACCGCACGCTGATCCCGGACTTCCTTCTGGAGCGGTATGGCATCGATCCCATCGCCCTCAGCGATCCCGAAGGGCGTCCCCTGGTGGTCATCGACGCACCCCCGGGAAGCCCTGACGTCGAGATCCGGATCTGGCGGCGGCTGGACGATCAGGACCCGCTGGTCTATCTGCATTTCGCGGAGACCATGCACAATCGGATTATCGTCCTGCTGTTCATGACGAACGACCCCGAATCTCCTCGCTTCGATGTGGATCGGGACTGGCAGGGCCGACCAACCAAGTATGGAACGATGAGCCGGAACATCGAGGCGGAGATCGCGGCGATGCAATTCGGCCTGGCCCCGGGCCAGGTGAGGAGGGGCTTGCGCCTGACCAAGCACATGCTCCCGCTGTTCGAGCGCTTCATCGCCCGCCTGGGCCATGATATGTTTCTGGTTGAGCCCCTGGCCTATCACGCGGCGATCCTCTTCGAGCGCTACGGCTGTGGATATATCCAGGGGCGGATGAAAATGGAGTGGATCCATCGGGAATTCCAGCCCGGTGGGGAATTGTATCGGCGGCTGGATGGCTCCACACCCTTCCGCCAACCCGGGATGGAGCGAACCGTTCGCGGACGTTCCTGGGCGATCTATGATGGCATCCTGGGTGAGCCCTTCGATGACGTTCGGATGTATAAGCGGGTGGGCCATCACGCCGGAGTGTGCACGTTCCCAGACGCGGTCTGGTAACCGGTAAGGAAAGTGGAGCTCCGGGATTCTTCTGCGATCATGGACATCGGGCGAGCACTGCTGATCCTGCTCCTCACCGGGATATTGTGGTGGGGGATCGGTCAGGCCCTTCGTTTTCGATGGCCCGGGATGGATCCGGACCGAGCACGGCGGCTTGAGGCCGCTTTCTCGCTCATTCGCAGCCTTCTACGAGCTCTATCTATCGCCGTGGCGACCCTGATGCTCCTCTCCCTGCTCGGTCTGGACCTCGCCCCCCTTCTGACCGGCGCAGGCCTCGCCGGGCTGGTCGTGGGCCTGGCCGCCCAGAGCCTGATCCGGGATCTCCTCGCAGGCCTGGTGATCGTGATGGAGGGCCCCTTTGGGATCGGTGATACCATCCGGGCCGCCGGGTTGACCGGCACCGTGGAGCGAATCACGATGCGGGCGACCTACCTCCGGGATGCGGATGGCACCCTGCATGTGATCCCCAACAGCATGCTGGGGGTGGTGAGCAACTTAAGCCGGGATTGGGCAAGGGTGTCGATTGATCTCCCGGTGCCCCGGGAGACCCGGCTGGAGCAGGTTGAGGAAGCGCTCCGATCCGCCGCCGAGGCCCTCCTGCAGGACCCTCAAGCCGCGGAAGAGCTTCTGGATCCTCCGGTGATCACGGGCATCGAGGGGATCGGCGAGACCACATTCACGATCCGGGTGGAGGTCCTCGCCCGACCGAAGGGCCGCTGGACAGTTGCCCGTCGGCTACGGTATCATTTGTTGCAGGCCCTGCATCGTTCCAGCAGGCAAGAGATCGCAAACCCGGAGGCGAGTTAGATGCGTTCGAGAAACGAATGTGGGATAGTTGCTCTTGTGAGTATACTGATGGCCGCCTGCCAGGGAGGGCCGTTCCAGGTGGCCCAGGTGCCGCCCACGGCCACCTTCCCGCCCACCCGCACGCCCCGGCCAACCGCGACGGCCACATTCACGCCGACGATCACGCCCTCGCCGACGGCGACGTTCACCCCCACGCCGACCGAGACGCCCACGCCGACCCGCACGCCGACACGGACCCGCCCGCCCTTCACGCCCACGCCGCGTCCCACCGCGACGCCCACTCCTTCTCCCACGCCGGCCTTTGATTTCTATCCGGAGCCGATGTCGAAGGCACCGAACTGCGGAACGGTTTATATGGAGGGCTATGTCCGGGACGCCGCGGGCAATCCGCTTAATGGGGTATGGTATCGCCTGCGGATGTTCTTCCCCTCGGGCAGCGGCTACGAGCAGGTCTGTCTCTCGCCCGGGGATGGAAATTGTGAAGATTACAAGCAGAGCGGCGGCCGCGCGCCTGGATTGTGGGGTTTCGCACCTCTGAATCCCGCCGACTACTCCAAGCCTTTCCGGTTCATCATTGAGATTGTTGAGAGTCCCAGCAATCCCCGTCCGCTCTCGCCGCCCGTGGTCATTGATCATCAGGATTGCAACCAGGCGGGTCAATATGTCTTCGACTGGAAACGCCGATATTGATGAGCCTCTCCAATCCTGAGAAGTATCACACGAATTCGTGTCCATCTTATGAACCTTATCTTGCCAAAGTGACAATCTGGAAGCCAATCGGGTGCTCCATCGGGGAGGGTGAAAGCCCCTCCCCGAAAAATCCAAAAACCTGCTGCAAGGGGCTGGGTCTCGCTCCCGTCTCCATCGCCTCCAGGCGTTCCTCTTGCACCGCGAGACTCCACAAACCCTTCCAGGGCGTGGGAGCAAGCCAGCTTGCTCCCACGCCCTGGAATCCTCCGGCGATATAAGAAAGGAGTCTGAGATGTCTATGTTACGCCGGATGTTCCAGAAGCTCAGTCCTGTGCTGGTGGTGTTACTGCTCCTTGAGGCCTGTCGCCCCGCGCCGACTCCGACCCCAACTCCCATCGTCTCGAAGTTGCCTCCGATTCTAATCGCCCGCACCCCGGAGCCCGGACAGGAAGTGACCCCCGAGATGCCCCTGCGCCTGGTCTTCAGCGAACCGATGGATCGGGCGTCGGTGGAAGCGAACCTGCGCGTGATCCCGGCTGTCGCCGGCCGTTTCGTCTGGGAGGCGGGCGATCGGATCCTTCGGTTTCTTCCTCAAGCTCCATGGAAACCAGATGCCGAATATGAGGTTCGCCTGGAGAACGCACGGGCCCGTAACGGCCACACCCTGGCCCGCCCGGTGGCCTTCCGCTTTCGCACCGCTTCTCCCCTTGCTGTGGCTGAGGTGATCCCAGCCCCTGATGCTCGGGATGTCGATCCCCACGCCCCGGTCACGGTCATCTTCAACCGACCCGTGGTTCCCCTGCGCAGCGACCTCGCCCCGGGCGATTTGCCACAGCCCCTGGCCTTCGATCCGCCCATCAAGGGCACAGGCCGCTGGATCAACACGAGTATCTACTCCTTCCAGCCGGAGGGAGCATGGGAGGCGGGCCGCACGTATACCGTCCGTGTGATCGCCGGCCTGAAAGACCTCACCGGCGTGATCCTGGAAAAGGATTACACCTGGACCTTCACGATTCGCCGGCCGATGGTGCGGGATTACGAGCCAAGTCCTGGCCGGCAGATGGATCTGGATCTGAACACGCCGATTTCGATCACGTTCAACATGGAGATGGATCGGGCCTCCGTGGAATCCGCTTTCTCGATGCGCGAAGGCACCGAGGATGGCCCCATCGTCCCCGGTCGATTTTCGTGGATCAGCCAGACCCTCGTTTTCCAGCCTGCCCAGCCCCTGAAGCTGGAGACCCGCTACTTCGTCCGCCTGGAGCAACGCGCCGCGGCCCCTTCGGGAGCAACGCTTGACGGTCCCATCGCCTGGGCCTTCATGACCCCTGCCTATCCTCGCTTACAAAGCACCAGTGTGAGCCCGGCTGGGGCCAGCCGCCTGGATCCGAATGACTCCATCGAATTGCGATTCAGTTCCGGCGCGATCCGCCCGGAGACCGTCTGGCCGAATCTCCGTTTCGAGCCGCCGATCTCTGTCACTCAGGTGTTCACCAGCTGGAGCCCGGAGAACGGCGTGTTTACCCTCTTCGGTCGCTGGCAGCCCGGGACGGTCTATACCATGACGGTCGGCCCAGGGATCGCCGATCGCTATGGAAACCGACTGGATCGCCAGCACACGTTCACCTTCACCGTCGATCACCTGGATCCTCTGGCTTATCTGAACATCGGCAGTCCCTATCCTCCTCTGATTCTGGTGGGGACCTACACGGAGACCACCGCCTTTCTCTCAACCCGAAATCTGAGCCGGGTGGATTTCACCCTGGCCCGATTGAGCCTGGAGCAATTCATCACCTTAAGCCGGGATCCGGAGGCAACCTTCCAGTACACTGCGCCCGCTGAAGCCCTCATGGCCCGCTGGACCTTCACGGTCCCGGAGGTGATCACCGATGTCATTATGCTGAATCGCATCCCGCTGGCGGGCCCGGCCCGCCGAGCCCTTTCCACGGGGCTGTACCATCTCCGAATGGATGTCCCGGTTTCCCTGGAAAACCGACCCGGCCGCTACCTGATGGCCGCGGTGGATCTCAACGTGGTGGTCAAGGTGGCTCCCCAGGAGGCCCTGGTCTGGGTCACCGACATGGCCTCCGGCCGCCCGGTCCAGGGGATACCGGTTCAGCTGTTCGAAGCCGATGAAGGGCGCGTGGAGCTCCAGGGGGTCCGCGCCACCGGGGCGGATGGGATCGCCCGCTTCGAATGGTCGGAGCCAATCCCGCTCTGGCGGATGCGGGTGGCGGTAGCCGGAACGCCGGGCGGCCGCTTCGGGATCGGAGCGAGCGCCTGGTCTGATGGGATCGAGCCGTGGCTGTTCGATTTGCCGGCGGACTACGAGCCCCCTCGCTTCCGGGTCTACTGGCAAACCGATAAGCCGATCTACCGCCCGGGCCAGACGGTGCACTTCAAGGCGATCGTCCGGTCGGATGATGATGCCCGTTACACGCTGCCACCCACACGAACGCTTCCCATCCACATTCAAGATCCGGAGGGCCGTGAGGTCTACTCCGCGACCCTGACCCTGAACGACTTCGGCACGGCGGAGGGGACCTTCCCCCTGGCGCAGGACGCGATTCTGGGACCCTACACGCTGATGGCCGATCTCCCGCCCGGCCCCTACAACCACACGGTTTCCTTCCTGGTGGCCGCTTATCGCCGCCCGGAGTTCCAGGTCCGCCTTTCAACGGAGCGCCCTGCCTACGTGGCGGGTGAGGTAATCCAGGCGTTGTTGGAAGCGACCTATTACTTTGGCGGGCCTGTGGCTGGAGCGAAGGTGGAATGGACGGCGCGCGCCCGCCCCTATTTCTTTGAATACACCGGCCCGGGATATTACTCCTGGACCGACTATGATCCTTACAGCGCCTATGAAGGAGAAGGCGAGGAGATCATCGCCAGCGGCAGTGGGACCACCGATGCCCAGGGGCGCCTGTTGATCCGTCTCCCCGCGGATCTGGGAAAGCGATCCGGAAGCCAGACGATCATCCTGGAAGCCAGCGTCACCGATCCCAACGATAACCTGGTGGCTGGGCGGGCGGAGGTTGTGGTCCACGCTGGTCGCTTCTATATCGGCCTGCAGGCCGAATCCTACATTGGGGAAGCCGGCCGGCCGCTCACGCTCACCGCAAAGACGGTCGATTGGGAAAGCCGCCCGGTCGGCGGCGTGGCGCTGACCTGGACCGCTTACCGGCGGGAGTGGTTCAGCGTGATGCAGGAGACCGATCGCGGGCCGATGTGGACCTGGACCTATAGCGACACGGCGGTGATGAGCGGCACGCTCCAGACCGACACCGACGGCATGGGGCGCCTTGCCTTTGTCCCGCCGGATCCCGGGACTTATGTGGTGAAGGCCGAGGGGGTCGATGCGGAGGGGCGTCGAGTGCGAAGCGCGGAGTTCGTGTGGGTGTCCGGGCGCGGGGCGGTGGCCTGGCGTCAGGAGAACAACGATCGCATCGAGCTGATCGCTGACCGCCGGGAATATGCGCCGGGAGACACGGCCACCATCCTGGTCCCTTCCCCCTTCACCGGGACAGTGACCGCTCTCATGACGGTGGAACGCGGACGCATCCGGCGGGCTGAAGTGCGTACCCTGGAAGGGAACGCGCCCACCCTGGCCATTCCGCTTTCGGAAGAGGACGCCCCCAATGTCTTCGTCTCCGTGATCCTCATCCAGGGCATCACGCGGGAGAACCCTGTGCCGGGCTTTAAGATGGGCATGGTGAATCTCCCGGTGAAGCCTACCCGCCAAGCCCTCCACATCGATCTGATCCCGGATCGGGATGTGTCGGCCGGTGCCCATTACGGCCCCCGTGACACCATGACCGTCACCGTTCGCACCACCGACGCGGACGGACGGCCGGTCCCCGCGGAAGTGGCGGTGGCGGTAGTGGATGCTTCGGTGCTGGCCCTGGTGGATCCGAACATGCCGCCCATCGTGGATGGATTCTATGGCCGGCGCAATCTCTCCGTTCTCACCGGGATCTCGCTGATCTACAACCTGAACCGGGTGACCTTGCGGATCGCCCGAGAGCGCAAGGGAGGCGGCGGAGGGGTGGCGGAGGCCTTCGGCGAGATCCGTCGGGAATTCCCGGACACTGCCTACTGGAATGCGTTTTTGCGAACGGATGAGAATGGGACCGCCGTTTTCTCCGTGCGCCTGCCGGATAACCTCACGACATGGCGCATCACGGCGAAGGGAGTCACCCTGGATACCCGTGTGGGCGAGGCCACGCTGGACGTGATCAGCACCAAGGACTTACTGATTCGCCCCAGCGTGCCGCGGTTCTTCGTGGCCGGGGATCGCGTCACCCTGGGTGCCGCCGTTCACAACAACACGTCCCAGACGTTGCCGGTCACCGTCCGTGTGGAGGCGCAGGGACTGACGCTGGAAAGCCCGGCAGTGCAGGAAGGCCGCCTTCCACCGGGAGGCGTGGCCCGCTTCGAGTGGACCGGGGTAGTGGGGCGGGTGGAGGCGGTGGATCTGACCTTTTATGCCGAGGGTGGGGGGTTCCGGGATGCCACCAAACCCACTCTGACCCGGCCGGACGGCATGATCCCGGTGCTCCGCTATGTGAGTCTGGAGACGGTGGCTGCCGTCGGGATGTTAGAGACGCCGGAGCCCCGGCTGGAGATCGTTGCCATCCCACCCGAACCAGAGGTCACCGGGGGGACCATGACCCTGCGGCTTTCCCCTTCCCTGGCGGCGACCGCTCTGGACAGTCTGGCCTGGCTGGAGCACTTCGAGTATGAGTGCACCGAGCAGACGATCAGTCGCTTCCTGCCGAACATCGCCACCTATCAGGCTCTTCTCCGCCTGAACCTGGCCCGTCCGGATCTGGAGGAACGCCTCCGGCAACAGGTTGCGATCGGCCTGCAGAAACTGTATGCAGGCCAGCATGCGGATGGCGGATGGGGCTGGTTCACCTCGATGGAGAGCGATCCGCTGACCACCGCCTACGCGGTCTTCGCCCTGGCCCAGGCGCGATCCAGTGGGTTTGCCGTGGCCGAGGGGGTGATCGAGCGCGGTGTCGCCTTCCTGCGTCGATCCCTGGAAGCACCGGCCGACCTGCCTCCATGGAAAGCCAACCGGCAGGCCTTCATGCTCTTCGCGATGGCGGAGGCCGGAGCTGGGGATGCCGGTCGGATCGTCGCCCTGTGGGAGGCCCGGAAAGAACACCTGGCGCTTTACGCCCGTGCCTTCCTGGCGATGGCTCTGGGCCGTGCTCAGGCGGACCATCCGCTGATCCCCACCCTTCTGAACAGCATACTGGAACAGGCCAGCGTGACAGCGACCGGCGCATTCTGGGAGGAGAGGGGCCTGGATGATTTCAACTGGAACACGGACACCCGGACCTCGGCCATTGCCCTGCTCAGCATCCTGCGCCTGGACCCGAAGAACCCGCTGGCCTTCCAGGCCGTGCGGGGGCTGATGGCGGCGCGCCGGGCTGATCGCTGGGAGACCACCCAGGAGACGGCGTGGGCCCTGATGACCCTTACCGAGTGGATGGTTCAGAGCGGGGAGCTGGAGGGGAACTACACCTGGACGGCGCGCCTCAATGATCAGGCGCTGGGATCGGGGACAGTGGATCCGGCCCACATCCAGGAGACCGTAACGTTGCGGCAGGACATTGCGGGGATGCTGCGGGAGGTGGGCAATGCGCTGGAGCTCTCCCGGAGCGCCGGGCCGGGGGTGTTGTATTACACGGTTCATCTGGCCCTGGAGGAACCGGTAGAGCGGATCGCTCCACGCTCCCGGGGCCTGACCCTGAGCCGGCAATACCTGCGTTTGGATGACCCATGTCTGCAGGATCGGCGGCAGCCGTGCACGCCGGTTACCTCCGCCCGAGTGGGGGACATCCTGACTGTGCGGCTGACCCTGGTGGTCCCGCGGACGGCGCATCACGTGGTGCTCGAGGATCCGTATCCAGCAGGGATGGAGGCGATCGATCCCTCCCTTAAGACAGCCCCGACGGTGGGCCAGCCTCCGGAGCTGCGGCGGGTGGATCTGGCCGATCCCTTCGGGGGCTACGGATGGTGGGGATGGTGGTGGTTCGGGCATGTGGCCCTCTATGATGACCGTGCCGCCCTGTTCGCGGAATATCTTCCGCCCGGCACCTATGAATACACGTATATGATCCGGGCCGGGTGGGCCGGGCGGTTCCAGGTGCGTCCCGCGCGGGCCTACGCGTTCTACTTCCCGGA
>JAEVEY010000212.1 GCA_016842045.1 Candidatus Thermoflexus sinensis | reverse complement strand
GATAAGGAATCCAAACAGCTTTCGCCTCTGAGCTTAGCGATCCTGCGGTCCTCATGGTCCTCGCAGGCGTTCAGTCCTCCCGCTGCACCCCAGCGAGGGAGAGAGAATCGGCGATGCGGGCCAGCGTGGGGCAATCCCACCCCAATCCCCGCTGGCCTACCCGATAGCCATAGCCCCTCTTTGGCCATGCCCGACTCAGCCATCCCCTTTCCAGGACAGGCCCTTCGACCACGACCTCGCCCGCGAGGCTCTGCACACATCGGGCGGGTTCCCCCTGAATCATGACGGTCTGGGTGATTGCCCCTGGAGGGATGTCGGGCCATGGGAAGGGCGGAGGGTAAAGAAGATCGATAAACAACTCGCCTTCCCGGCCGGTGGCCTCTTCGCGCCATTTGCGGATATTTCGCAGATGATAGGGAGGATCCAGGAAAATGAAATCGTCATCCACCAACGTCCAGCCTGGAGGGAAGGGATATTCCATAGTGATCAGGGGAGGGATGGGCAGACGGACAACCAGGACGATGAAAGTGAGCGAGTGCTCTCCTACCCGACCGGTCACTTCCCAGCACCCTTCAGTAGGGAAAATCAACGCGGAAGACTGGAAGCTTGTATCCCCATAACCATACGGGATATGCGCGCGGAGGGGAGGAGCTGGGGCATCCAGGCGGCGGCCTTGAATCTGCAGGGTCCCCGTGATGCCTACGCGCTCCCAGGGCCATTTCGTACTGAGGGAGCCGTCCGGTCCCATGAAGCCAGACCCGCCCGGGAAAAAGACCACTTTCCCCCCATAAGGGATGCTGGTATAGAGGGTCCGCTGATGGTTGGCGTAATTTCCTCCCACGCCGAGAGGTGGGTGGAGGAAGGGCATGGGCTGGCTGACCGGGCAGGAGCGGGCGAGACGCTGGATCTCCTCCCAGGGAAGCCAGCCGGCGGGGGTATACCGGAGGGAGGGAGCAGGATAAGATCCCGCCGTCACTATCAAAACGCTCAGGAGGATCGGAAGCGCCCGGCGCATCCGCTCATCCCTCCCCTGAGGATGCTCCTTGGCAATAGCGTCCTGCGTAGACCAGATACGAGGCGGTTACGTTGTTGTCGCACTCTTGACTGTCTGGTGCCCTGCACGGCGAATTCGGCTTTAGGCACTCGCAACATTTGTAGCAGAGCCCATCGGAGTGAATACAATACCAGCACCACTGAGTGCTCTGAGCCTGGTTATTGCTTCCATCACAATGCGGATAATTGCACGGCGAACCGGGTGGCTTGCATAGATTACAACATTTGGCAACCACATAGGCCTGGGAAACAGGCGGAGTAGTGAGATAAAGGACGAGGCCTAAGGTTACGCCACTCAGTTTTGCCAGGAACTGGCGGCGGGTGAGGGCGCGGTCCACCCGCTCCAGGAGCTGTTCTGAAAGCGTCATCGCTTCCCTCCGGATCCAGGGGTAGACGGGCCTTCGACGATCCGCAGGAGGTTAGCTGGCAGGCGGTGCTGGGGCATCCGGGCAGTGGCCGGCGACCTCCACCGAAGGCTCTCCGCGATAGCCTGGAGGGCAGGGCAATCTAAGGCCCGCCGTTCCCAGCGCAGCGGGACCCAGGCCGAAGTTTCTTCCCAGATCAGCTGGATCTGGAATCCGCGCTCCTTCCAGCGCAGCTTGACCCGGCGGGTGGGCCGATCCTCCCGGATACAGATGGCCGGGAAACCCCGGACCGATAGGATGGATGGCGAAGGGAGGGAGGAAGGCGGGGCATGACGGGTTTCCAGCGTGAGCCGGCCTGGGAGGCCGGCGCTGGTGAAGGCCCAATACTCGCGCCAGATATAGGGAAGGTCCTGATAATCGACCTGCCCCCAATCCGGTGGAGCGGGCCACCAGGTGAAATAAGGGAGCTCCAGGTCGGTTTTCACCACTAACGTGATGAAAGCCAGAGTGTGGCGCCCCACGCGGCCAATGACCTCCCAGCAGCCTTCCGTCGGGAAGGTGAGGATGGTTGGCAGGACCCCGGTTCGGCCATAACCGGAGGAGGGGATTCCAGCTTTCAGAGGCGGAGCGGGCGCATCCAGGCGATGCCCTGTGATGGAGAGGGAGCCGGAGATGCCGTGGCGATACCAGACCCACTTGATGCTCATCGAGCCGTCAGCGGAGATGGCGCCTGCCCCTCCAGGGTAAAACAGGACCGGTCCTTCTCCCAAGAAGGTCAGCAAAGTGCCGGAGGCATTCCGATAATTCCCGATTGGGAAGGGGCTGAACGGCCTCCAGATCTCCAGCCCGGGTTGGGAGATCGGGCAGGAACGAATGGTTTCTGAGGATAAGGTGGATCGGAAAAAGGTGCGGGGGACCTGCGTGGTGGAAAAGAAGGGGATCGCTGTGGAAGTTGGGGTTAGGGAGGGAGCAGATGTGATGAACTCAGGGAGGCGAGCGGAGGATCCTGGCATCCCGCAACCCTGGATCAGCAGGAGGCCAACCCATACCATCCAGAACAGGCGCGTCCTCATTATCCATCCCTCCCTGGGGCATAACCAGTTAAAAAGACGTAAGAGTGTGAGATGTTCCGACAATCCGGGGTGCACGGCTTGCTGAGATCAGAGAGGCATTCGCAGCAACGATAGGTTCGGCCATCGTTATAGTCACAATACCAGCACCAGGAATAAGGGCAACCCTGGGTGCACGGAAAGGTTGGATTGTGACAGAGGCAGCAACACTTATACTCATAGTAGCCATGAGGACAATGAGAAGAGATGATCGGATAGGTGAACAGCCCCAGTATGGCCTCCCCCAGCCGGGCCAGGAACTGGCGGCGGGTGAGGGCGCGGTCCACCAGCTCCGCGAGCTGTTCTGAAAGCTTCATCGCTTCCCTCCGAATCCAGGGGTAGACGGGCCTTCGGCGATCCGCAGGAGGTCGGCGCAGGAAAGCTTCAGGCCCCATTGAAGGATGCGGTAGCGGAAGGCTCCCTCTTCCCAGATCAGGGCGGTAGTATCCTCCTGGGGGCTCTGAATGCACTGTCCGGGCTGTCCCCGGACGGTGAGGCGCTGAGAAGGGCCGGTGGGGTTGGATGGCCCGCCAGACCAGGAACGCTGGGCGGTCTCGATCACAAGCTTCCCATACCCCCAGGAGAAAGTGGGGACGTTTTCCCAGTTCCCCTCTCGGCTCCAGACGCCCCCTTCCCATCCCCACCAGAGGCGCTCCCGCTCCTCGACAGGGGGACGGAACACTTCTCGAAGGGCGTGAGGGTAATCTTCCACCTCGATGTCCTGGAGGTTCAGGCCGGGAGGAAGCCAGGCGAACCGGAAAGTGGGGAAGGGAGGGCGAAGGAGGAGGATAACGAAACGCAGCTGGGCTTGGCCCTGGGGGCCGGAGAGGCGGGCGATGAGTTCCCAGCAGCCCTCACTAGGGAAATGAATGACGCCGATCTGGAGGCCGCGGGTGCCGTAACCCGGAAGATCAAACTTTCCGATGGCAGGGGGCGCAGGGGCATCCAGACGGTGGCCGACAACCTCCAGGTGGCCATGGATGCCACGAAACCAGCCGGTCTTCCAGTCCAGGGAGCCGTCAGAGTGCCAATACTCGGGGGAAGGAAGGATCTTACTTGCCAGGCCCCATCCAGTCCACAGGATGCCGTTGCCGTGCCTATGGGGAGTGGGAGCGCCAACACGGATAGGGGAAGGGGGATTGCGGCCGTTCGGGAAGGTAACCGGACAGGCTCGGATGGCGGCGGAGGTTAAAGGGGGAAAAGGCGAAGGGGCAGGCAAGGGGATCTCGCCGGGCGAAGAGATGGGGCGCAGGCCGATGGACGTAGACGTATACATCACCAACAGGATCCAGATCGTGGAGCGGATGTAACGAAAGGGCATCTTTATCCCTCCTGAACAGATTCTGGCGCATAGCCTGTTCGCTCATACCAGGAAGCGAACACCTTATTACAATCGTTGCAGGCTGCGTAAGCCTCTATGGCTTCGCAACACTTATACGTGCGGGAGCCATAATCGCAGAACCAGCACCACTTTGTTCGGTAAGGATAAGGACCGCCCGCGCAGTCGGGGAGGTCCAGCCGGCCTCCGGGTTGGCGACAAAGGTGACAGCAGGCGACCTCGTAACCATGAGCCTCTGCGAATGGCACCCCAATCATAGCCATCGCCGTTCCCAAGGCGGCGGCCCCCAGCTTGGCCAGGAACTGGCGGCGGGTGAGGGCGCGGTCTACCAGCTCCACGAGCTGTTCTGAAAGCGTCATCGCTTCCCTCCGGATGCAGGGGTAGAGGAGCCTTCGGCGATCCGCAGGAGGTCGGCGCAGGAGAGCTTCAGGCCCCATTGAAGGATGCGGTAGCGGAAGGCCCCTTCCTCCCAGATCAGGGCAGCGGCATCCTCCTGAGAGCTCTGAAGACACCGTCCGGGCTTCCCCCGGATGATAAGACGTTGCGCCGGGCCGGAAGGATTTGGAAATTTCGGTGTCCCTCGCCACGAGCGGCGGGCGGTTTCCAAAACCAGTTGGCCATAATCCCAGCTCCAGAGCGGGGCCTCCATCCATGTCCCCTCACGGCTCCATACCCCTTCCCGCCCCCACCAGAGGCGCTCCCGTTCCTGGATGGCGGGAGTGAGGATCAGACGGATTGCATAAGGGAAATCTGAAAAGTCATAATCCTTCCAGTAAAAAAGGGTGGGGCGTTGGGGGTGGGACGCGTAGATCTGGAGGATTGGGAAAGGAGGCCGGACGATGAGGACCACCACCCGAAGGGAGGTCTGGCCATGGGGGCCGG
>JAEVEY010000207.1 GCA_016842045.1 Candidatus Thermoflexus sinensis | reverse complement strand
TGCCCTGGCCGCCGCCTCCATCACGAAGGCGACGTTGAGGGCGGCCATGATGATATAAACCACCAGGAAGGTGGCGGCCATCAGCAGCATGGGCTCCCGCAGCCACTCCAGAGCGCGAGGGAAGTAAATGGCCTCCATATCGCCTGCCCGACGCTTCCCGCCCCTGGAGAAAAGCCGCGCCAGCCATGCGGTCGTGAGGACCGTCAGGGAGGAGGAGTGCCCCAGGACGAATCCGCTGCCTTCGTTGACGAAGAGATCGAAGCGATGGGTATACCAGGGCTGGATCGTCTGATAGAGGCCGGTGAAGAGGCTGGCGGCGATGACCAGGGCGACTCCCTCCAGGCCCAGGAGGTAGCGGAAGGCGGAGACGAAGATCACCGCGTTCCAGAAGATGAGATGGCCGGTGAGGTAGATGTATTTAAATCCCAGATGGGAGAGGAAGCGGGTGAGGATCACGTTGATGAGGAAGGCGAAGAGCATCACCAGACCGATCTGGATCCCGAGCTCGCTGATGATCTTCTGGGTGCCGATCTGGATCTGGACCGGCGGCAGGCCGAGGGCCTTGCCGGCCAGCTCCCCCAGGGGGAGCAGGGCCTGGACCATCAGGTTGACCCCGGCCAGGAGGATGAGCAGGCCAATAGCCGTCTTAAGGGTTCCGGAGATCGTTCGCTCAATTCGTTCCCGGAGCAGGAGGAAGCCGAGCAAGGCGATCAGCCCCAGGAAGAGGGAAGGCTCCTGCATGAACTTCTGAATGAATTCCAGAATTGCGCGCAGGGTCTCCATGGCAACCTCCTCATATAAATGGTGGTAGGTGGCTATCCGCCTCCCTTCAAGAGACAGGAGGCGAGCATCCCGGAACCCCTCCCTCGTCCTGTCCCGCTTCATGGGTGCGTTGAGGGTAGCCCGTCTGACCCCAAATATTAACTCAGGAAGGATCCTCCCCACTGCGCGAAGCTGAATCCTCCTCCTGCAGAAGGGTCCTCAGGAAGGCCCGGGCCTGCTCCCCCGTCTCCAGGCGAGCAAGGGCATGGGCGATCTCCTCCGAGCGGGCCAGGATCTCCGCCAGCTGGCGCAGGAACTCGATATGGGCGGAGCGGTCCGGCGTCGCGAAGGCGATGAGGACATAGACCGGATCATTATGGGATCCGAAGGAAACCCCTTCCTTCACCACCACTATGGACAGGCCGAAGGCGCGGGCACCGTCCTCGGGGCGGGCGTGGGGGATGGCGATGCCAGGGGCGATGGCGATGTAGGGCCCCAGCTCCTCACAGGTCCGGATCATCCGCTCCACATAGAGGGGCGTGACCAGCCCGTCAGCAGCCAGGAGCTCCCCACTGATCCGCACGGCCTCCGCCCATGAGCCCACGCGCTCCAGAATCCGGATCCGCTCATCCAGCGCTTCCAGGAAGCTCAAGGGGTGGATCCCTCCAGGCGTTGGATGGCAGCCAACAACTTCTCCCGGATCTCCGCCCGGTTCCCATAATTGGTGACCGCCACGATCTCCCGAGCCCGCCCCCGCTGGCGGAACATCTCCGCCAGATCGGGGCCGGTCACGATGATGTCCGCGTTCATGGCAGGGGCGAGCGTCGCGTCCGCCGTCTCCACCACCGCCGGGATGCCGGCCTTCTTCAGGATCTCCTCCACCGTCATCTTCAGGTAGAGGGCGGTCCCGGTCCCCAGCCCGCAGGCCGCCACGACCCGAATCGGTTGCTTCCGGCTCAATGCTCACCTCCTTCTCCGGCTGGTTATCCGATCGCCAGCGCGCGCGCCGGGTTGTGGATCAGAAGATCGGCGATGGCCTCCTCGGGAACCCCCTCGGCGCGCAGCCAGGGGACGAAGCGCCACAGGATGTAAGTCAGGCCCGGCCCCCCACCGGTTCCGTAGCTGGGCCAGTAGGATTTCCGGGCCATATCCCCGCCCAGCAGGATCTGCTTCCCATGGCCCTCCGCGATCAGTCGCCGGATGAACTCGACGCGGAGGCGATCCGGCGCATACTTCTCCTTGCTGATCTGATCATAGCTGAGGTAAACCCCGGCCCGGGCCAGCGCCAGGTGATACTCCCAATCCAGATTCCGGTCGACATGGCCGATGATGATCCTCGCCGGATCAACCCCCTCCGACTTCAGAAGGGCGACCTGTTCCAGCCCCATCGTGCCCGCCTCCGTATGGGTCGAGATGGGCGCGCCGGTGTGGCGATGGGCGATGGCGGCCGCCCGGAAGACCTTCTCCTCGTTGGGGGTGATCCGGTTCAGGCTGCTGCCGGCCTTGATCACGCCAGCCCGGATGCCGGTCCGGTCGATGCCTTCCAGGATCTCCCGGATGAACCGGTCGGCCAGCTCAGGTACGGAGCGGCCTTCCACCCATGGGCCGCAGAAGGCCTCCTTGTGATGGCCGGTAGCGGCGATCAACTGGACGCCAGTCGCCAGGGAGATCCGATACAGGGCATGAGCATCGCGGCCATAGTCGGCAGTGGTCATCTCCACAATGGCCCGCCCGCCCGCCTCCCGGAACCATTGCAGCTCCCGGAGGGCGGCCTCCTCGCTGTCCAGGATCAGGTCGGGGTCTTCCACCGGGGGACGACAGATTACATGCTCGTGGGCGTAACAGACCCCGAGGGACTCCGGCGCGATATCGCCACAAACGGTGCGGATGATGGCCACGGCTCCTCCTCCTTATTCAGATGACGCCGCGCTGCCCTTTGCCTGCTCCGCGAGAGCGCGGGCCTCCCGGGCCAGGCGGGCCAGATCTTCCCGCCGGCCCTCGCGGATCAGCCGTCGATCCGCCAGCCAGGTCCCTCCGCAGGCGATCACGTTGGGCAGTCGCAGGTAATCGACCAGGTTTCCCGCGTGGATCCCTCCGGTGGGGATGAAGCGAGCATGTGGGAAGACCGGTGCCAGCGCTTTCAGGGTATTCACCCCACCCATGGCCTCCGCGGGGAAGAACTTCAGCACGTGGAGCCCATGTCGGAGGGCGGCCATGACCTCGGAGGGGGTGGCCACCCCGGGGATCAGGGGGATCCCAGCGGATCGGCACCATGCCACCATCTCCTCGTCCAATCCGGGGGAAACCATAAAGCAGGCGCCCGCGTGGAGGGCCTGCTCCGCCTGGACCAGCGTGAGGATCGTCCCCGCCCCCACCATCATCTCCGGTCGGGTCTCCCGGAGATGGCGGATCGCCTCCACTGCCCCCGGGGTGCGGAAGGTGATCTCGAGGATCAGAATCCCGGCGTCCTGCATGGCGTCGGCGAGAACGCATGCCTCTGCCGGAGATTCCACCACCGCAACCGGGATCACCCGGACCTTCTCCATCATGTTCAGGATCCCCATCGCCATGGGCTCCTTTAAACGCTCCCTCCCGGATGGCGGGCGCATCGCTCCGCTCAACCTCCCATGCGCAGAATCCGTCGATTCCCCGTATGGATCCGAAGCGCCTCGGAAGCCGCTCCCTTATCGGTGACCAGGATATCGATCAGGCCGCTCCGGAGGGCGGCCAGGATCGCCCGGGCTTTCAGCGTCCCCCCCGCCACAGCGAACACGCGTGGGATCTGGCGGATTTCCTCCAGGGTGAGGCCGATCGTCCTCTGATCGAACGGGGTAGGGATCGGGCGGCCATCCAGGCCCAGGTAGCGGGCGCAGAGGTAGCCGACCACGCCCTGGCCCCGCAACCATGCCAGGTCCTCCTCGGAAAGGAATCCGGATCGCTTCAGGGAAGAGATCTCGGACTCCGTGGTGCCGATCCCCACCAGCAGGAGATCCGCCCTCCGGGCAAGATCCAGGACCTCCCGGATCATCCGCTCCTCTCGCAGCCGCTGAGCGATCTCCTCGCTCTCCACGATGAGGGGGGCATGGAGGTAATAGCTCTGGGCGCCCAGGGCCTCGGCGAGCCTTCGAACGATCGCCGGGGTGTCGCAGGGATGGCTTCCGCCCAGCGCCCCCAGACACTGGACCACCCGAAGGTGGGGGTAGGAGTGAGCGGGGAGCGCCTGGACCAGCTCCCACAGGGTGATGCCCCAGGTCACCGCGACCGTCATCCCATCCCGGAGGTGTCGGACCAGCTCCATCGCTCCCAGCTTCCCCAGCCAGCTGACCAGCTCCGAATAGGGAAGGTTCTCCACATCCAGCACCCGGGCTTCCCGCAGCCCGAACTCCGCGACCAGCCGATCCTCCAGGTCCCGGACCGTTCGGATGGGCCATTCGATCGAGATCCGAACGATCTTTTTCTTCCGTGCTTCGCTGAGGAGGCGGGAGATCATGGAGCGGCTCAACCCGAGGGCCTTCGCGATGCGGAGCTGGTTCCAGTTCCGCTCGTAATAGAGGCTGGCCACGTGGGCGAGCAACTCCTCCCGTGTGGAGAAGCGCTGGACCCGCTTCCTGGGCATGTTCGGCTCTTCACTCCCAAGGGGCTGGGGGTGAGACGATGCGTCTCTGGAAAGGACGTGGTTGGCAAATGTGAATAAATTTCAACTTTTCTCAAAAAAGAGTATAAGATGGGACGCGAGATCTGTCAAGCGACCGGTATGGAGCTATAGGAAGAGGGATAGGAGATCGGCTATGGGATGGTAGAGAGGGGCGTCAAACCGTTCAAAGCCCGTTTGGCCGGCTCTGGTATGCGCTGGAGCCGCAGCGGTGCCGAGCGTCTTCTTCCGGTTCAGGCGGCTGTGATGAGCCAATGCTTCGAGCAGCGGTGGCCAGTACGCTGCGCCCAGTTATAAAACTGAAATGCGCCGCCTCGTTACCCCATGGGTGAGCT
>JAEVEY010000145.1:33950-37662 GCA_016842045.1 Candidatus Thermoflexus sinensis | reverse complement strand
GGGGGGAGAAAGGGGGGTGGGGCCATTCCGTCCCACCTTTAGAGCTTTCAACTGCGTAACTCCTAACGAATAACAACTGGCCAGACGAAGCTTAAAGAGAAAGAGGTGCTCGAATGGCCAAGGTCGTGCGGATCATAATTGATGATCGCCCGGTCGATGTTCCAGCGGGCACACTGGTGGTGGACGCCGCGAAGCGGGTAGGGATCGATATCCCGGTGTTCTGCTATCACCCCAAGCTGGAGCCAGCCGGGATGTGCCGGATGTGTCTGGTGGAGGTGGGGATGATCAAGGTGGATCCCCAGACCCGGCAGCCGGTGCTGGATGAGGAGGGGCACCCGGTGGTCCAGTGGATGCCCCGCCTGCAAACCGCGTGCACCACCCGGGTCGCGGAAGGCATGGTGGTGCGAACCCGCACCCTCCAGGTCCAGGAAGCCCAGCGGGCGATTCTGGAGTTCCTGCTCACCAGCCACCCGTTAGACTGCCCGATCTGCGACAAGGGCGGGGAGTGCCCGCTTCAGAACCTTACGGTGCGTTATGGACCAGCGGAATCCCGTTTCGATTATCAGGACAAAATGCGCCAGGAGAAGCGGGTGCCGCTGGGGGACCTGATCGTCCTGGATCGGGAGCGGTGCATCCTCTGCGGCCGGTGCATTCGGTTCCAGGAAGAGATCGCCGACGATCCGGTGCTGGGATTCTCCGACCGCGGGCGGGGCATGGAGATCATCACGTTCTCGGATCCCCCCTTCGCCAGTTATTTTTCGGGGAACACCACCGATATCTGCCCCGTTGGCGCCCTGACGACCACGGATTTCCGCTTCCGGGCCCGTCCCTGGGAGATGTCGTCGATCCCCAGTATTTGTCCTCATTGTCCGGTGGGATGCAACATCACCCTGGACGTGCGACCATCCGCCCGCAAGGGAGGATGGGACATCCTTCGGGTAATGCCTCGCCAGCACGAGGAGGTCAATGAGATCTGGATCTGCGATAAGGGTCGCTTTGTCCATCACTTCGCCACGGCGGAGGATCGCCTCCGGCAGCCCCTGGTGCGGCGGAACGGCGAGTTGAGGCCTGCATCCTGGGAGGAGGCACTGGAGCGGGTGGCCGCCGCTCTAAAGGAGGCGGGTCCTCAGGCGGCTGGCCTCATCGGGGATCGCCTCCCGAATGAGGATCTCTATCTGTTCCGCCGCCTGTTCGAGGAGGCGCTGGGATCCTCGTGGATCACCATGGATCCCCCGGTCTTTGGCGGCGAATGGGTGGCCCGTTATGGCGTGGGGATGGGTACCGATTTCGGACGGATGGGGCCGGGAAGTCTGATTGTAGTGATGGCAGGGGATCTCGAAGAGGAAGCCCCTATCTGGTTCCTACGGGTCCGGGGGGCCGTGCGACGGGGAGCCCGGCTGATCGTGGCCGGGGGCAGGCCTCAGAAGGCCGAGCGTTATGCGGATCCGATCCTTCGCTATCGCTTCGGAACGGAGGCGCTGGTCCTGGTTGGGGTGCTGCGGGTGCTGCTGGACGAAAACCGGGTAGCCCCTGAGGCTCAGCCCCGGCTGGATGGCCTGGAGACCCTGAGGAAGCTGGTTGAGGACTATCCGCTGGATTATGTCAGCCATCGAACCGGTATCCCGGTGGCCCAGTTGAAGGTGTTCGCTCAGGCGATTGCGGAGGCCCGGGATGTGGTGTTCCTGTTCGGCCGCGAGGGGGTGGTGGATGGCGAGGGGTTCGTAGGGATGGCGGCGAATGTGCTGGCCCTCACCGGCCATGTCGGCCGCCCGAACAATGGCCTGCTGCCGCTCTGGCCCCACGCCAATACCCAGGGAGCCCTCGATTTCATCGGCGTCCGCCCGCTCCCGGAGAAGGTCCCGGTTCTTTACGTGGTCGGGGCCGATCCACTCGGAGATGGGCGGCCGATGCCGCGGGCGGGTTTTCTGGTGGTCCAGGATCTCTTCCTCACGGAAACCGCTCGTATGGCAGACGTGGTGTTGCCCGCCCAGTCCTGGGCGGAGCGGGATGGCACGTTCACCAGCGCGGAGCGCCGGGTGCAGCGGTTTTACAGGGCGATCCCGGCGGTCGGGGAGGCACGGGGGGATTGGGAGATCTTTGTCGCACTGGCCCTTCGCCTGGGCCAGCGCTGGTTTTATCTCTCCACCGAAGCCATCATGGACGAGATCGCTCGAACCGTCCCGCGCTATGCGGGAATGGACTACCGGGCCCTGGCCTGGACGCAGCCGCAGTGGCCGCCGGTGGGGACTTCACGGGATCTCTATTTCGGGGGGACAGCACGGCCGAACACCGGAGGGCTGGGGCGCGCATGGCCTTCGGAGGCCGAGGACCCGGAGGCCCGATGGCCCCTGGCCTGGAAAGCCCCTGAGATCCCCTCGGAAGAAACCGTGCTCGCCATCCCCACCCGTCGGCTTTATCACGAGGGGACGCTGATCGCTCGCACGCCTCATTTGCAGAACCGGGTGGTTCCGTGGGCAGCGCGGATCCATCCGGAAAGTGCCCGGCAGCTACAGTTAGAGGCAGGCCAGGTGGTCGTCATCCGGGTAGGGGATCAGGTCCTTCGTCTGCCGTTGCTCCCGGATCCCGCGGTTCCGCAGCGGGTCATTCTGCTTCCGGCAAGCCTGATCCCTCGCGCCGGTGCCGTGGAGGCGCTTCCGGTTAAGTTCCGGGTGGAGGTTGGGAATGGTGCCCTTTCTCATTGAGGCGGCCATCAAGAGCGCCATCCTGGTTCTGCTGTTGCTGACCGGCTTCGCCTATCTGACCCTGGCCGAGCGCAAGCTGGTGGCGGATTTCCAGGCCCGGATCGGCCCGAACCGGGCAGGGCCCTATGGCTTACTTCAGCCGCTGGCCGATGCGGTGAAGCTGTTTTTCAAAGAGGACTTCATCCCGGAATACGCTGATCGCGTTCTGTTCGTCCTGGCGCCGCTGATCACGCTGATCCCGGCCATCCTGATCTTCGCCGTGATCCCCTTCGGCCCCGAGCTAACCCTGTTCGGGTATCGAACCCGCCTTCAGCTGACGGATGTTAACGTGGGGGTCCTTTACATCGTGGCGATCACCTCGATCAGTGTGTATGGGATCGCTCTGGCCGGATGGGCCTCAAATAACAAATACGCGCTGCTGGGGGGCATTCGAGCCTCGGCCCAGATGATCAGCTATGAGCTGGCGATGGGGCTGGCGATCGTCAGCGTGGTGCTGACCGCAGGGACCCTGCAGGTGAGCGGGATTGTGGAGTCTCAGCGCAATGGATGGTTGCTCTTCCTCCAGCCGCTGGCCGCAGTGATCTTCTTCATCACCGGTCTGGCAGAGATCAAGCGGGCGCCTTTCGACCTGGTGGAAGCGGAGCAGGAGCTGACGGCCGGGTATCTCACGGAATACAGCAGTATGAAGTTCGCCCTCTTCTTCATGGCCGAATACGTCAAAATGATCGGCTTCAGCGCCCTGATGACCACCTTCTTCCTGGGCGGATACCTGGGTCCCTTTGTGGACCTTTATCCTGCCCTGGGAGTGGTTTACTTCACCCTGAAGGTCGCCTTCCTGATCTTCGTGTTGATCTGGATTCGGGCCACGCTGCCCCGGATTCGGTATGATCAGCTGATGAACCTGGGATGGAAGGTGCTGCTGCCTCTCGCCCTGGCGAATGTGATGGGAACGGCGGTGGTGGTTGCCCTGACGGCTTAAATTGTAGCCGTGGGTTTAAGGGTCTGGGGAC
>JAEVEY010000145.1:0-33773 GCA_016842045.1 Candidatus Thermoflexus sinensis | reverse complement strand
ACTTCCTTTTCCTGAAACCTTTCGCTCTGGAAGCGAGGTGATCCGATGGTGATGGAATTGTTCCGGGGATTGTGGACGACGCTTCAGGAGTTCGTCCAGACCAACCTGCGAGGCCCGGTGACGTATCCTTACCCGGAAGTGAAGCGGCCCCTGCGTACGCGATTCAAAGGGGTGCATGAGCTGCGCCGGTACAGCAACGGACTGGAACGCTGTATTGGGTGCGCGCTGTGTGCCGCTGCCTGCCCGGCGGACGCCATTTACGTGGAAGCCGGGGAGAACACGGATGAGGAGCGCTACTCTCCCGGCGAACGCTACGCGAAGGTTTATGAGATCAACCTGCTGCGTTGCATCTTCTGCGGCTACTGTGAGGATGCATGTCCGACCAATGCGATCGTCCTGACCGATAAGATCCCGCCTGCGGGCTATACGCGGGAGTCCTTTATTGTCACCAAGGCGCAGTTGCTGGTGCCGCCGCCGCCCGGCGTGCCAGGCACCCCTCAGCGAACCACGGATCCGGCCTTGCGCACCCGCTCCATCTGGGAGGAGGGGCTGGTGAACGAGCCGATTTAAATATAGGAGTTACGCAGTTCGTTTCCCATGGGGGCAAGGATTTTTCTCCCCCCTCCCCACGGCCCAAAGGGCCGTGGGGAGGGGGGAGAAAGGGGGGGTGGGGCCATTCCGTTCCACCTTTAGAGCTTTCAACTGCGTAACTCCTATTAAAAACCGATATATGGGTACGGGAATGCCCATCCTGTCCTCCTCAGACAGGAGCTCCCGGAGCGGGTCAAATTCGGATAGGAGTTACGCCAGGGCCCCCCTGACCGCCCCTGGATCAAGGAATATGGACTCAACGGACAGCCTGGAGCGGTCTGCCCGGCCCTTAAAACTTGCGGTTGGAGGTTCTCTTGGGGGAGCTGATCGTATTCTACCTGCTGGCCGGGATCGCCGTCGCCACCGCTCTGGCGATGGTGATCACCCGGAATGCGATCCATAGCGCCCTGTTCCTGGTGTTAAACCTGGTGGTGGTGGCCGTTTTCTATCTTTTATTGGGCGCCCCCTTTGTGGCGATGGTTCAGATCGCGGTTTATGCGGGGGCGGTGATGGTGCTCTTCCTGTTCGTGATCATGATGCTGGGAGCGGAGCGGGTTGGAGGAACGGCAGGCCTCCGCTGGCAGGTTCCGCTGGCCGCAACCCTGGGGGCCGCACTGGTCGGAGGTGCGCTGTTCGCCTTTCTTCAGACGCCTGCAGGGCTGGCACCTGCGGGAAGCCCGCCTGCCCCTCTGGGGGATCCTGTGGCCATCGGGGAGCGGCTGTTAACGACCTATGTGCTTCCCTTTGAAATCACATCGGTCCTTCTGCTCATCGCGATGGTAGGCGTGGTGGTGCTGGCCCGGGATTTCCGATCGGAGGGGAAATGATGGTCACGCTGACTCATTATCTGGTCCTCAGCACCATCCTCTTCGGGATCGGTGCCGTCGGGTTCCTGATCCGCCGGAATGCGCTGATCGTTTTTATGTGCGTGGAGCTGATGTTGAACGCGGCGGGCCTGGCTTTCGTAGCCGCTTCCCGCTACCGCGGCCTTCTGGAGGGACAGCTGACGGTCTTCTTTGTGCTTACGGTGGCGGCCGCTGAGGTGGCGGTGGGCCTTGCCCTGATGGTCGCGATCTTCCGCACCAAGAGGACTACGAACGTGGATGAACTGAGCAGCCTGCGAGGATAGGGCTTTTTTCCTGTTAGGAGTTACGCAGTTGGTTTTCTCCTGGGGGTTTGGGGGAGTCGCGCGCCGAAGGCGCGCGACTCCCCCCAAAAATATATTGATCCCCCCTCCCCACAGCCCCTTGGGCCGTGGGGAGAGGGGATAAAGGGGGTGGGGCCATTCTACCTCTTCTCGCGAGCCCCGAACTGCGTAACTCCTATCCTGTGAAATTTTGCGGGGCGCCGGGCCGCCGAGGATGGTTTGCGCAAACCGTCCTCCCCTTGGGCCCTTTAGGTTGTGCGGAGGACCCCGCGACCTTTCCGGTTAGACATCGTTTTCTGAACCAGAGGGCTTTTCATCCAGGATGCAAACGCTCTTGAGGAGCCTGGAATGGAAGCGCTGTTCGAGTGGTCCTGGTTAATCATTGCCTTCCCCCTGCTGGGATTTCTGATCAACCTGGTTTCCACCGGTCAGACCCGGGAACGGACTATCGGGATCGTGGCCTCGACGGCCGCGGCGGCGTCTTTCGGGATGTCCGCTCTGATCTTCGTTGCTCTGCTGGCCCGTCCGCCGGAGGCCCGGTTGGTGGAAATCAGCCTCTATCGCTGGGCGATGGTTCCTCCTCTGACAGCGGAAGTGGGGTTGCGGATCGACCCCCTCTCGACCACGATGGCCCTGGTCGTGACCCTGGTGGGGACGCTGATCCACGTTTACTCCATCGGCTATATGGCGGGTGATCCTCATATCCGCCGCTTCTTCATGTTCCTGAACCTGTTCCTGGCTTCCATGCTCCTCCTGGTCCTGGCCGACAACTTCCTCGTCCTCTTTGTGGGCTGGGAACTGGTGGGGCTCTGTTCGTATCTTCTGATCGGCTTCTGGTTTGAGGTTCCCTACAACGCCTGGGCGGGCCGTAAGGCGTTCATTGTGAACCGCATCGGGGATTTCGGCTTCACCCTGGGCCTGTTGCTGTTGTTCTGGACCTTCGGCACATTTCGCTATGAGCCGATCTTCGAGGCGGTGGAACATCATGCCGTCGAAGCGGGGGCCGTGACCCTCATCACCCTGCTCCTGTTCGCGGGCGTAACAGGCAAAAGCGCCCAGATCCCGCTGTATGTCTGGTTACCCGACGCGATGGCCGGCCCCACACCGGTCTCCGCCCTGATCCACGCGGCGACGATGGTTACCGCCGGGGTCTACCTGATCGCCCGGGCCCATCCGCTTTTCGCGATGGCGCCGCTTACCCAGGGGGTGGTGATGCTGATTGGGGCAGCGACGGCCCTGTGGGCGGCCCTGATCGCCATCGGCCAGTTCGATATCAAGCGGGTGCTGGCCTTCTCGACGATCTCCCAGCTGGGCTACATGGTGGCGGCCGCCGGAGCGGGGGCCTCGGCTGCGGCGATCTTCCATCTGGGAACCCACGCCTTCTTTAAGGCGTTGCTCTTCCTGGGGGCGGGCTCCGTTATCCATGCGCTGGAACATGCCCATCGCCATCATGGGGACCCCTCCCCCTTCGATCCGAATGATATGCGTCAGATGGGAGGGTTGGCCCGACGGATGCCCGTGACGTTCTGGGCCTATGGGATCGGGGCAGCAGCGCTCGCCGGTCTGCCGCCGCTGGCTGGTTTCTGGAGTAAGGATGAGATCCTGATTGGCCTGGGTGGGGCGGGCGGATGGGCGACGCTGGCTTACGGGTTCCTGCTAACAGCGGCCTTCTTCACGGCGTTCTACATGACCCGGCAGGTGCTGATGATTTTTGGAGGCGCGCCGCGGAGCCCCGCGGCCGCCCACGCGGAAGAGAGCCCGGCGGTGATGACCGTTCCACTGGGGCTTTTCGCCCTCTTCTCAATCGCAGCGGGATGGATCAACGCTCCGGGCCTGGGCGCGCTCAGCGCCTGGCTGGAGCCCGGGCATCTCCCGGTTTTCCATCCGGAACAGGCCCTGCTGGCCACGCTGATCGCCCTGGCCGGGATTGGAACCGCGTGGGCGATCTACCGTCCGCAGGCGTGGCCAAAGGGGGTGGAGGACCCGTTGCGCCCCGCGCTCCGCGGCTTCTTCACCGCGTTGACCCGGAAGCTGTATGTCGATGAACTTTACGATATCCTCTTCATCCGCCCCTTCAATGGGGTGGCGCGAGTGGTGGCGGATGTGGTGGAGCCCTATGGGATTGACGGGGCGGTTAACGCCCTGGCCCGCCTGGTGCGATCGGCGGCTGGAGGTGTGCGCCGCTGGAGCAGTGGCTACGTGCGTCAGTATGGCCTCTCCATGCTGATCGGCGCGGTCCTTCTCGTGTTCTACATCCTCTGGATGTTGCGATAAGGAGCAGAGACAGATGGCGGACTTCTCGATCCTCACATGGATGCTGCTCCTGCCCCTGGGAGGGGCGCTGTTGATCCTGGGGCTCCCTCGGGATCGCGTGGGGGCGATCCGGTGGATCGCGCTGGGGACGAGCGTGGGGGTCCTGGCGCTGGCCCTGGGGCTTCTGCTCGGCTTCGACCCCGCCCAACCCGGCCCCCAGTTCGTCCATCACTGGAATTGGGCGCCGTCCATCGGGGCGGCTTATCGGGTTGGGGTGGACGGGATCAGCCTGTGGCTGGTCTTGCTGACGGCCCTCATCTTCCCCCTTGCCCTGGCGGCCTCGTGGACCATTGAGGATCGGGTGAAGGAATACATGGCGCTGATGCTGTTGCTGGAGACGGGGGTGCTGGGGGTGTTCCTCGCTCTGGATCTTTTGCTGTTTTACATCTTCTGGGAATTCACCCTGGTCCCCATGACCTTGCTGATCGGGATCTGGGGCGGCCCGCGGCGGGTTTATGCAGCGGTGAAGTTCTTCCTGTATACGATGGCCGGGTCCGTGTTCATGCTGGTGGCCATCGTCGCCCTGTGGCTCCTCTCGCGGCCGCTCACGGGGACAGGGACCTTCGATCCGGCGTGGATGGCCGCCCATCTGAGCCCATTGCTTTCCCAGGAGGCCCAGCGCTGGCTGTTCCTGGCCTTCGGGCTGGCCTTCGCCATCAAGGTGCCAATGTGGCCGCTCCATTCATGGCTGCCGGATGCGCATGTGGAAGCCCCGACGGCGGGCTCCGTGATCCTGGCCGCTCTCCTGTTGAAGATGGGAGCTTATGGATTCCTGCGGTTCAATTTCTCACTGTTCCCGACGGCTGCTCAGGAGCTTGCGCTTCCTCTGGCCATTCTTGCTGTGGTGGCGATCCTGTATGGGGCGCTGGCCTCTTACGCCCAGGACGACTTCAAGCGTCTGGTGGCCTTCTCCAGCGTCTCCCACATGGGCTTTGTGATGCTGGGGCTTTCCGCCATGAACCCGCTGGGGGTTCAGGCAGCGCTCCTCCAGATGGTCAACCACGGCCTGAGCACCGGGGGCCTGTTCCTGCTGGTGGGGATGTTGTATGAGCGAACGCATACGCGGGATTTCCGGGAGCTGGGAGGGTTGTGGAAAGCCCTGCCGGTATACGGTGGGATCCTGATCGTGGTCGGTCTCTCCTCCATGGGGCTTCCCGGGTTGAATGGATTTGTAGGGGAATTCCTGGTCCTGCTGGGGGCCTTTGGATCCGCGGCCCTCCGGCCGGCTGCCCACGGGTTGACGGCGCTGGCGGCGTTCGGGGTGGTGCTGGCGGCCGTTTATATCCTGACGATGATCCTGCGGGTGCTCCATGGTCCCCTGCCGGAGCGGTGGCGGGGGCTGCCGGATTTGAACGGCCGGGAGCTGGCGATCATGGCCCCGCTGCTGGTGCTGATCCTGCTCATTGGCCTTTACCCACTGCCGTTCTTCGCGGCAATGCAGGCTTCTGTGCAATATGGCCTGGCGGCCGTGGCCCAGCCGATCTGGGCGTTGCGTTAAACCCTTAACTGCATCCTCGCGCCCTCTGTTCGGGAGAGAGCAAATCGATGGTGTGGATGCCATTGTTGCCGACACTCATCTTAACGGCAGGCGCATTAGGCCTGTTGCTGGCGGAGGCGTTCCGGCGTCCGGGATCGACGACCGGGATGGCATGGGGTGCTCTGGGGATCACCGCGCTGGGGATGGGAGCGACCAGCGCTCTGGCGACCTGGGGGACGATCGAGGGGATCTATAGCATGGTTCTCTGGGATCGCAGTGCCTTCTGGCTGAGCCTCACCATCCTGGTGGGGGCGGGAATTGCCATCCTGTTATCGCGACACTACCTGGCGGATCGGGGGATCGAACGGGGGGAGTATTACGTGTTCCTCCTGCTGGCCGCTGCGGGGATGCTGTTGATGGCAGTGGCAGCGGATCTGCTCATCGTCTTTCTCGCTCTGGAGTGGCTCTCCTTTCCCCTGTATGTGCTTGCCGGCTTCGCCCGCCCCCGTGTGGAATCCGAGGAAGCGGCTTTGAAATATTTCCTGCTGGGGGCCTTCGCCTCCGCCTTTCTGGTGTTTGGGATCGCGTTGATCTTTGCAGGGACCGGGCTGACGAACCTGAACGACCTGGCGGCCTGGCTGAGGCGTCCAGATCCCGACGCGCAACCTCTGGTGTGGGTGGGTGGTGCCCTGCTGCTGGTGGCGCTGGGATTTAAGGTGGCGGCCGTGCCTTTCCACCTCTGGACCCCGGACGTCTATGAGGGGGCACCGACGCCGGTCACAGGTTTCATGGCAGCGGCCACGAAGACAGCCGCCGTCGCGGCCCTGATCCGGGTGTTCCTGATCGGCATGGGACCCGCATTGGCCCTCTGGAGCGGCCCGGTGGCGCTGATGGCGGTGGCGACCATGATCGTGGGCAACGGGGTCGCTCTGCTGCAGTCTAACTTCAAGCGGATGATGGCCTATTCCAGCATTGCCCACGCCGGCTATCTGCTGATGGGATTGCTGGGGGATCCTGCCCTGGCGGTGCCCGGCGTGATGTTCTACCTCCTGGCGTATACCCTGGCGACGATGGGGGCCTTCGCGGTAGCGGTGGGGATGGCTGACCCGCATGGGGAAGATCAATCGTTCAGGGCCTATGCCGGCGTTGCGCGGGGGTCACCGGGGATGGGAACCGCGATGGCGATCTTTATGCTTTCCCTGATCGGTGTGCCGCCCACCGCGGGCTTCTTCGCCAAGCTCCTGCTGTTCGCGGCAGCCTGGCAGGCCGGATGGGTGGCTCTGGTGATGGTGGGCATCATCACAACGGTGATCTCCGCCTACTTTTATCTGCGCGTGGTGGTCGCGATGTGGATGGGTCCAGGGGAAGCGGCGCGCCTTCCAGGGCCCTATCCATGGGTTCGTTTCTCCGTCGCCCTCACCGGGGTGGGAACGCTTCTCTTGGGTGTCCTGTGGTTAATGCTCGGGGGGCTTTCGCTATGAAGGCGTGAGCCTCACCGCTGATCTCCTCTCAGGCCCTGTTGCCTGAGCTGGGGGCTGGACAAAATCGGCCACGTGTTCTGTGGTTTCGGGACCTCTTAAGAAGCACGAGTCTCTTCCCCGTGGCTCTCTGGAACCGCGAGGGGATAGGGAGTCTCGCGGTGTGAAAGAAACATCCAATTCATTCCGGAAGCGAGCTGCCCTGCTCAATCGACCAGGGAACCGGGGGCACAATGATCCCCTGGTGGCTCAATAGCAGCCCCACTTTCTCCTGCTTCGCAGTCTCCAGCGCTCGCTCGTCCGCTGTCAACCCGAATACCACGGGCCACACCGGATCCTCCACTCCCCTCGCCCGCAGGGCTGCCCGTGCCTCCGGGTTCTGTAAAATCCCTTCCACGAACTCCCGGATCCCTCGGGGCCATACCTTGGCCCTCACCGAGATCAGCACCCATCCCTCCTGGCCCTCGGGCCACCGCACCCGAACGACCCCATCTACCACCCCAATCCCATCCAGGGCCATCGAGACCACAGGGCCCGTCAGGGTTCCACCGGATCCCTCCACCCAGGCCTTCAGGGCGGGGATCATCCGTTCTTCCACCGCGGGGCCGATGACCTGGGCGAACCGATCCAGGGTGGATTGCATCTGGCGCTGATGCCGGATCAGTTCCTGAATTTGAGCTTCTGTGCGCCGTTGAGCTTCGGCTAAGGCGGTCACTGCTTCCTCCAGCCGTGCTACCCGTTCCTCGGTGCGCCGCTGGGCTTCGGCCAGTTCGGCGAAGCGGCGGTCGGTTTCGGCCCGATGAGCGACGAACTCCTCATAGTGCCGCCGCTGGGCTTCAGCCAGTTCGGCGAAGCGGCGATCGGTTTCGGCCCGATGGGCGACGAACTCCTCATAGTGCCGCCGCTGGGCTTCAGCCAGGGCGGTCACCGCCTCCTCCAGCCGTCCTACCCGCTCCTCGGTGCGCCGCTGGGCTTCGGCCAGGGCGGTCACTGATTGGGTCAGGGTTTGGATGGCCTCCCTCAGGCTATCCAGGCCCTTTTCCACCTTGCCCACTCGAGTGGATAGGCGCTGCAGGGTTTTGGGAGACTGGAGGAGTTCCTTTGTAAGCAGCCGCTGGCGCAGGGCCTCCAGCCAGTTTGGATGCTTGTCCAGCAGGCGGATCAGATCGTCAAAATCCCGAACGGTAAAAGCCATTTTGGTCCCCAGTATCTGTTTTGGATCGGACTCGCTGATTGCGTGATGAGCTTTACCCCTCCTGATTCCCTCTCTCCACAACTTGAGAGGCCACAGGGAGGGGAAATAGAAGTTAGGGAAGCCACCTTGAGTGGTCTCCTCACCCCCAAAAAGTCCCCCCAGGCGGAATTACGCAACGCGTTTATTATGATAGGAGTTACGCAGTTCGGGGCTCGCGAGAAGAGGTAGAATGGCCCCGCCCCCCTTTATCCCCCCTCCCCACGGCCCTTTGGGCCGTGGGGAGGGGGGATAAATATATTTTTTGGGGGAGTCGCGCGCCGAAGGCGCGCGACTCCCCCAAAACCCCCAGGAGAAAACCAACTGCGTAACTCCTAATGATCTGTGGCATCCGGCTTTCATGCCCCCGAGGGGAATCGAACCCCTGTCTTCGCCTTGAAAGGGCGATATCCTGGCCACTAGACGACGGGGGCCTCCAGTGGCCCCAGCGGGATTTGAACCCGCATCTCCGCCTTGAGAGGGCGGTATCCTGAACCGGATTAGACGATGGGGCCGTTGGGAGGGATGGTTCCTCCCATGCGCATGGATCTTCTGGGCGCTGGATGCAGATCAGGCCAGCGACCGCTTATTATTTTAACCCAGCTTGCTCAGCAAGTTGGTCTCCTTCCCCGGTCTGGATCGAGCGGGATGGTTTGCGGGAGGGAGAGGGGAGAAAAATCGTTTTTAAAGCTCTCTGGATCGAAGGGGACCAGGCCGAGGAACCCGTGAGACACCAATGACAGCCCTCAGCCCCTTAAAGCCTCCTTACAGCGTAGCTAGGGGGTTGTGATATAATGTTTCGGTGTGCATATCGGGGGTGAGATGGAGCAACCGGATGTTTGAGGGGCTGACCCAGAAATTCCAGCAGATCTTCGATCGCCTGGGGCGGCGGGGGGTGCTGACGGAGGCCGATGTCGATGCAGCTCTCCGGGAGATCCGGCTTGCTCTCCTGGAGGCGGATGTTCACTACACCGTCGTCCGGGACTTCCTGGCCCGGGTCCGAGAACGCGCCGTCGGAGCGGAGGTCACCCGGAGCCTCACCCCCGCGCAGCAGGTGATCAAGATCGTCTACGAAGAGCTGGTGAAAACCCTGGGGAGCCCGGCCCCCATCCGTCTGACCGGATCGCCACCTCATATCGTGATGCTGGTAGGCCTCCAGGGGTCCGGGAAGACCACCACGGCGGCGAAGCTGGCCCTGCGTTTGCGCAAAACCGGACAGCGCCCGCTCCTGGTGGCAGCGGATGTTTACCGTCCGGCAGCGATCACCCAGCTGGAGGTCCTGGGCCGGCAGCTGAACATCCCGGTTTATCAGGAAGGGCCGGAGGCGGATCCGGTCGCCATCGCCCGCCATAGCCTGCGGTTCGCCCGGGATCAGGGGCACACCCTGGTGATCCTGGATACGGCCGGCCGGCTCCACATCGATGACGAGATGATGCGGGAGCTGGAGGCCATTCGGGATGCGATTCACCCGGGGGAGATCCTGCTGGTGGTCGATGCGATGACCGGGCAGGATGCTGTGCGAGCCGCCGAGGCCTTCCATCAGCGTCTGGGGTTGACTGGTCTGATCCTGACCAAGCTGGATGGCGACGCACGGGGTGGGGCAGCCATCAGCATCCGGGCGGTCACCGGGGTGCCGATCAAGTTCATTGGGGTGGGGGAGAAGCCCGATCAGCTGGAGCCCTTCCAGCCGGAGCGGCTGGCCTCCCGGATCCTGGGCATGGGGGATGTGCTGGCCCTGATTGAGAAGGCCCAGGAGGCGGTGGAGGCGGAGAAGGCGGCGGAGATGGCCCGCAAGCTGACGCGGGCTGAGTTCACACTGGAGGATTTCCGGGAACAGCTACGGATGATGCGGAAGATGGGCCCGCTCTCGCAGCTGCTGGAGCTGCTGCCTGGCTACCAGCAGCTTGCCCGTATGATCTCGCCGGAGGAAGCGGATCGCCAGTTCAAACGCATCGAGGCCATCATCAACTCGATGACGCCGGAGGAACGTCGTAATCCGGAGATCATCAACGCCAGCCGCAAGCGGCGGATCGCGCGCGGCAGCGGCACTACGGTGCAGGAGGTCAATCAGTTGCTGAACGAGTTCCGCCAGCTGCAGCGCCTGATGAAGCAGATGAAATCCGGCCGGGGTGGTTTGCCCTTCCCCTTCTTCCGGTAGATCGTTGCCTATCCTTTCTCCTCTCCTGAGATCCAGAGGGCATCAGGAGAGGGAGGGGAAAGCCATCTTCATGGGCTGGGCGCGGAAAGGTGCCCGGCCTGAAAAAGGGGAGAGGTCCCTCGGCCTCGCCTGGATAGAGGCGAGCCGTGCAACCCTTATCCTACAAACCTGACATGTGAGGTGAGAATGGTTCGGATCCGTTTGCAACGCATGGGCAAAAAGCATGAACCAACCTATCGGATCGTCGTGGCCGATTCGCGGGCGCCGCGGGATGGGAAGTTCATCGAGATCATCGGGCATTACAACCCCCGCACAGAGCCGGAGACCATCGTGGTGAACGAGGCTCGCGCGCTTTACTGGCTTCAGGTCGGCGCCCAGCCTACGGAAGCTGTGCAGATCCTGTTCCGCAAGACGGGGACCCTGGCTCGATTTGAGCGTCTGAAGGCTGGCGAGCCGCTGGAGGCCCTTGTGGCGGAAGCCACGGCCCTTCAGGCCGGCACGCGCACTTCCACCCGCTGAGGAGCCGCCGATGCGGACCTTCCTGGAGTTCATCGCTCACGTCCTGCTTGATGATCCCTCCTCGGTTCAGATTAAGGAGATCCGCCGGGGTCCAGTGGTGAAGTATTTCATGAAGGTGCCCCGGGCGGAGATGGGGCGTTTGATTGGTCGGGATGGGCACCTCGCGGAGGCGATCCGACAGGTGATGCGGGCCGCCGCCCCGCCGCATCGGAAGGTGGATCTGCGGATTGAGTCCCTGGATTAAGCGAGCGCTCTGAGACCCTGGCGATGCGGAAGCCGCTTCCTCGCTTCCTGGCCGTGGCCCGGATCACCCGTCCATGGGGGGTCCGGGGGGAGATGAAGCTGGAGATCCTCACCGATTTCCCGGAACGGTTGAAGCGGCTGAAGCGGGTTTACATCGGGGAGGAAGCGATCCCCTACGAGGGCGTTCGCTTCCGCTATTACAAGGGGATGGTCCTGATGCGGCTGCCCGGTTGTGAAACCCGCGAGGCTGCGGAGGCCTTTCGAGGACGCCTGGTCCTGATCGACCGGGAGGAGGCCGTCCCGCTCCCCCCGGGCGAGTTCTACGAGCATGAGATCCTGGACATGGAGGTTTATACCACGGAAGGGATGTATCTGGGCCGGGTGAAGGAGATCCTCTACACCCGCGCCAACGATGTCTACGTGGTCCTCGGCCCCTTCGGTGAAGTCCTGATCCCCGCGATCCGGGATGTCGTGCGGGAGATCGATGTGGAAGCCAACCGCATGGTGGTCTGGCTGATGCCTGGCCTTCTGGGGGAGGAAGAAGAAGCCTGAAAGCCAAGGGGAGGATCCAGCCATCGGGTAGTTTCCAGATCATACATATGGAAAGCCGTAGAGGTTTGCGAGCGGGCGAGGCTGCGAAAGGTGGCTTCGCCCGCTCGAGCTTAAGGGGTTACATCCTCAACTTTCTCCCCGGGAATAAAAGGAGGACTCTTCGGTCCCTTGTGGATAGAGGCCAGCGCAAGTCTGATGCAATGATACCACAGGTCTCTTCCCCATTGTCCTGCCCCTTTGTTGAGCCAACCTTGCTCAAACTCCCGCTTTTGTGTCATACTTGGAAGAGGATTGGTCCCGTGGGCGATCCCTTTCGATCCCCACGAAGACGGAGATCGCTGTGGATTCGAAGGTCGGTTTTTCTATAACAGAATGGTCCTCTCGCTATCCTGTTAGGAGTTCGGAATTTGTCCCTCCATACACCGCGAAGCGGAGCGGGAGGGATCCAGCGTCGTGACCCTGCCATCCCAGGACCCCGAGCAGGTGGCTGGTCCGGCATTTGTGATTTCCTTCAATCCGAGGAGGTTTGAATGGCGGAGACGATCCTGGTGATTGAAGACGAAGTGGAGCTCGCGGAATTAATTCGTCTCTTTCTCGAACGCCGGGGATTTCAGGTGACGCTGGCCTTCAATGGCACCGAGGGCTGGCAGCGGTTCCAGGAAAGCCAGCCGGATCTGGTGATCCTGGACCTGATGCTCCCGGATGTCGATGGGCTGGAGATCTGCCGGCAGATCCGCTCGGCATCGACGGTGCCGATCCTGATCCTCACGGCCCGGACGGCTGTGGAGGAACGGGTAGAGGGATTGAAACTGGGGGCCGACGATTACATCGTGAAGCCTTTTGCGATGGAGGAGCTCCTGGCCCGCATCGAAGCGCACCTGCGCCGCGTGCGTCTCCCGCCACCCGAGAAGCGGGTTTACTGGCGGTTTGGAGAGGGCGCGTTGCTGATCGATCCCCAGTATCCCCGGGTGATCCTGAACGGCGAGGAACGCCCTCTGACAGAAACCGAGCACCGCCTCCTCTGCTATCTGGCCGAACGGGCTGGTCAAACCCTGACCCCGGAGCAGATCGCCCGGGATGTATGGCCGGATGGCAGCGTGGACCCCCAGAACATCAAGTGGTATATCTGGCGACTTCGCCAGCGGATTGAGCCGGATCCCGAGCAGCCGCGCTTTCTGCTCACGGAGCGAGGGATCGGATATCGGTTCGCGCTCGGGTAGGCTATGGACGTCCAGGAGGTTGAGGCCCAAACCTGGATGGCTTTTCTGGAGGGCCATCCCGAGGCCCATGTGCTCCAGACCGCTCCCTGGGGGGACCTGAAGGCGGGCTTCGGCTGGCGAGCCCGTCGGTGGTTGCTGATCGAGCATGGGGAGCACCGGGCTGGCCTTCAGGTCCTCATCCGCCCTCTTCCCCTGGGTCTTTCCATCCTTTACGTCCCCAAAGGGCCGGTCGGAGATTGGCAGCGTCCGGAGGCCTTCCATGCCCTCCTGACCACGCTGGATCGCCTCGCCCAGGAAACCCACGCCGTCTGGTTGCGGATCGAGCCGGATGTCATGGAGGGGGAGCTCCAGCTGGACCTGACGGCCTTTGGATTTCGGCCGGCCCCCCCGATCCAGCCCCGACGGACAATCCTGGTGTCCCTGGAAGGGGAGGAGGAAGCGATCCTGCAGGCGATGCACCCCAAAACCCGTTATAACATCCGGCTGGCGGAGCGGAAGGGGGTAAAGGTCCGCGAAGCCCGGCCGGAGGAGCTTCCCCTGTTTTATCAGCTGTTGCAGCGGACAGCAGCCCGGGATCGGTTTGCGATCCACACGTTCGATTATTACCGGGCGGCTTATGAACGGTTTGTCCCTCATCTGGCCCGCCTCTGGCTGGCGTTTTATGAAGAGGAGCCTATCGCGGCCCTGATGGCCTTCGCCTGGGGGGAACGGGCCTGGTATTTCTACGGCGCCTCGGGCGATCGACACCGGGAGAAGATGCCGACGTATGCCCTCCAGTGGACGGCGATCCGATGGGCGAAGGCGCGCGGCTGCCGCTGGTATGATCTGTGGGGGATCCCGGACGAGGACCCCGAGGTCCTGGAGGCGCAGTTCGCGACCCGGCGGGACGGGCTGTGGGGGGTGTATCGCTTCAAGCGAGGATTCGGCGGCCGGGTGGTGCGCTGGGCCGGGGCTTTCGATCGGGTCTACTTCCCTCCGCTTTACCGCCTCGTCCGGAGGTTGGGCTTCGCATGATCCGGCGCTTCTCCGTTCATGATCCGAAGGCCTGGGATCAGGCGCTGCTACAGTTGCCTTTCCCACACATCCTCCAAACATGGCTCTGGGGGACATTTAAAACCGGATATGGCTGGCGGCCATTCCGATGGGTGTGGGAAGACGACCGGGGGCGCATCCGGGCGCTTGCCCAGGCGCTCTACCGGCGGGATCGCTGGGGCCTCCTGGGGATTCTTTACCTCCCGCGGGGACCTCTGCTGGATCCCGCGGACATCGAGGCGGCGGAGGTCGTCCTTCATGATCTGGAGGAAGAGGCGCATCGTCTCCGTGCGATCCTCGTCCGGATCGATCCGGAGGTGGTGGAGGCTGAGGGCTCGGCAGCAGAGGGCCCCCGGGATCCGGTAGAGGCACCGCTGAAAACGGTGCTCCAGCGTCGGGGCTGGCGATCCTCGCCGGAATCCGTTCAATTCCCCGCCAGCCTGTGGCTGGATCTGACCGTCGATGAAGAGGCATTGCTGCAGGCGATGCACCCCAAAACCCGTTATAACATCCGCCTGTCGGAGCGGAAAGGGGTGAGCGTGCGCCCGGTGGGCCCGGAGTCTTTCGATCTCCTTTATGATCTCTACGCGGAGACCGCACTGCGGGATCGCTTCGTGATCCGTCCCCGGGCGTATTACCGGCAAGCGTGGACGATGTTCTATGAGGCCGGGTATGCGTATCCGCTGCTGGCGGAAGTGGAGGGGGAACCGGTGGCCATGGTGGTGATCTATCGCTTCGGGCCTACCGCCTGGTATTTCTACGGGGCCTCGCGAGATCGGCACCGGGAGAAAATGCCCAACCACCGGCTGCAGTGGGAAGCCATCCGCTGGGCGCGGGCCGTCGGATGCCGGCGATACGACTTCTGGGGAGCCCCGGCGGCACCGACCGAGAGCGACCCAATGTGGGGAGTATATCGCTTTAAGCGGGGCTTCGGGGGACGATATGTGCGGTTTATCGGGACATGGGATTATGCGCCCTGGCCGGCGCTCTATCGCCTCTATACGGAACTGATCCCTCGCTACCTGGCGTGGCTGCGCCGCCGCCACTGGCGCCGGGCTGGTGCAGAGCCCGGTTAGGATGATCATGCGCCAGCGGTTCTGGGCGGGCAGGCCAGAAGCCTGCCCGCCCTTGCCTCGCTTACTTCAACTCAAAGGTCCCGCCGGGCTCCAGCACGACCACCTTCATGCCCTTCACCGCCGCCCTGGCCTTCCGGGCCCAGGCGTGAGGATCCTGCTGGATCATATCCCAGGTGTTGTAGTGCATCGGGATCACAACCTTCGGCTTCAGAAGCCGCACTGCCTGGAGGGCGTCCGCTGGCCCCATGGTGAAGTTGTCTCCAATCGGCAGGAGGGCCAGATCCAGTTTCTCGGCGCCGATGAGTTTCATGTCCCCGAACAGGCCTGTGTCGCCAGCGTGATAGATGCGATACCTGCCGAGGTAGAGGAGGATCCCCGCCGGGTTACCGCCATACGATCCGTCGGGGAGAACCGAGCCGTGGAGCGCGGGGGTGAGCTTCACCCGGCCGAAGTCGAAATCGTGGCCCCCGCCGATATGGAGCGGATGGGTGTTCTGAATCCCCTTGTTCTGAAACCAGGAGACGATCTCGTAGTTGCTGATGACCAGGGCTCCGGTTCGTCGGGCGATGTCCACGGCATCCCCCACGTGGTCCGCATGGCCGTGGGTGATGAGGATCACATCCGCCTGAACCTCTTCCGCTTTCACGGGGGCCAGAGGGTTGCCGCTGAGGAAGGGGTCAATCAGAATACGCTTGCCATCGCTTTCGATCAGAAAGGCCGCATGGCCATACCAGGTGACTCGAACCGTCATGGGGACCTCCTTTCCGAAGAGTGGCCGGAAAGCAAGCTGGCCTTTCTTTTTCATGATAACCGGATCCATTGAGATGTGCTGAATCCGGGAGGTGGGGCTTTTTAAAGTTCTAACAAAGATGGCAGAACGACGAAGAAAGGGGTAGCCCCTCCCCCCTTTCTCCCCAAGGGTTAGAACATTGAAAAGCCCTGTCCGGGAGGCTGGAGGGTCCACCCTGCTCAGGAGGGTCAAGATGCCGGACTGGATGCGCTGGCAGATCGAAGGGATCGCTCGTTTGCAGGCGCTTCAACCGCCATGGGCCATCCCCTTCTGGCGCCTGATGTCATTTCTGGGAGAGGAGCAGGCGTTCCTTCTGATCCTCCCCGCGCTGCTCTGGTGTTACCGAAAGCGAGAGGCTCTCTACGCTGTGACCGCGCTTCTGCTGGGAAGTTACCTTACGTTCGTCCTGAAGGATCTCTTCGCCATGCCCCGTCCTTTCCAGGTCGCCCCGGACCAGGTTCGAGTCCTTCTGCCCGGCGGGGAGGCGCTGGGCTATGGGCTTCCCAGCGGGCACGCCCTGAACGCTGCGGCGCTATGGGGGACGCTGGCCGGGATGATCGGGCAGCCGCCCTTCACCCTGTTCACCATCGGGCTGGTCCTTCTCATCGGCCTCTCCCGGATCGTCCTGGGTGTCCATTTCATCCATGATGTGCTGGCGGGCTGGGCCATCGGGGCCCTGGTGGCCCTCCTGATGGCGCGGATCATCCCTCCGCTGGTCCCCCGTCTGGGGGCCTCTCGCAAACAGGGTGTCCTCCTGGCGACGGGAGGGGTCCTCCTGCTTTTCCTCGCCCACGGAACCCGGGAAACCGCTGTGCCGCTTGGCGCATGGCTGGGGATGGCATGGGGAGCCATAGGGGAGTCCTGGAGAAACGGATTCCATCCGGGTGGGCCGTTGCGACAACGAGGATGGCGTCTAATCATCGGCCTGCTGATGCTGGGAGCCGTCTACGGGGGTTTGACGGTAGGATTTTCGCTCCTCCCGCCTCCCCTTCCCAATGAGCCGGCCCTTCGGTTATTGCGTTATGCGGGGGTCGGACTCTGGGTGACCTGGGGCGCGCCAGTGGCTTTCCTCCGGCTGGGACTGGCTCGCCACCAGCGGGCGATGGAGGGCCTCCCGGCGGATCCCTGACCAGGGAACCTCCAGGATGACCGTGGTCCCCAGGCCGGGCTGGCTCTGGATCTCCAGACGTCCATTGAGTAGATGAGCCCGCTCCTCCATATTGCGCAGGCCGAAGCCGGGCTGAACTTCCGGGCCAAACCCGCGGCCGTCATCGGCGATCCGGATCTGCAGCCGGCCATCGTCCAGGGTAGCGGTGATATGGACCCGTCGGGCCCGGGCATGGCGGACCACATTGCTCAGGGCCTCCGATACAATGGCGAGGATGTGGCGCAACTGGGCCGGTGGCAGCTGGGCATCCGAAGGGATCTGCCAGTCGGTTTGCACATCCATCAGGGCGGGAAGGCCATATTCCCGGATGAGGCGCTCCAGCCCATCGATCAGGCTGGCCATCGCCGGGCGGGCCTGGAGCTCCTGAAGGATCTCCCGCAGGCTCTGCACCGCCTGATCCAGCAAGCGAATCACCGGGTCGAGGGCGCTGGCGGTGGCAGGCTCCGCCTGGGCCTGGATGTTGCGGACCAGCAGGCCGGCGCCGTAGATCATCTGGAGCGTGCGATCATGCAGCTCCCGGCTCATCCGCTCCCGCTCGCTGGCCAGGATCTGGGCCTCCTCCAGGCTGCTCAGCCGGCTGCTCAGCTCGATCTCGAAGATCTCCAGAGCCCGCAGTATGCCGGCCACCAGCACAATGCCGGCCAGGCTGCGCAACAGGAAAACGGGCACGCCGGTGAGATTCTGCACCGCTTCTTCGTGGATCAGATTCAGGGGGAAGATGGGAACCGCGGGCCCGATCAGCCCGGCCAGAAGGCTGTAAGCGGCGATCGCCAGCCCGGCGATGCGCAACATCCCGATGATGTGCGGCCGGGCCAGAGGGATCAGAAGGTGGAAGGTGTGCCGACGCAGGGCATAGGCCGCCAGCAGCCCGCCGGGGAAGCCCAGGAGATAGCGGGCCCCGGCCTCCACCCAGCCCTCCCATTGCGGAAGAGGAAAGGCGGAGAGAAGCCCGAGGGCGAAGGCCCCTGCCCCCCAGGTCAGGAAAAGGATCAGCCCGATGGGCCGCAGCCACTGCCAGCGTGGTCCGAGGGGAGCCACAATGTCGGCGCCGAACTCAAAAAGGCAGAGGAAAGCCAGGGCCAGGATCATGGTCCGACCGATCATCAGGAGGCTTCCGGCCTCTGTGGCAACGGGCGAGCGAAGGGGCAGGAGGAACGCGCTGCTCCATTCATATACCGCGTGAAGGATCCCGAAGCCGGCCAGCCAGGGGAGGCTGCGGGCCAGGCGCAGGCGACTATGCCCGCGGGATTGCAGGAGCAGGCTGAGACCCAGCGTGTAGTAAACAAGGCCAGCGAAAAACCGCAGAGCCGGCTCCTGGCTCATCAACAGATCCCGGATCATCTTCCATGGCCCCCTATAAGATCTCAGATCCGATGAGACGCCGCAGACGCCCCCTTCAACCCCGGAGATCGCGGGCTTCACCCATGTCATCGGCCCTCCCGCGAGCCCGGAGATCCAGGGTAGCGGGCTGGGATCAGATCCAGAGCGTTGACCGGGTCCGAGCGGACGGCACCAGGGCGAGCCCCATGGGTCACCAGGGAAGGCGATTCAGGAAGATCCAGTCATAATTCCACTGGTAGCCCCCTGGCGGAACCCGAAACGTCAGGAGAGGAAAAAGGCCTCCCCCTTCCCAGAATACCTCATAGCGTCCTGGCGCGAGCAGCTCCCCCCATTCCCAGATCTCCGCCACGATCTCCCCGGCCGATCGAGCTCCCGGGAACCATCCCTCAGGGGGTGTTAGCGTTACGACCGTTCCGTTTGGGAATCGAAGAAGCAAGCGGTGGGTATCATCCCCCATAGCTTGGTCCGCCCGCCAGAGGATATGTACTCGCCATCGCGGCACGCCGTCGATCTCGGTGTGCCACGCCTCGCTTTCCAGCAAGGTGATCCCATTCGGAAGCGCGCGCCCCGGGCGATAGGATGTTTCCAGGAAAGGTACCGTACGGATTCGGGTAATACCTTTGAGAGGATGGATCTCGACAGAGCCAATCGGCACCGCGTCAGCCCCCGTTTCCGTCCGCAGACGCCGCCATCCGGATCCCGCCGGCTCGTACAGGCCGACCATGACCCGATACCGGCCGGCCGGGAGAAAGGGGGGCACGGCGATGGCGATCGTCTGGGTGATCGGCGACCCCGCCTCCCACATCGCTGTTGGGGGCTCCGGCTCCCGATCCGTCCCGGCCCGGTAGCGCCCGGCATCGTCCCAGAGATGGGCGAAGACCACATAGCGGCGGGCAATGGGATGTTCCGCCTGCCAGCGCAAGCCGACCCGGACGGTGCCCCGGGGCTCGGCGACCGGGTCTGGCAGGGCCACTGCTTCCAGGAGGATGCCATCCTCGAACCGGATATGGATGGGGTGCCAGGATGGGACGTCGGGCCAGGGCACGAAACGGAAGATCTCCGCCATCGGATACCAGGCATGACGGTCAAAAGGGCCCTGTCGGGCGAGCGCCTCCGCCACCGGCCGGTAAAGTTCCTGAAAGAAGGTCACACCGATCAGCCATGTCGGTTCCGGGAGACGCTCTCTCGGGTTGCTGAGATCCTCCAGAGCCATCAGACGCGGGCGGGTCTCCGGGTAGAAGAGGGCCATCTCCGCCTGGTTCCAGTAGCCGTGGAAGGCGAAGCGATCGGCGGGATGAGCAAGGGCGTGGAGGGTGGCGTAGAGCTCCCGCTGGGCCTCCACATAGATCGGCGCATTCGCATACGCCGTCCACGTCCGCCCGATGCCGTAAATCCCCAGGATGAGATACAGCGGGGCCAGGATCCATCGCCACCGCCGGCGCCAGCCGACCGCCAGCGCCCCCACATAAAAAGGCAATATCGGGGAAAAATACCGGGCCGCATAGAAGGGGAAGCGCGCCGTCAGCGCCAGCCCGATCCCGACGGGGATGACCATCGCCAGCCCGAGGCGGCGGGTTCGAGGGGAGATCGCCGCCCCGATCCCCAGGGCTGTGACCCCGGCTCCGATCCAGCCCAGCGATCCATCGGCCCCGATGCCGATGCCCAGCGCCCCCATCAGGTTCCCCAGAACCTCGAGCGGTGTGGGGCGGACCGGGATCCGGGTCAGGGTGCGCACCGTGTGCGCCAGCGAAGGCCCCAGCGCGCCGATCGACCAGAGAAGCAGGGGAAGGAGGCCCAGGGCCAGGAGGAGGGCTTCTCGAAACCAGGAGCGCGGACCTCGAACCAGCAAGCGCTGGGTAGGGAGAAAGAACGCTCCATAGAAGTGCGTGAGGGTTAACCCCCAGGCGCTGAGCAGCCATTCCCGATCGCGTCCGCGCCGGGCCTGCCATGCCCCCAGGGCGCTGCAGGCGATGGCCATGGTGTACATCCGGCCGATTGTGGCCAGGGCAAAAAACAGCGGGTTCAGCCCGAGAAGGAGCATCGCCAGCGCCGCCATGCGCGGACCGGCGTCCGCCTTCACCAGACGGTAGGTGAACGCCAGGGCCAGGAGGGCGAAGAACGGCGACACGAATTTCAGGGCGAAGGGATGCGGAGCGAGCCGGAGCCACCCCCAGAGCAAGACGTAATAAAGCGGCGGATGGCTGTCTCGCGCTACCGCTCGCAGAGTGTCCGGGAGGTTATAGATCAGCGCGATCGCTCCATGGGCCTCATCGTTGTGCACGAAGGCCGGGGGGAGCGCAACCAGATACAACGCAAAACAAAGGGCGAGGATCCCCAGGGGGATCGCCCGGGATCCCCACCTCCCGGTTGCGGTGGAAGGGATCGAAGAGGATCCATTTCGGCGCTGCGGTTCCATCTGCCTTTCCCAAACCGACTGGACTTTGGACAAACTGTAACGATTCAGCCTGGTCCCCTAAAGCCCTCAGGGAGAAATCTGCATAACGAAGTAAAGTTCTATGGCCGTCCAGAGCCTTTCTCACACCACTGGAGCCCCTTCAATGCGTTTTCTTCCTGGGGGGAAATCGAAAGCGCGAGCTCGAACCAGGGGCGGGCCGATTCGCAATTCCCCAGATAATACTGGGAGAGCCCGAGGATGTAAGCCATCTCCACCAGCCGGGCGCAGCGAGGTTCCACGCTCAGGGTCTCCGGCGTGCATGCCTTCCCTTCATGCTGTAAGATCTCCTGAAGCCGGGCGATCCCCCGGGAAAGGGAGTCCTCCTGAACCACCTCTTCATAGCGGCGGCGGGCATACAGGGTGACCCCCAGATGGTAAAGAATCCGCCAGTCCTCAGGGCCATGCTCCCGCGCCCTCTCCAGGGTCTGTTGCGCATCCTCCAGACGCCCCATGTTGTAATACAGCCAGCCCAGCTCATCCAGGACCTGCGGGTCCTCCGGTCGCAGGGCCGCAGCCCGCTGGAAAGCTTCAACGGCCACAGAGGTCTGGCGAAGGGCCAGGGCATTGCGCCCCAGGGCCAGCCAGACGATCACCATGTTGGGATCCCGGGCCAGGGCCTCCCGATAGGCCGCCATCGCCTCCGCATATCGCCCCAGGGTCTCATAAACATAGCCCAGGGCGCGGTGGGCGTCCGGATGCTCCGGATCCAGGGCCAGGGCTTTCTGGGCGGCCGCGAGAGCGGCCTGCGGGCGGTGAGCGTCGGCATAGGCTTCCGCCAGGTAGGCGTAAAGGGGGCCGGAGTCCGGAGCCCGGGCCACGGCCTGTTCCCCGGCCTGGATCGCTTCCGGGATCTTTCCCTGCCAGTCGAGGATCAACGTCGCTATCCCCAGAATTGCGGGGTCCTCCGGGGCCAGCTGGCGGGCCCGTTCCAGCCAGGCAGCCGCCTCGTCCAGACGGTTGCTGAAGGCCAGCAGCCGGATCAGGGGAGGATAGCGGGCCGGGTTTTCGGGCTCCAGGGAAAGGGCCAGCCGGTAGCCTTCCTCGGCCCGCCGGAGATCGCCCGCGCGATAGGCGGCTTCCGCCTGCCGGATGTAATCATCGGCGGAGGGCGTCGGTGAAGGGGAAGGGCGTCCCATAGAAGGCGAGCGGTTCGCCCCCAGCGATCGGTCGATCCACACCAGGGCGACCAGGGCCAGGAGGTCGAGGACCAGCCAGAACAACCAGCGGCGGCGTCGGCTCATCCTTCCTCCAGCCCCCGGAGGACCATTGAGGCGGTGGCCAGGTTGGTGGCCAGTGGAACGTTATGCACATTACACAGCCGCATCACCGTGCGGATGTCCGGCTCGTGGGGATGGGCATAAAGGGGGTCCACCAGGAAGATCACCGCGTCGATGTGCCCTTCCACCACCATCGCCGCGATCTGGGCATCCCCGCCCTGAGGGCCGGAGCGCACGCAGGCCACCTCCAGGCCCAGGGCCTCCTGCAACGTGCGCCCCGTGGTGGCCGTCGCCACCAGGTGATGGCGGGCCAGGCGCTCCCGCTCGCGCCGGGCCCACTCGACCAGCTCCGCCTTTTTCCCATCATGGGCGATGATCGCGATCCGCCTGGGCATAGCCGATGTCCTGGAAGGAGGCTTCTCCCTATTGAGTTTAACTGAGGTGTAGGAGTTACGCAGTTGAAAGCTCTAAAGGTGGGACGGAATGGCCCCACCCCCCTTTCTCCCCCCTCCCCACGGCCCAAAGGGCCGTGGGGAGGGGGGAGAAAAATCCTTGCCCCCATGGGAAACGAACTGCGTAAGTCCTATGAGGTGTTTAAAAACTGGAGCCCAGCCTTTTCCTGGCTTTCCGTGGGACACGCAGGAGGAACAAGCAGGACTGCCAAGGGTGAACCTGCACGCCCAGAAAATAAACCTTTCCCCTTCCCGTAGCCCAAAAGGCGACAAGAAAGGGGAAAGAGGCGAGAGGCTTGCGTCGTTTCCGGAGCGCACTGGAACGGCAAGCCCCGTGGCCCGCCTGGCCCAAAATTCTTCAATATCGTTATACTGGAGCTTGAGGATGCTCCCACGGTTCCATCCACCGAATGAGAATCTTCTGATGAGGGAATTCCCATGCGCTTCTTCCTCGCAGGCAGCCTGATCACCGGCGGTCTCCTGTTGTTTGCCGCCCTTATCGGATTCCAGCCTACTCAAGCTGCGCCTTCCTCCGTTTCAAACGCCTCTTCCCCAAATCCCATAATCCCGGTCCCTATCGAAGAAAGATTTCTGGATCCCGGGCCGGGGCTCTATCCCGGGCTGGCCATGGCTCATCCGGTCTCCGGGGATGTGTGGGTCTGTCGGGAGGGAGGGGCAACGATCTTCCGGGGCCCGGAACTCTATAAAATCCTTCCCGGCTTGTGCCCTCTCCATTTCGATGCACAGACCGGGCGCTGGTTTGCGGCGAAAGGCCAATCGGTGCTCATCATGAGCGGGACAACGCCCGTGGCGCGGGTGACGCTCCCCTACACGGTGACGGGGCTGGTCCTGCACCCCCGAACCCGGCTCCTCTATGTGACCATGCAGGCTGCTCCATGGCCACCGATGTCTACCCATCTGGCGGTCATGAGCGAAACCACCGTTTTAACCACCATGTCCGCTCCCCAGGCTTCCTTTCTAACCCCACACCCGGAGAGTGGGGATCTGTATCTGGGGGTTTACACCGGCACCTACATGCTCTGGATCCTGAGTGGGACCGAACGAGTTGTTTCCGTTCCCATCAGCGGGCCGTTGCATGATCTCCGGTATCATCCGTATACCCGCCTCACATACGCAGCGGCGCAGAACGAGCTGAAGATCCTCAACGGCCGCCACGTGAGCGTCACCCTCCCGGTGACGGAGACTTACCAGATCGCCGTGGATCCATCCAGCGAGCGGGCTTACCTGACCCATATGAGCCCGGATCATCTCACGGTGCTCTCGCGAACCGAGGTGATCACCCGCATCCCCTTCCCACACGGATATAACCCCATCGCGGTGATCCCGGGCTCCGGGGAGATCGTGGTCGGGGCGATCTTCAGCCGGGAGATCCATGTCTTTTCTCGGGATCTTTCGTTATTGAACATCATCACTATGCCAGTGCGCCCTCGCTTCATTGCCGCGCACCCGAATCAATGGGTGTATGTGAGCGGATGGGGGGTTAGTGAGGTGGGGGGCGAAGCGCCTCCCTCGGCGCTCTGGGTGCTGAGCCGTTCGCTTTCTGTCACAGGGTATCTCGATGGCTTCGGCCTGAGTTCCCTGGCCTTCTCCCCCGATGGGAGGCGGCTTTATGCCTTAAACCCCTATGAGGGATTCTTCTACGTGCTTTCCGGGACCGAAGTGCTCACCACCTCCCGCCTTTCCCCATGGATCGTTCATCCCATTCAGTTGCCACGGGAACGCTGGATGGCCGTGGACCCGGGGACGGGATGGATCTATGTGGGCCACCCCGGGCTTTCGTTACTATGGATCCTTCGGGGTGATGAATGGGTGACGCAAACGCTGGAAGGATCGCTGAATATCCTGGCATCTGATCCTTCCCATGGGGTGATCTGGGGAGGGGGAGGAGAGATATATTCGCCGCGGATCTTTGTAATCACAGGGACCACCGTGAGCACCCTGCCTGTTGAATCGCTTGGGGGGCCGGTTCGGGAAATCGCCTGGGATTCGGAACGAAGCTATCTTTATGTCCTGGGTTCATCCCAGCTGGCGGTCTTCTCCCTGACCACGCCGATCACGGCATCCTCCTGGCTGACGACGGTGGGGGAAGTTTACCCGCCTCGTGCTCTGGCGGTGCAGCCTGTTCACGGCCTCGCCTATGTGGGATCCGGGATGGGGACTGCCGGCACCCTGTGGATCTTTGAAGGCCCCACCCGGGTGACCAGCCGGACAATGGCGGGGGTGCCGATCGCGCTGGCGGCAGATCCCCATACCGGGTGGGTCTATGCGGCGTTGAGCGGGACCCGGCAGGTCGCTGTGTTGAACGGGACCGAAGTGGCCTTCACGGTCTCCCTTCCTTTCGAGCCGCGGCGCATCTGGGTTAGCCCCCGGAGCTCTCTGGCGTATGTGGCGGGGGACGTTCAGGTGGCGGCCCTGAATGGTCCGGCGGTTCGCCAGGTTCTGACCACGGGGATTTTCCCACGGGATCTGGTCTTTGATCCGGCGACCGGCCTTGCCATCCTGAGCCACGAAGGCGATAATCGGCTGGTCTGGATCGAGGAGCGGGCCCTGGATCGGCAGCTCTGGCTTCCACTGGTGATGAAGGGCCGATAGCGAACCTCAAAGGCCTGGGGAGATGCTTTCGGCAACCTGGCTATAGGAGTTGAGAATCGGAGGGGAAGCTCCGGATGGAATGGGTCATCCTGGCCTGGCTGGTGCTGAGTGTGGGAATCCTCGGGGTGGGGGCTGGGCGACGGCTTTCTGACCTGCGGGGAACCAGTCTGGCGATGGGCATGGCTCTGGTGGGGGCGCTGGGGCTCTGGCTGGCCGCCTGGCGCCAGCCCCCTCAGGAGGTGGTCCTTCGCCTCGAGCGGCCGTTCTCCGTCTTTCAGACCGCCTGGGTCTTCCGCCTGACCCCATTGGCCTGGGGACATGGCCTGGGGGTCCTGCTCGCCGGGTTCCTGGTGGCCTGGATGTGGGTAGCTTATCCAGGCCAGGGCCGGGGATGGCCCCGGGCGCTGGCCCTTGGGATGGTGATCACCGCCACAGCGGCTGCTCTGGCGGCAGATCTCTTCACCCTCCTCATGGCGTGGGCGATGCTGGATGCGATGTTCCTGGCCCTCCTTCTCATCCGCCGGGGCCAGGCGGTGGTCGATCGAGCAGTTCTGGCAGGTCTGATCAACGGGATGGCCCTCCTGAGTCTCTGGGCCGCTGCCTGGCAGATCTGGCGCTCCGGCGACAGCCTGTTCTGGAGCCGCATGGCGGGAACGAGCGCTCTGCCCTTCCTGTTGCTGGCGGCCCTCATCCGTCTGGATATTTATCCGTTCCATGTGGGGCGCCCTCCCGAGCTGGCGGATGAGGTCGACCGCGCCGCCCTTCTTTACGTGCTTCCCACTTCGGTAGGGCTCATGCTATGGGCTCATCTCGTTCCGATGATTCACGGATGGCCGGGGATGTCCGGGTTGGCCATGGCCCTGGGACTCACCGCCATGCTGGGTGGATTATGGGCCTGGGCGGAGCCGGATCCGCGGGCGGGGCTCGTGGAGGCCGCGTGGGGGAGCGCTGCCTGGTGGGCGCTGGCCGGGCTGGCCCATCCGGATGTCGCCCCCCTCGCGGCGATCCTGTGGCCGATTGGCTTCGCCCTGATCTTCGCCGGTCGCCCCTTCGATCGGACTTCCCTCTGGGGATTGCCGGCCCTGGTTGCGATCCTCACGATCACGGGCCTTCCGGTCGCGCCCGGCATGAGGATCGCCACCGCTCCCTTTCAGGCCTGGCCTTTATGGGCGTGGCCCTTCCTGATGCTCCCTCAGGCGCTGCTTCTGGGTGCCTTATTGCGAGGCTGGCTGCGGGAACCCGAAGAGCCCTTGCCTTCCGGGCGGATCTGGCGAAGCCTGTACGGCCTGGGGCTGGCGTTGGGGACGGCCGGGATGGTCGGACTGGGAGCGGCTTTCGGAGCCTGGCAGGACGTCCCGCCCGCTTTTCGGCTTCCTCTGCTGATGGTCCTTGGGTTGGGGCTGGTATTGCAATGGCAGGCGGAGAAAGTGCATGCAGCGACCCGAGGGTGGGCCCGGGCGCGTCCCTTCCTGTCGCTGGACTGGATGTATGGAGGCCTCACGCGCCTCATTTCCCGTCCCGCTGGAGCCCTGCAACAGGTTCTGGAGTTCCTCAGCCACCCCGCGGTAATGTGGCTGTGGGTTCTTGTGGTCGCGGGAATCCTTCTTCTCTTCTGGCAGGGGGCCACTCGCTAATGGCGGATGGGACCTGCGAGGTGGCCTCTCAGAGGATGGGATAGGGTGCGCTGCCCTGGACAACACGATCCATCTGACCTCTAAGGGGGCCCAAAGATCCTGGCTCATTCCCTGCGGCCCGAAGGTCAGTGGGGAGGGGAAGAGCTGTCCGACAGGGGTTCCCAGTCAGAAGCAGACATGGCTCTCGAGGGCTGTGTGTAAACGTTCCAGCATCTCCGACTCTGATTCCGACTGGCGGAGTTGAAGATCCAGTCCGTTCTGGAGGGCGCGGGCTAATCGGGCAAGCAGATCCAGATGATCCTGGGCGTTCGGGGAAGCAAAAGCGAGGATCAGGTCCACCGGGTCATTCTCAGGATGACCAAAGGAAACCGGTTGAGCTAAGGTGATAACGGCCAGCCCGGGGGCCAGCCCCCCATCCTCCGGTCGGGCGTGGAGCAATGCCAGTCCAGGGGCCAGCACCATATATGGTCCCTGCTCGCGAACCAGAGCGCTCATCCGTTCCACGTAATTCGGCGTGGCACATCCCAGTTCAACCAGAAGAGCTCCGGCCGCTCGGGCGGCCTCCTCCCAGTTTTCCACCTGCACCGCGCGCCGTGCAGCAAGCCGCTGGACCACCATGTTCACGCTTCCCGGATTGGATCTGCTGGCGGCTATCTCCCTGCTCCCCAAGGAATTCGGCTCTACCCTCATGCTCCATGGGGAGCAGGGTGTAGGTCCCACGCCGTGAAGCACCGTGGGAAGAGGGACCTGCTTCGCCCTTCCTGTCCTGCCGTCTCCAGAGGAAAAGCAAGTCATCCATGAAATTCAAGGATGGGGCTGGGCACCTTTGATGCCCAGCCCCATCTCATCTCCCTACTCTGCAATCCAACCCACTTCCCGGAGCCTGGTCACAAGAGCCCGTTTGATGCCCTCTTTATCCAGGAAGTTGGTCACCGGGATGACGAGGGCGTTCAGCCCCTTCAGCTCTTCCGTGTGCAGTGGCTGGGCGACGATCACATCCACCCGAGCGCTCCGGACGCTGGAGAGATCCATATGTTCGACACGGCCCGGGATGCCCAGCTCCCGGAGAGCATCCTCAACGGTCATTTTCAGGATGAGGCTGCTGCCCATTCCCACACCGCAGACGGTCGCGATATACAGGGGGTCCCGGGTGAGCCTCATCACGCCCCTCCGAACAGGCCTCGCAACGGGGTGAAAATCGCGTAGAGGATCCAGATGATCAGGTACCAGTCGGGATCGGCCAGGGTTGCCAGTTCCGGCGCCGTGGTGCTCAGCATGGGCCATGTGATGGCCTGCCCTACGGCCAGGAAGAGGCCATTGATCGCCCCGCCCAGCAGGGCTCCTTTCCAGCCACCTGTGGAGTTGCCGAAGACGCCCGCACCGCCGCCCGGGAAGAACAGCATGATCATCGGCGGCACAATCGTCGCCCACCCCAGGGCGCCGAAGATCACCATGAGAACCAGGAAGACGATCGTGCCCGAAACGAAACCGAGAATGACCGCGGTGGGCGCGTAAGGGAAGACCACCGGCACATCCAGCGCCGGCCGGGCACCGGGGATCACCGTCAGGGAAATCCCCCGGAAGGCTGGGACGATCTCGGCCAAGAACATGCGAACTCCGTAAAGCAGCACGGCGATCCCTGCCGCGAAGCGCAGGCCCTGGAGGATCGCCCATACATATGGATTCAGATCCTTGGCCTGCTCCGCCAGGACCCTGGGATCTGCGAAGATCGCAGCGATCAGGATGATCAGGCCGATTACCACTCCGGTACTGACATTGATGTCTTTCATAAAGCCCAGCCACTTGGGAGGTGAAAGCTTTTCGGAGCTTTCCTCGGGCTTTCCAACGAATTGACCGAGGAGGGCGCCCAGGAAAGCAGCGCTGGAAGAGGTGTGACCATAGCCGAACTCATCGCTTCCCGTAACACGTTTCATATAGCCGTGAATGTAAAGCGGCTGGAAGGTCCAGTAGAGGGCCATGACCACGGTGCCGATCAGGATCAGCCAGAACGTAGGGAGATTGGGCATGATGGCCAGCAGGGTGGCAGTCACGGTAAGCGAAACCCACCACATCAGGTGGCCGGTCAGATATACGAAGCGGACATTAAGCAGGCGGGTGAGGATGAGATGGAGGAGAAAGCCGAAGGTCATGATAATCGCCGCATGGCCGCCGCGTTCAGCGGTGAACTCGGCCAGGGTTTTGGCCGCCTGGGGAGGGGTGATCCGGAAGGCGGAGGCGACGATCGACTGAAAGGCCACCAGCCCCTGGACGAAGATCTCTGCCCCGGCCAGCATGATCAGCACGCCGATCGCAGCCCGGAGCGTTCCCCCTACGACCTCTTCGAAGGCCCGGCGTTGCAGGATCAGGCCGATCGCCGTAATGAGGCCGATCAGGATGGCGACCTGTGTCAACAGGTTCGTCGCAATCCATTGCAGGATCTGCATGGTGCACCTCCGTGCTCATGTGGGGGCAATAAGCTGGACCTGGAACTGATAGCGGTCCCCTCGATAGAGAGAACGCACGAATTCGATCACCTCCCCGTTCTCCAGGAAGGTGATTCGTTCCAGAAGGAAGGCCGGTGCGCCTCGCGGCAATCCGAACCAGCGGGCTTCCTTTGCGGAGAGGGTGACGGCCTGGATGATCTGCTCTGCCCGCTCCAGGCGCAGCCCATAATGCTTCCGCAGGACCTCGTAGAGGGAAAGCCGGGAGAAGTCGAAGGAAAGCAATCCCGGGCAGCGCGAATGCGGGAGATAGGCGGTCTCAAGGGCCATAGGCTCCTCATCAGCCAACCGTAACCGTTCCAATCGAACGACTTCGGTGCCGGGGGCGACCTTCAGACGTTGGGCGATGTCCGGAGGGGCAGGGAGGATCTCCTGAGCGAGAAGACGGCTGGAGGCTTTCATCCCTCGAGCGGCCATATCTTCCGTGAAGCTGGTCAGCCATTGAAGGGGTTGATGCATCCTCACCTGGGCGACGAAGGTCCCTTTTCCAGGCCGTGCGTAGAGGTATCCCTGGCGGATCAGTTCCTGCAATGCCTGGCGAACCGTCAATCGATTCACCCCAAACCATTCCGCGAGCAGCCGCTCCGAAGGCAACCGCCGATGACGAGGGATACGGGAGGCCTGAATGGCCTCCAGCAGGCGTTCGCGGATCTGTACGTGAAGGGGGATCGGCCCTTCCCGATCCACCGGCTCCAGCAGCAGGAATCGCCTGAGCTCTTCCAGGCTCACATCGACTTTGCGTCCCATCTTCGGCACTGGAATAGCGAGAAAAATGCTGAGCGATCTCGTCAATCCACGATTTGCTACCCCATGGTCATTCAGGCAAAAGAGCCGAGAAAGGATCCTGTCCATCCAGACCGTGCGCCGTAGATTTGGTCTACACCAGATTATACCAAAAGACGAAAAAAGATGTCAATAATGCTCTGCTGCTCTGTTGCGATCCTGGCGATGCCCGCTCGAGTTCGGCGTTTGCCCCTCCCCATGCCGCGAAGCGGCATGGGGAGGGTTTGCAACAAAGCAATGCCCTCCTCATTTGCATTTGCGGTTTAAGGCTCGTTTCTCCCCCTCCTCCCTGTGGCCCGGAGGGCCGTGGGGAAGAGGTTTCCCTCGATTTCCCTGGAATAAAGGCCAACGACACAGGTCCTGTTTTCAAACAGCCCGGGTCTTTTTAATAATTCGATTCATCCCCCTCCCCACGGCCCTTCAGGCCGTGGGGAGGGGGATGAAGGGAGGTGGGGCCATCCGCTTGACCCGAACAGGATGATGACTGAAAAGCCCTGCAAACAGCCCCGGGACAGCCCTCTGTGGTTTGACAGGTTTGCGATTTGCCGCTATAATCTTTCATCGCGTCTGCCGGGTAGGACTTCCACTGGACCCTCTTTCCCGCTGCAGCGCTGCGGGTAGCGTTCCGCAGATCTGCAGGCTCAGCAGGATCGGAAGAACCGCTTTCCGGCTGATCGGAGCTTCCTGAATCCTGGGCAGATCTTCTGTCCTCCCTGTGGCAGACGAATGAATCCCGGCTGGCAGGAAGGAGATCCATGCGACGGGGTCGTGCGCCGAAACGCGAGATCGCTCCGGATATTCGCTATAACAGCGTTCTGGTCGCCAAGCTGATCAACAAAGTGATGATGAACGGCAAAAAGAGCTTGGCGATGCGGATCGTCTATGGCGCTTTTGATTTGATCGAGCGCCGGACAGGGCGGCCGGCCATGGAGATCTTCGAGAAGGCTCTGGCGAACACCAAGCCGCTTCTGGAGGTTCGGCCGCGCCGGGTCGGCGGGGCCACTTATCAAATCCCGCTGGAGGTGCCGCCGGATCGCCAGGTGAGCTTGGCGCTGCGCTGGATTGTGAACGCCGCCCGGGAACGTCCCGGGAAGTCGATGATTGAGAAATTGGCCGCAGAGCTGATCGATGCGGCCAATGGTTCCGGGGCGGCGGTGAAGAAGCGTGAGGATACGCATCGCATGGCGGAGGCCAACCGGGCCTTCGCACATTATCGGTGGTGAGCAGCCGAGGAGGGTTTCAAAAAGGGCGCTCACCCCTCGGGATTCAGGGTGGCGCCTTTCGCGGCAGGTGCGACGGCGGAAGGCCGTGACCCTGTCGCTGAACAACCGGCTGGTTTCCCGCCGAGTTCGCCAGAAGAGATTAAGGGAAAAGGGCTCTCCCCCTCACCCGGGGGAGTCCCACATGGCAGGTTGTGCATATCTATAGAGCGCTACGCTCTGGTTACAGGAGTAAGAGGAGATGCCACGAGAAGTTCCTATTGATAAGATCCGAAATATCGGCATTATCGCTCATATCGATGCGGGCAAAACCACCACCACCGAGCGCATTCTGTTCTATACCGGCAAAACCTACAAGCTGGGCTCCGTAGACGAGGGGACCACGGTCACGGACTATATGGAGCTGGAGCGCGAGCGGGGGATTACCATCACCGCCGCGACGGTAGCCTGTTACTGGCGGGAACACCAGATCAACATCATCGACACCCCCGGGCACATCGACTTCACCGCTGAGGTCCAACGGAGCCTGCGTGTGCTGGACGGGGGTGTCGTTGTTTTTGACGCCGTGCACGGGGTGGAACCTCAGTCCGAGACGGTCTGGCGTCAGGCGGACCGTTATGGGGTCCCCCGTATTTGTTTCGTGAACAAGATGGATCGGGTGGGGGCGGATTTCTGGAACACAATTCGGATGATCCGGGATCGCCTGGGGGCCAACCCCGTCCCGATTCAGATCCCAATCGGGGCGGAGGCGGATTTCCGGGGGGTGATCGATCTGTTAGAGATGCGAGCGATCTACTGGGTGGACGAGCTGGGGACGCAGATGGCGTATGAGCCGATCCCCCCGGAGCTGGAAGAGGAGGCCCGGCAGGTTCGGGAGGCTCTGGTGGAACGGATCGCCGAGACCGATGATGAGCTGACCATGAAATACCTGGAGGGCGAGCCGATCACCACCGAGGAGCTTCGGGCCGCCCTTCGTCGAGCGACCATCGCCGGGAAACTGGTCCCCGTGCTGTGCGGTTCCGCCCTCCGCAATAAAGGCATCCAGCCGTTGCTGGATGCTATCGTGGATTACCTGCCCTCTCCGGTGGACATCCCACCGGTGAAAGGGGTGAATCCGATCACCGGCCAGGAGGAAACCCGACCGGCTTCGGACGACGCCCCGCTGGCCGCGCTGGTGTTTAAAGTGGTGACGGATCCGTATGTCGGCCGCCTGGTCTATTTCCGGGTCTATTCCGGGAAGATCACGGCCGGCCAGCAGATCACCAACTCGACCCGTGGGAACAGGCGCGAGCGCGTGGGCCGCGTCCTGCGGATGCACGCGGACCGTCGGGAGGAGATCAAGGAGGTCTACGCGGGGGATATCGCGGCCACCCTGGGCTTGAAGGATACCTTCACCGGCGATACCCTGTGCGATCCGGATGCCCCGATCATCCTGGAAAGCATCACCTTCCCTGAGCCGGTGGTCTCGGTGGCCATCGAGCCCAAGACCATTGCGGATCAGGATCGCCTGAGCGAGGCCCTGCGCAAGCTGTCGGAGGAGGATCCCACCTTCCGGGTCCGATCCGATCCGGAGACCGGCCAGACGATCATCTCCGGGATGGGCGAGCTGCACCTGGAGGTCCTGATCGAGCGGATGAAGCGGGAGTTCCGGGTGCAGGCGAACGTGGGGCGCCCGCGGGTAGCTTACCGGGAGACGTTCACCCGGCCGGTGAAAGGGGTAGAGGGTCGCTTCGTGCGGCAGTCGGGTGGCCGGGGCCAGTATGGGCACGTGATCATCGACTTCGAGCCCCTGGAGCGAGGGAAGGGGTTTGAGTTCGTCGATGCGACCGTCGGTGGAGTCATCCCCAAGGAGTTCATCCCGGCCATTGAGAAAGGTCTCATTGAGGCGATGGAAGCTGGGGTGCTGGCTGGGTATCCGCTGACCGATATCCGGGCCACCCTGGTTGGCGGCTCCTACCACGAGGTGGACTCCTCGGAGATGGCGTTCAAAGTGGCGGCCTCGCTGGCGCTGCGAAACGCTGCGGAGAAGGCCGCCCCCGTTCTGCTGGAGCCCATCATGCGGGTGGAGGTCATCGTCCCGGAGATCTACACCGGTGATGTGGTGGGCGATCTCTCCTCCCGTCGGGCCCAGATCCAGGGGATCGAGAACCGGGGGAAGGGAGTCCAGGCCATCCGGGCGCTGGTGCCCCTGGCGGAGATGTTCGGTTACGCCACCACTCTGCGTTCCATTACCCAGGGCCGCGGCACCTTCTCCATGGAGTTCGATCACTACGCGGAGGTGCCTTTGCAGATCGCCGAGTCCATCATACGGGCGGGCGAGAAGAAACCGGTCGGCCGGTAACGGGATAGGAGGGATCGCCCGGAGTTCACCAGGACCAATCGGCTTTTAGAAGCAATCGATCATCTACAGTATCCATCAGATCATCCGTGGAGGTGCAGCGATGTCGAAGGCGGTATTTGTGCGGGCGAAGCCGCATGTGAATGTGGGGACGATTGGGCATATTGATCATGGGAAGACGACGCTGACGTCGGCGATCACGAAGGTGTTGTCGTTCAGGGGTT
>JAEVEY010000102.1 GCA_016842045.1 Candidatus Thermoflexus sinensis | reverse complement strand
AGACGCAGAAAGCCTTCCCCATATTCTCCAAAGGCCGTCCCCGAGAGCACGGCTACCCCGGCCTCCTCTAACAGATAGGACGCCAGCTCCCGGGAGGACATCCCGGTTCCCTCGATGTTGGGGAAGGCGTAGAAGGCGCCCCTGGGTTTGAGACAGCGGAAGCCGGGGATGCGGTTCAACCCCTCCACCATCACCTCCCGACGCTCCCGGAAGGCGGCCACCATCCGGTCCACATCGTCCTGAGGTCCGGTGAGGGCGGCGATCCCGGCCATCTGGGTGAAGGCGGCGGTACAGGAGTTGGAATTGATCATCAGCCGCGTCACCGCTTCCGCCAGAGGCTCCGGCATCACCCCATACCCCAATCGCCACCCGGTCATGGCGTAGGTCTTGCTGAACCCATCCAGGATGATGGTCCGCTCCAGCATCCCCGGGAAGCTGGCGATGCTGATATGCTCCCCCTCGTAAAGGATGCGACTGTAGATCTCATCCGAGAGCACGATCAGATCATGCTTCAGACACAGCTCGGCGATGGCCGCCAGGTCCTCCCGGGTGAGCACACCCCCTGTCGGGTTGGCCGGGGAGTTGAGGATCAGCATGCGGGTGCGGGGGGTGATCAACCGCGCCAGCTCCTCCACGTCCACCCGGAACTCGTTCTCCATCCGCAGTCGCAGAGGCACCGGGTGGCCGCCCACGAAATGGATCATCGATTCATAGATCGGGAAGCCCGGGTTGGGATAGATCACCTCGTCACCTTCCTCCACGAGGGCAAGGATCGCAAAGAACATGATGGGCTTCCCACCTGGGACCACCACGACGTTCTCAGGCCCCACCGGGATGCCCCGGGTGCGACGGATGTAATCGGCGATGGTCTCCCGCAGAGCCGGGATCCCAGCCGCGGGGGTGTAGTGGGTATAGCCTTCCTCCAGCGCGCGAACGGCGGCGGCCTTGATATGGGCCGGGGTATCGAAGTCCGGCTCCCCGATCTCCAGGTGGATGATCTCCCGACCCTGCGCTTCCAAGGCCTTCGCCCGCGCCAGCACCTCAAAGGCCGTCTCGGTGCCCAATCGGGACATACGTTGTGCCAGCCGCATAGGGGCCTCCTGTATCCGGCGAAGCGTTTGCAGATCCTACCCCACCTCGATTATGGCAGGGAGCGATCCGACGGACAACCTGAGACCAGGGTCGCTCCACAGGCCACTTTGTAAATAGGAGTTACGCAGTTCAGGGCTCGCGAGAAGAGGTAGAATGGCCCCACTCCCCAAACCCCCAGGAGAAAACCGACTGCGTAACTCCTATTTGTAAAGCCAATCGGCATCTCATGGTTTCTCGGGATGGGTCGATTTCAATCCAGAGGGCTTTTTGGGGGAGGGCCTGCCCAGCTGGTCATCCCTCCTGGCCTGCAGAAAAGAGACTGCCAGCCTATCCGGGTTGCGTTAAAATTTACCTCAACATCAGATGCGAGACGCCCTTCGATGGCTCCGATCCTGGAGGTTCGCGACCTCACCTTTCGCTATGCGGCACGGCCTCAGCCGGCGGTGCAGGGGATCTCTTTCTCGGTGAAAGAGGGGGAGATGATCCTGGTGGCCGGGCCCAGCGGATGCGGGAAGAGCACATTGCTGCGGGCTCTGAACGGTCTGATCCCCCGGAGCTACAAAGGGGATCTTCAGGGCACGATCCGGATCGGCGGGCTGGATCCTCACACATGGCCGCTGGCCCGGCTCTCCCAGCAGGTCGGCACGCTGCTCCAGGATCCGGAACGTCAGATCGTGGCTGCTGATGTCCTCCATGACGTTGCTTTCGGGCTGGAGAACCTGGGCTGGCCGCGCCACCGGATCCTGGAACGCGTGAGCGAGATCCTGAATGCCCTCGGGATCGCCCACCTGCGGGATCGTCCGACTTTTCAGCTTTCTGGAGGGGAAAAGCAGCGCGTGGCGCTTGCTGGGGTTCTGGCGATGGCCCCACGGATCCTCCTCCTGGACGAGCCCCTGGCCTCCCTGGATCCCCAGAGCGCTCAGGATGCGCTGGCCCTCTTCCGCCAGCTTCACCGGGAAGGCCACACCGTGCTGCTTGTGGAGCATCGGGTGGAGGATGCGATGAAGGCCCACCCGAACCGGGTATTCTATCTGGAGGATGGACGCCTGGCCTTCGACGGAGACCCGGAGGCGTTCTTCGAGCGCGTGGATCCCACCGCGGTGAAAGTCCCTTTCTCAGTCTGGCTGCGGCGCTGGCCTGCCGTTCGCGAACGATGGGGGCCTGCGGTGGAGATCCCACCAGCCTCCCCCTCCGCGCCGCCCCTTGTGGTCTTTGAGGATGTGTCCTTCGGTTACGGCGACGGCCCGGATGTGTTGCATGGGATCCAGGCTGAGATCCGAAAAGGAGACAGCCTGGCGATCCTGGGGCCGAACGGAGCCGGCAAGACCACCCTGCTCAAGCTGGCGATGGGATTGCTGAAGCCCCGGCGGGGCCAGGTGTGGGTGGGAGGGAAGAGCACGCGGGACCAGACGGTGGCAGAGATCGCCCGCACCATCGGGTATGTGTTCCAGAGCCCCAGCCAGATGCTCTTCGCCCCCACAGTGTGGGAGGAAGTCGCCTTCGGGCCGCGTAACCTGGGCCGCCCACCTGACCGAGTAGAGGCCGATGTTCGCTGGGCGCTGGGGCTGGTGGGGCTGCTGGATCAGGCACGCTCCTCGCCGTGGGCCCTGAGTTTCGGCCAGCAAAAGCGCGTGACCATCGCCTCCGTGCTGAGCATGCGCAGCCGGATCCTGGTGATGGACGAGCCGACGGCAGGTCAGGATTACCGGGCCTATATGCGGTTGATGGACGCGATCGCCCACATCGCCTTCGGGCCCGCGCCGGCGGTGGACGCCCTGGTCTTCATCACCCACGATCTGGATCTGGCCCTCTCGTTCGCCAACCGGATCTGGGTCGTAACAGATGGACAGCTCATCGCGGATGGCCCTCCAGAGGTCGTTCTCTCGGATCCGGAGGTCATGCGGCAGGGACGGCTGGTTCCTACCTCTCTTCTGGAAGCAAACCGCCAGCACCTGAATCGGACCGGGCGCTTCCAGCGGGCAGAGCGGCTGGTGGAGTTCCTTATCAACCCGCACGAACATCAGCGGTTACACTAAAATTGAAATGAAGTTCGGATGTGGGGCGGCCAGTTTCGCTGGCCGCCCCACATCCGAAAGCCTCCTGTTTGCAACAGAGCAAGCAATCCATCTTTCCGCGTGGAGGGAGCCATGGCACGCAGGGCCTTTACCTGGTTGATTTTGCTGATCGTGGTTGTGTTGCTGATGGGGTTGGCCAGCCTGATGACCGGGCCATCGGGAGCGCGGCTCCAGGGCTTCGGCTGGCTGCTCTGGGTGGCCATCGGCGCGGTCCTGGTCTACATCGTTTACTTCGCCACCGCGGATCACCCGGCTTGGCAGATCGGCACCCGGGAAGTTGTGTATATGGCCATCGGGGCCGCCCTCTATGGCGTGTTCTCTTATCTGTTTAATGGCACTGTCTTCGTAGTCCCCTCGGTGAGCCAGGTGGCGCTGCGCCCGGCGATTGTCTTCCCTGTCTTCTTCGGCTATGTGTTCGGCCCAGCGGTAGGCTTCTTCACAGGCGCGGTGGGCAATATCCTGGGGGACTTCCTCACCGGCTGGGGGGTGTTCCCCGCCTGGGATGTTGGGAACGGCCTGGTCGGGCTGGTGGCCGGTCTGCCGGTGATCCTGGGGCGGGAGCGGGCCCTGAACCTCCTCACCGGGATTGTGGCCGCTGTGGGGGTGGCCCTGAGCCTGTGGGCATTGACCACCGAGATCGAAAGCCCCTTCTTTGGCGGTCCCCTTAGCCCGTTGATGCGCTGGGTGCCCCTGATCGGGGCGATCCTGGTGGTGGCCCTCCGGTTCGCCCTGGGCTCGAACATCGCCCTGGCCTCGGTGATCGTCTGGGGCGCGGTGGCCAACATCGTGGGCATTGGATTCGCAGCCATCGCCGACATCTGGATCAACGGCTACCCGCCGGCGGTGGCCTTGCTCGGGGAATTCGTGCCCGCCGCAGGCCCGAACATCCTCCACGCTGCCATCCTCACCCCGTTGCTGGTCGGAGCCTATAACGCCCTCCAGCAGCAACTGGGGCGGGGCGCCGGGGTCGCGTGATCCCGATCACCCCTGGAGGAACCACCTCGTGCTGGTGACATGGCCCTACCGGCGGCGTGGGAGTTTCCTGGAAGCCTTCGATCCACGGGCCCGCCTGCTCTTCGCCCTTTCCCTGATGCTTTCCACGCTCTTCTTCTGGGATGTGCGGGTGCTGGCGGGCCTGTGGGCGATGGCCCTCCTTTATTTCCGGTTGAACCGACTGACCTGGCGGGAGACCCGCCGGGCATGGCTCTTCACCGGTTTCGTCGCGGTGGTGTTTGTCACCATCACCTTCCTCACCGGCCGGGGCGGCTTCGAGGTGTATCAAACGGAGCGGCTGCTGGCCCGCCTCGCGCTCCCCGTGACGGTGCTGGGGTGGACCCCGGCGGTGAACATCACGGTGGAACGGATGTTCTTCGCCTTCAGCCAGCTGTGCCGCATGGGGACGGTGATCACGGCGGCCATCCTGATCCCTTACACGCTGGATCCCACCCAGTATGGCGTGGTCTTCCGGGGGCTGGGGTTGCCGGACAAGATCGCCTATGCCATGGATCTGGCGTTTCGCTTCATCCCCACGCTGGGCCGGGATGCCATGCAGACAATGGATGCCCAGCGGGCTCGAGGATATGAGCTGGAAAACATCCGCGGCGGCCCTCTGGCTCAGATCCGTCGCCTCGCCCCGCTGGTAGTGCCGGTGACCCTTCACGCCCTGATGATGGCGGAGGACATCATCGACGCGATGGATCTGCGGGCCTTCGGGGTGGGGCGGCGGAC
>JAEVEY010000004.1 GCA_016842045.1 Candidatus Thermoflexus sinensis | reverse complement strand
GAAGAGCCACATCTCCTCCTTCCCCGGGATCATCCACCAGCGCATCGCTTCGCCTTCCCCCAGAGCCACCAGGCGGGTCCGGCCGATTCCGTCGGCCCACGCGGCCCGGACGTCTTCTTCCAGCAGCAGGCGCCATCCTGCATCCGGCAGACGGCCGGAGGCCTCCGGGAGTCCCAGCAGCTGGCGGGCTGCCGGGTTGGCCTCTGCGTAACGGCCATCCGGGAACAGCCGCAGGAAGCCGAGAGGAGCCCGCTCCATAGCGGGACGGATACGCCGGGCCTCCCGACGGGCGGACCATCGGCCCAGCGACAGGATCAGGAAGGTATAAATCGCCAGGCCCAGCAGCGCCAGCCGCAACTCCACGGTCCCCATCGACGGCTTCCCTCACCGTCCATAGCGCCCGATGAGTTGCCCGACCGCGAGGACATGGCCGGACAACGCTGCTTCCACCTCCATGGGGCGCGTCCCGGGCGGGAGATCCAGCGTGGTGTCCAGGGCGTAGAGCGTGAACCGGTAACGATGGGCCGGGCCCGGCGGAGGGCATGGTCCTCCATATCCGATGCGCCCGAAGTCGTTCCGCCCCTGGATCCCAATCCCTTCCATCGAAGGTTGAGGGGGAAGGCCCTCCGGCAGTTCGGTGCGATCCGGAGGAATCGCATAGAGGACCCAGTGGATGAAACGTCCCATCGGGGCGTCGGGGTCATCCATCACCAGAACCAGGCTCCGGGTGCCGGGCGGGGGCGGATCCCAGCGCAGCGGCGGAGAGCGGTCAGCTCCATCGCAGGTGTAGTCGCGGGGGATCCGCTCGCCTTCCGCGAAGGCGGGGCTCCGAAGGTTCAGATCGGGAAGGCCTCTTTCGGAGACCGGGGACGACGTAGGGGGCTGAGTCCGAACGGGAACCGGCGTTTCGGCCCGAGGCCCTGGGGAAGCCACGCCGCACCCAAGACTGAGCACCAGAATCAGCCCGATCCACCGGGCACTGATCTGGCTGCGCATCCCCATTCCTCCTGGCATCCAGAGTTCCTGCGATCATGACCTACGCTATACGCAACCTTATCCATTTGAGGTTCGGACGTGAGGCGGAGAGCTCGGCTGGAGCCCCGCCCTCCTAACCCGCCGGAGCCTCACCCTCCCGGTGTTTAGGGGAGGGCGAGCCTCCCGGCGAGCCTCACCCTATCGGCCGGCCGGGCCCATTGTCTCGAACGCCCCTCGGGCAGAACGGCCCGCAAGTCGGGATATGTCCTCACCCATGTCCGAACCTCAGCTCCTTTCTGAAGAAAAACATAAGTCCTTCCAAACCAATGGGGCTCGCTCATGGCGTGACCTGCTTTGATCATAGCATAGACGGGAACGCTGCAGGAGCCCACATCCTCGCGAGGTAGAGAAGATCGCAGGGTTGCGGAAATCCACAGGGGCTTCCCTGTGGAAAATCTGGATGCGCAAAATGTCCATTGAGAGAAAAATATTTCCTGGGACAGTGTGGACTGCCAACGGCAACCCGCGCCCGCCCGGAAACTTCCTTTATGGGGGCCAACTTATGGGGGCAAACCTGTGGCGATCGCTCGGGATTCTGACGATCGCGCTGCTGATCCCTCCCGGGTCAGCTTTCCTGGCGCTGGGTGTGATTTTCGGCTTGGGCCAGATTCTGGGTGAGAGACTGTTCCGCTTCCTGGCCCAGACCTTTGATCTGTTTGGATTTCTCCTCGCTTCCCTGCTCGGCGTCGCGCTCGCCTGGCCTCTCATCCGCTGGTTAACTCGTGGACTGCCCGGACAGGCAATCTGGCGGTGGCGATGGACGGCGCTGGCGATCATGTTCGCAGAACCGTTTCTGGCCCTGGGGATTCTCTTTGCAACCGGGCCTGCAACGGCCCATGCCACCTTCCTGAGAGCTCCCCTCGAAGCGTTCTATTGGACCACGCTCTGGGCCTCTATGTGGAGCGCATGGGCGCTGAAAAGTTTCCATCGCTTCCTTCTCTTCAGTCTGAGCGTGCTCTCCGGCCTCCTTCTCGGTCTACTCTGGGAATGGCGGGGAGGGCCGGCTCCAGATCGAGGCGCTCGGGGGATGTTCCTGAGCGGAGCTCTGCTCGGCATCCTGGCCTTTCCCTGGATCGTCCCTCCATACCAGCCGGCTCTGGAGACGCAAACCGGTGTTGAGTGGCAATGGGTGGAACGCCCGAATCGGCTCCAGGGCCTTATCAAGCGCCTCCAGACCCTTATAGAGACCCCCGGGGAATGCATCTATGAACCCCTTGGATGGGCAGATAAAGAGACGCTGGTATACCGGAAATGGTGCGGTGGACGCTGGCGGATCGATTGGGAACAGGCCCACAGCGAATGGGACCCCGGCCTCCCCCAGCCACCGGTGGCCTATCGCCGGACAACAGGAGAGATCCGGCCCTTTGAGGGCTCGCTCGCCACGTTACGGCGTCGATCCTGCTCGCCCGCTACGTGCATCACGCCCTATCTTCAGAGCCGTTATGGCCGTGACGGCCCGAGCTACTTTCCCGGCCACTTTCAGGAGCCCCTGCCCTCGCCGGATGGCCAGTGGGTGGCTTTTACGGCGCGACACCCGTATGGACCGGAGGATCTGGTGATGATCCGAATCCCATAGCCCTCACACGCATTGAGCTTTGTCTTGTTAAAGTAACAATCCTGACCATTTACCACGATAAGCACCAGGAGCCTGGTCTTCAAACCGGATGCTCATCAAGTGTGGCTAGGAGACTGGGCAATTTGTCTATCCGTCGAATTCATCGGCGACCATGGGGGGAAAATGAGGAAGCTCATAATGCTCTCTGAACGCCTTTCACGCATCCCCAGCCTTCTGGTTCTGCTCGCCCACGGGCTGGCAGCCCTGAGCCTGCTCGCCTTCGGGCTGCGGGCGGATGGATGGGTGTTGCATCCCATCGCGGTGCTCTTCGATCTGACCGTTCTTCTGAGCGCTTCGATCCCCTGGCTCACGGGCCCCCAGGAGATCGAGCGGCCGCTCCGCCTGATCCTTCCACCGTTGCTGACGCTGGCGCTTCTGGAGGCCTGGGGCGCCACCGCCTGGCTGGGCGGAGCGCGCTACGCCCCCTACGATCCCGGAGAGCAGGGAGAGCTTGCGCTCCTGCTCCACGGAGTGACCGCTGTGCTGATCGCGACCTTGGCCGCCCTTTATCGCTGGCCGGAGCTGCTTCGCGTCGGCGCGCTGGCTCAGAGCCTGCTCGTTTTGCTCAACCCCGGGGGCTGGGCTGAAACCGTCCGTTTCGGATCGCCTGGATGGCCAGCTGCTCCCGGAATGCTCCTCTTGCCGATGTTCTACGGGCTCGGCGCGGCCGCCCTCGGCCTTTCCTTCACCCGTCGAATGGCCCTCGGGATCGGCCTAGGCTTCACCATGGGCCTGGTCATGCTGGGATGGAGCATTCGTCGGGGAGCCCTGCATGGAGCAACTGATTCGGAGCGGTTATGGGCCTGCGGCTTTGTGCTCCTCGGATGGACCCTGATGGTCTCGCTGCTCTTTCTCGCATGGGGCGCAAAAGCGCCGTCCGGCGGGGCCCGGCCGACGCGCTTCCCATGGGAAAGCCTTGCGCTGTTCCTCTGGTTCCCGACCGGGATCGCCGCAGATCTCCTGACTCCTGGCCGCGGCCTTCCGGCTGCTGGATCCCTGCAGCCTTGGGCAGACCCCGATCAGGTGGTCCCAGATGCGTGGTTGCCGACAATCTTCTGGGCCAGCCGGATCCTTGCCGAGATCCACCGGTGGGCTCCATTGGCGCTCTTTCCGACAATCATCGACGGATTTCGATGGATTCGCACAACCCGGACAACTAAGCTCTTCCGCCTCTCGCCGATCCGCGCGGCCCTCCTGGGCGGTCTCGCCCTCTTATGGACGGCAAGCCCGCCTGGCTTCATGGGAGCACCGTGGATCCAGACCGATCCGGATGGATTCGGATTTCTGGGACCCGTGATGGATATGCTCCTGTTATTTCAGCTTACACTGGTCGGCATCGGCGGGTGGATCCTGATCGCGCGAGGGCTGGAACGCGAGCCGGTGAGCGGATGGCGCGGACTTGGACGCAGCGCCATGTTCCTTTTCGGGGCCATGTGGCTGATCCCATTCGTGGAGATGACGCGGATTGGGCTCCGGTCGCTGATCTTCCCGGGCTCTCCCCTTCCTCCCGCCGCGGCACTTTCCATAGGGATCGGCAGTCTGCTCTATGGCGCCGCGGTTGGGGCAGGCCTAGCTGCGCTGATTCACTCTGGAAAAGAATGGGTGGCGTATGAAGCCAGCCGTGGGATCACCGCTTCCCACGCTTTCATTCATGCGGTGGTCATGCCGGCTCTTGCCTTTCTGTTCCTGGCCGCCATCGGATGGTGGGTCACCCGCCCACCGATTATCCGGACCATCCCCACCGCCGGAGCCCAAACGGTATCTCCGGACACAGTGATCGCGGTGGAGATGGGGCCATCGCGGATCCGACAATGGCTTCCCTTTCTGATGGACAGCTGGGGAGGAGGGATTCAGGTTCGATATGCCGACACGGGGGAATCGATCGCAGGCAGCTCGGGAGGCTGGGAGGAGGGCTTCTACTTTGACCCGGAGGCTCCCCTGCGACCCGGCGCCACCGTCGAGGTGATCGTCTTTCGATGGGGCGAGCAACCCTATCGGTTTCATTTCATCGTCGGGGAATTCGGACCTCCCCCCACGCCGCTGCCCTGGCCCACTGGCCTCCCCTCCCTGATCCCTACAGCGACGCCTCTGGGCCAAGGCGGTAGGTAGGGCTTTGTTTCGAGTAGGACAACTGCTTGCAGTTGTCCTACAGAAGCAGGTCACGCACTCGATCTGCGGCGACCCCCGAGACGCGGACGATCTTGCGACGCGAGGCGTGGCCCGCGATGATCTCCACCGCGTCCACCGGCACGCCCAGTCGTTCCGCCAGGAAAGCGCGTAGCGCCTGATTGGCTTTCCCTTCCACG
>JAEVEY010000110.1 GCA_016842045.1 Candidatus Thermoflexus sinensis | reverse complement strand
AAACCCCGGCGTAAGCGTTGAACCCCCCATCAATGGGCACCACGACCCCGGTGACGAAGGCGCTGGCGGGAGAGGCCAGCCAGATCACCGTGCCGATCAGATCCTCTGGGTCCCCGAAGCGGCCCATCGGCGTATGCTCGATGATCGCTCGGCCCCGAGGGGTGAGATTCCCCTGCTCATCCAGAAGCAGATATCGATTCTGCTGAGTGAGGAAGAAACCCGGAGCAATGGCGTTCACGCGGATTTTGGGAGAATATTCCTGGGCCAGATGCACCGCCAGCCACTGAGTAAAGTTGCTCACCGCCGCTTTCGCCGCTGCGTAACCCACCACGCGGGTCAAAGGGCGGAAAGCCGCCATGGAGGAGACGTTGATGATCACCCCCTCTCCAACCTCGACCATCTGTCGGGCGAAGACCTGGCTCGGGAGAATCGCCCCGCCGAAGAGGTTAAGGGCCACCACTTTCTCCAGGGCCTCCAGAGGCAGATCGAAGAACGAGCGTTCCGGCCCGACGGTGGCCTCCGGCATATTCCCACCCGCCAGGTTGATGAGGATGCTCACCGGGCCCACCTCCTGTCGAACCCGTTGCGCCACCACTTCGATCTCCGCCCGGTTGAGCACATCCATCCGGTAACCGCAGGCCTCCAGGCCCTCGGCCTGCAACTCCGCCAGACGCTCTTCCAGGGGGCTGATGTCAGTGAGCACCAGACAGGCTCCTGCCCGGCCCAGACCCCGAGCGATCGCGCCGGCCAGAACGCCCGCCCCGCCGGTGAGCAAGGCCACCTTTCCCTTCAGCGAGAACAGGGTTTCGAGATAGCTCATCGGGCTCCTCCTCACAGCTCCTGTTTCCGAAGTCGAACTTCGGGCGCCGGCCTTTCAATCCATCCACTCCGTATGGAACACGCCGGGCCGATCGATCCGCTCGTAGGTGTGAGCGCCAAAGGCATCCCGCTGGGCCTGGATCAGGTTGGCCGGCAACCGGGAGCGGCGCATCGCGAGCACGTAATCCACCGCCGTGCTGAGCGCCGGCATGGGGATCCCCGCCTCAAATGCCCATTGTAGAATGCGCCCCGCCGCCGGCAGGCGACGCTGAAGCTCGGCCCGGAAGCGTGCGCTGAACAGAAGATGCGGATCCTCCGGGTCCTCCCGCACGACCTCCCGCAGGAACCCCAGCCAGCGGGCGCGGATGATGCAGCCCGCCCGCCAGACCCGCAGGACCTCCGCCCGATCTGTTCCATAGTTATAGGCCCGCGAAGCTTCGCTTAACAGCCAGAGCCCCTGAGAGAAGGCCGCTAACACCACCACATTCAGCGCTGCCTCCAGGTCGGAGAGGATCTCCCCTGAGAAAGGCCCCGTATGACGATCCGGCCATGGGAACGTAGCCCCAATTCGCTCCCGGTCTGCCTTGAAGTGGGAGATCGTTCGCGCAAAGACCGCTGCGGTGAGCGTGGGGGTGGGAACCCCTAACTCCAGCGCGCTCTGAGCTGCCCACCGTCCCGTCCCCTTCTGTTCCGCGCGATCCAGGATCCGCTCCACCAGCGGATCCCCGCTCTCGGGATCCCGGTATCGCAAGACGCGGGCAGCCAGCTCGGTGAGGAAAGCGTTCAGGGTTCCCTCATTCCAGCGCTCAAAGGTTTCCGCGATAGCTTCGATCGACATCCCCAGAGCGGTCTTCATGAAATCATAGGCCTCCGCGATGCCCTGCATGAAGGCGTATTCGATGGCGTTGTGCACCATCTTCACGTAATGACCCGCCCCACCCCGGCCCATATAGGCGCAGCATGGGCCCTCCTCGCTCCGCGCCGCGATGCGGGTGAGCATCCCCTCCACCATCCCATAGGCCTCGGGGGACCCACCGGGCATAATCGAGGGGCCAAGCAGCGCCCCCTTCTCCCCACCGCTGATCCCCACCCCCAGGAACTGGATCCCATGGGCGGCCAGCCGCTGCATGCGCCGTTCCGTATCGGTGTAATGGGAGTTGCCCCCATCCATCACCAGATCCCCCGGCTCCAGCAGGGGAAGCAACGCCTCGATCACCTGATCCACCGCCGACCCGGCCTGGACCATCAGCAGAATCCGGCGGGGGTGCTCCAGACAGCGCACGAATTCCTCCAGCGTGTAGGCAGGGGTAATCGGCTCCTCCCGCACGCGATCCCGCAGGAACGCCTCCGTTCGCTCCGCGGTCCGGTTGTAGACGCACACCCGGAACCCATGCCGGGCGAAATTGAGGGCCAGGTTCTGGCCCATGACGGCTAAACCGATAATCCCGATCTCCCCACCGTTGCCCATGATCCTCTTCTCCACAAAGGTTGTTATCACCGCGCAAGGACTTCGCCTCGCTATCCCCAGGAGTTAGACCGTTGGCCCCTTCCCCGGGTTTAAGAGGAGAAGCTCCTCGACTCCTCTCCGCCAGAGACCAGCTGCGTAAGCTCCCATCCCTTTGGGGTTCGACGTCAGCACGACTGAACGTCAAGGGCCTCTCGCTGGCGGCGGAACGCCGCCTCCAGATCTCCCATCAAGGCCTGAAAGCGCTCGAACTGGGCCTCGTAGATCGGAATCCATTCGGCCACCGGCTCATAGGTCCGAACGGTGATCTCCTTCGCCGCCGCAGTTAGATCCGGGAGCTCGCCGATGGCTACACGGACGAGGGCGGCGCTCCCCGTCAGGGCCGGCTCCAGCACCTCCGGGACCTCCACGCTCGTCCGAAGCACCGAGGCCAGGATCCGCATCCAGAGGGCCGAGCGGGCCCCTCCCCCGCCCACGCGAAGGCGCGCCGGCGAGAGGCCGTTCTCCTGCAAGGCCTCCAGGATCAGCCGCAGGGCGAAGGCCACCCCCTCCATCGCGGCCCGGATCACATGCCCACGCCCATGATGGGCCTGCAGGCCGAAGATCACCCCTGAGGCCAGGTGGCCGATCCCCGGATATCGCTCCCCGGTGAGGAAAGGCAGGAAGAGCAGCCCCGTGGGGCGCCCCGTGGATTCGGCCAGCGCATCCTGCTCGCGATACCCCAGGCCCAGAAGGGAATCCCGAAGCCAGCGCAGGACACCTCCCGCGTTGTTGATGGCCCCGCCAGGAAACCAGCGTCCGCCAGCCAGATAATACGTCTGCAAGCGCATCCGCGGGGAGGCATCCAGGACCGGGCGATCGGCGATCACCCGGACCATCGCCGTGGTCCCCAGGTTGATCGCCCCGATCCCTGGCGCTGCGGCTCCCAACCCTAGCCCCACGGCTCCCCCATCATACACCCCCGCGATCCCTTCCACCTCCGGCGGAAGGCCCAGGGCATCGGCCGCCTCCGGGCGCAGCCGGCCCAGCCGGGTTTCCGGCGGAACCACCTCCGGCAGGCGGTCTTCCGTGAGTTCCACGAGCTCCAGGATCTCGGGATCCCATCGCAACGTGCGCACGTCCAGCAGCTGGGTCGCGGTGGCCAGCGAAGGCTCCGTCAAAGGCTTTCCGAATAGTCGAAGCAAGAGATAATCCTTAACTCCCAGAAACCAGCGGGCTTCCCGGAAGATCTCCGGTCGCCGAACCCGGATCCATTCCAGTTTGGCCAGGGGATACTGGAAGAGAGGCGGGCATCCCGTACGCCGGTAGATCGCTTCAACATCCATACGGGTCAGCAACTCCGGGAACGTCTCCTGAGGCCGGGTATCGAGGAGGGTCATGATCCCCATCAGAGGGCGACCGGCCGCATCCACCGGCAGGAGGCTGAGCTGGTAAGCGGAGAGGACCATCCACCGGACGGCGCCGGCTTCCTCCCCAACGGCTTCCCGCACCGCATCCACCAATCGATCCCAAAGGACCTCCGGATCGTGCTCCGCCCGGCCGGATTCGTCATGGACCATCGGGAGCTCCCGGACAGTCAGGCGATGCAAACGCCCTGTCCGATCCAGGCAACCCGCTTTTAAATGGGTGGTGCCGACGTCCACGGCCAGGATGCGCACGGATCCCTCCTTCATTCGGCCGGGGCTCCTCGTTTTACCACACGGGCGTGCGGCAGGACCTCGGGGTTAACCACCTCCTCCGGGATCTCGCCTCGCAACACCCGCTCCACATCGGAGATCACCTTCTCCCCCATACGGCGAAGGGTCTCGTGGGTGTAGGCTGCGATGTGAGGCACGATCAGCACGTTGGGGAAGCGCAGCAACGGGTGATCGGGGCCGATGGGCTCCCCCTCCACCACATCCAGGGCGGCCCCGGCCACGCGGCCGGACTCCAGGGCCGCGATCAGCGCCGCTTCATCGATGAGCTCCCCGCGCGCCGTGTTGACCAGGATCACGCCGGGCTTCATTCGGGCGAAAGCTTCGTGGGAGAGCAGGTGGACGTTCTCCTCGGTGAGGGCAGCATGCAGGGAAATGATATCGGACTCCTGCAAAAGAACCTTCAGATCCACCGGCTCCGCCCCGGCCGCCCGGATCGTCTCCGGGGGAACATACGGATCGTAGGCCAGCACCCGAGCCCGGAAGCCGTGGACAAGGATCTCCCCTACCCGGCTCCCGATGTTGCCAAATCCGATCAGGCCGACCGTTTTCCCCTTTAACTCCCATCCCACAAAAGCCGCCCGCTCCCCCCAGCGCCCCTCCCGCACGGCCGCTGCCGCTTCCGGGATCCGGCGGAGGAGCGTCAACAGCAACGCCACGGTCATCTCCGCCACCGCATCTCGCTCCATCCAGGGGGTCACCCGCGTGACCAGGGTCCCATGGGCCGTTGCGGAGGGCAAATGGATGTTATCGACCCCGATGCCATGGCGGGCGATCAGCCAGGTCTCATCCTTATGGGCGAAGAACTCGGGGCCGAAGCGGGGGGTGACGCTGACGATTAAGATGGGGAAACCCCGCAGCGCCTGAGCCAGCTCCTGCCCTCCAATGGTGGCCGGGAACTCAAAGCGCTGCACCTCCCCCAGACGGGCCAGCCGTTCCATATGCTCCGGGAAATACCGGCCGAAGCTGCTCGAGTTCAC
>JAEVEY010000186.1 GCA_016842045.1 Candidatus Thermoflexus sinensis | reverse complement strand
TTCAAATACCCCCGCGGGCGCGGCGCCATTTCGCCCACGTGGAAAGCAGATGCACCCAGAAGGGGCTCAGGCGGCGGGTGGGGCGAGCCTGGCGCAGGGCTTGCAGGAAACCCGCCGCGTCCTCAAAGGGTGGAAGGGCCGTCCACGCCCGGCCCAGCTCCCAGAGCGTGTGGGCATCGCTGCCCGAGAATCCGGGCTTGCCGAACCGGGTGGCCAGCGCCGCGGCGCAGGCGTTGTCGCCCGGGAACACACAGCGCGCGTTGAAGATCTCCACCGCATCCACCAGGGGGAGCACGGCCTCGGCGATCTCCCGACCCACTGCAGAGCCCCGCGCCCGGTCGCAGGGATGGGGAAGGGCCACCACCCCGCCCTGCTCCCGGATCCGACCGATCGTTTCCTCCAGGGGAAGGCCTTTTGGGATCCCTCGCTCAATGAAGTAGGCGAGCACCTCCCCTTCCCGGGCACGGATCTCCTCGCCCACGATGATGAGGTCAGGGGCCCGCTCCTTCAGCCGCAACGCCCCCTCGATTGTGTTGTGATCGGTCACCGCCACGCGGTCCAGGCCTTTCCGGCGGCAGGCGGTGAGGAAATCCTCCAGGGAAACCAGGCTGTCGGGGGAGTAGACCGTATGGGCGTGTAGCTCAACCCGCCACATGCGGCGTCTCCTGGCATCGGGCTTCGATGAGCGCCAGCACCCGCTGGAACACCTCCTCGATATCCATCGCCGTGGTGTCCAGGACGATGGCGTCGGGAGCCGGGCGCAACGGCGCGACCTCCCGCCCTCGATCCAGGGCGTCTCGTTGCCGCATGGTCTCTAAAACCTCCTCGAAAGAGACCGTTTCCCCCCGCTCCTGAAGCTCCCGATAACGGCGCCACGCCCGGGTTTCCAGATCGGCGTCCAGATAGAGCTTCAGATCCGCCTCCGGGAGAACCACCGTGCCGATATCCCGCCCCACCATCACCACCCGACCGCGCAGCCCGAGCTGGCGCTGGCGCTGGGTGAGGGCGCGACGGACGCCCGGATAGGTCGATACCTGGGAGACGGCAGCGTCCACCTCCGGGCTCCGAAGCGCCCAGGTGATATCCACACTCTCCACCAGTACGGTATACGGACGGCCATCGGCCACGGTAGGAGGCAGGATGTCCAGATCCAGGGTCTCCGCCAGGCGGGTCAGGGCGTTTTCGTCCGTCACCGGGATGCCCCTCTGGAGAGCTGCCCATGTGACCGCCCGATACATCACCCCGGTATCAATATAGGCATACCCCAGATGAGCCGCCAGGCGCTGGGCCAGCGTGCTCTTCCCTGAGGCCGCCGGCCCATCGATAGCGATTCGCAGCGGTCGTCCCATGGTGATGGATGTTCCTCCCCTGGACGATCTGGCGAACGGATTATGAGATGCGGATCAGGCAGCCGGCTCCTATTCGCTTTTCGCAACCCTCAAAGAGGAGACCACCTCATTTTCGGGCGTTCCTGAAAGGCGGGTGGGCTACCCCTGGGACACATTCTAATTAGGAGTTACGCAGTTGAAAGCTCTAAAGGTGGAACGGAATGGCCCCACCCCCCTTTCTCCCCCCTCCCCACGGCCCTTTGGGCCGTGGGGAGGGGGGAGAAAAATCCTTGCCCCCATGGGAAACGAACTGCGTGAGTCCTACTAATTTTAAGCTGCTTTACGATGGGGGAAGAGTGGAGGATGGGGCCGCCAAAGCGGCCCCACCCTCCACGATGAACAAGGAGAAAAACAACTCGGGGCAGGCGGCTCCGCTGCCTGCCCCGAAGCTCTTGCTGAAGGGGACTGTCAGTGGCTCTAAGCGCTTCCCTCAACAGGCCCTGTTTCCCCTTCCTCCGGGGCCTTCCGACGTCGAGGAGCTTTCGGGAGCAACGACTGAACCACGTGCAGGGGATTCCCATCCGGGTCGTAGAACGTCCCCAGTACCATCACGCCCGGGATCTCGACGAGATCTCCCACTCGAACCCCCTGGCGCTTCAGGCGGTTGAGGACGCGCCGGGCGTTGCGCACCTCAAAAAGGGCGCCACCCCCAGCATTTCCCACCGCTCCCTCTGGGCTCTGATGCAGCAGGATCCGCGGCCCACGCGGCGGGCCAAACTCCACCCATCGCCCCTCGGGGTCCTCCCCACGCACCGGCAGGCCCAGGGTTTCCCCGTAGAAGGCTTTGGCCCGTGGCAGATCCTGCACCCGATACAGCACCCCCTGAACTTTGCGCACAATGGGCATCCTGACCTCCTCGGTATTCCGGGTTACTTCCATTATAACGGCATTGGCCCATTCTAAAGAGCCAACGCAGGCGGGGCCACCCCGGGCGGTCCCGCCTGTCCCAGAACGTGTCCATTCCCCCTCTCCCCGCAGCCCATTGGGTCACGGAGAGAGGGGAGGGGAACCCCTCCCCTCTGGGGAAGATCCAGACGGCCAGCCGACCAGCACGCCTGGTCCAGAGTCCAGGAAATGGAGGGACCCCTCAGATCATCTTCCCGGGCTGAAAGTCTCCGGAGGGATGGAGGGCAAATTGCGTTATGATTAACCCGGCTTGCCCTGTTGTAAACTGGGGGCTCGATCTACGCTCCTCCTCACGCCGCGAAGCGGCGTGAGGAGGAGAAAACTCTGAACTCAAGGGGGCACGGCCAGGATCGCAACAGGGCAAACCCAGGTCACAATCAGGAACAGCGACTCAGAGGAGGCGATCGGATGGCGTATCGGGATCTTCGGGATTTCCTCAACCGGCTGGAGCAAGCTGGAGAGCTGGTCCGTATCCGCGTCCCGGTCTCCGCCGAGCTCGAGATCACAGAGATCGCCGACCGGGTGATGAAAGGCCCGCCCGCCCGCAACAGGGCGCTTCTGTTCGAAAACGTCGATGGCAAAGGGATACCCGTTGTCATTAACCTGTTCGGCACCCATCGGCGCATGGCCTGGGCGCTGGGGGTTGAAGACCTGGAGGAGCTCCGACAGCGGCTGGAGGCGTTGTTGCGCCCGGAACTCCCCCAGGGCCTGGGCGAAGCCTTCGAAAGGCTGGGGCAGGTGCTGGGAACCCTGCGGAGCATCGGGCTCGGTCCTCGACGGGTTTCCCGGGCACCCTGTCAGGAGGTGGTGGAGACGGAGCGCCCCTCGCTGGAACGTCTGCCGATCCTGAAGTGCTGGCCGAAGGATGCCGGCCGCTACATCACGCTGGGCCAGGTGATCACCCGTGATCCACGCACCGGCAAGCGCAACGTCGGGTTGTATCGCCTCCAGGTTCACGACGAGCGCACGCTGGGGGTCCACTGGCAGATCCACAAGGGCGGCGCGGAGCATGAACGGGCCGCCCGGGAGATGGGGGTGGAACGGATCCCGATCGCCGTGGCGCTGGGGGGAGATCCCGCCTGTATCTGGGCAGCAAGCGCGCCGCTTCCCCCGGACATCGATGAATATCTGCTCGCCGGATGGCTTCGGGGGCGGCCCGTGGAGATGGTTCCCTGTGTCACCCAACCGCTCGATGTTCCGGCCCACGCGGAAATCGTTATCGAGGGCTACATCGATCCCCGGGAACAACGCATGGAGGGCCCCTTCGGCGATCACACCGGCTATTACACGCCGCCGGAGCCCTTCCCGGTGATGCACGTCACAGCGATCACCCATCGGCGGGATCCCATCTATCCCACCACGATTGTCGGCCGCCCGCCGATGGAGGATTACTGGATGGGCAAGGCCACCGAACGGCTGTTCCTCCCGCTGATCCGCCTGTTCCTCCCCGAGGTGGTGGATTACAACATGCCCGCCGAAGGGGTTTTCCACAACCTGGTGATCGTCAGCATCCGCAAGCGTTTCCCGGGCCACGCCCGTAAGGTGATCTTCGGCCTGTGGGGCCTGGGATTGCTGAGCCTGGCCAAATGCATTGTGGTCGTGGATGGCTGGGTGGACGTCCACAACTTATCGGAGGTGGCGTGGCAGGTGCTGGGGAATGTGGACTGGAAGCGGGATGTGGTGATTGTGGAAGGGCCCGTGGATCATCTGGATCACGTCGCGCCCCTGCGGGCGTATGGGGGGAAAATCGGCATTGACGCCACGGCCAAGGGGCCTGAGGAGGGACATCCGCGGGGCTGGCCGGAGCGGATCGAAATGAGCCCCGAGATCCGGGCGCTGGTGGATCGGCGGTGGAAGGAGTATGGGCTGGAGTGAATGCGGAGGGCGGGGCGCTTTCAGCGCCCCGCCCTCCGCATTGGAAGCAAGATCATCCCTCGACAATCAGCGCGGGAGGTGGGGTAAGCTCCTCGATCCCTTTTGGATGGAAGACCAGCTGATCCCCCTCCAGATCGATCACCACCGTATCCCCCGGCTTGAATTTCCCGGCCAGCATCCCCTCGGAGAGTGCGTCTTCCACCAGGTTCTGGATCACCCGGCGTAGCGGTCGCGCCCCGTATTCGGGGTCATATCCCTTATCGGCCAGGAAGGCCTTGGCGGCCGGTGTGGCCTCAATGCTCAGGCGGTGCTCCTTCAAGCGGGCCGCCACCTTGCCCAGCTCCAGATCCACGATCTTCAGGATATCCTCCCGGCTCAGCGGCCGGAAGACCACCACCTGATCCACCCGGTTGAGGAACTCCGGTCGGAAGACCTTGCGCAGCTCGTTCAGGAGCTTCTCCCGCATCTCCCGATAGCGCCGCTCGAGGTCCACCTCCTCCTGCTTCTGGGTCGGGAACCCCAGATGGGCCTTTCGGATGGTCTCGGCGCCGATGTTCGAGGTCATGATGATAATCGTGTTGCGGAAGTCCACCTTGCGGCCCCGGGCGTCCGTCAGCCGGCCTTCCTCCATGATCTGGAGGAGCATATTAAAGACATCGGGGTGGGCCTTCTCGATCTCGTCGAAAACGATGATGCAGTAAGGCCGACGGCGGACATACTCGGTGAGCTGTCCCGCGTCCTCATAGCCGACGTAGCCCGGGGGCGCCCCGACCAGACGGGAGACGTTATGCCGTTCCATGAATTCGGACATATCCAGCTGGAGCAGGGCGTCCTCGGAGCCAAAGAGGAACTCCGCCAGGGCCTTTGTGAGCTCGGTCTTGCCCACCCCGGTGGGCCCCAGGAAGATGAAAGAGCCGATGGGCCGGCGGGGATCCTTCAGGCCGGCGCGGGCCCGCCGCACCGCCCGGGAGATCACGCTGATGGCCTCGTCCTGCCCCACGATGCGCTTCTTGAGCTCCTCCTCCATCTGGAGCAGGCGTTGGGATTCATCCCCGGCGATGCGGCTCACCGGGATGCCCGTCCACATGGAGACGACCTCCGCGATGTCCTCGGCGGTGACCTTCGGCCCCTCGTCGATCTCGCTGCGCATGCGCAGCTGCTGGAGCTGCGCCTGGAGCTCCTCCTCCCGGACCTTCAGATCCGCCACATCCTCATAGCGGCGCTCCGCCAGGGCCTCCTCCCGCTCGCGCTGCACGGTTCGTAGCTCCGTGTAGACCTTCTGGAGGCTCGGCCAGCGGGAGGCCTTATACATCCGCACCCGGGCTGCCGCCTCATCGATCAGGTCAATGGCCTTATCAGGAAGATAGCGCTCGGGGATATAGCGGGCCGAGAGCCGCGCTGCGGCCTCGATGGCTTCATCCGTGATGGTCAGCTTGTGATGCTCCTCGTAACGATGGCGGATGCCCCGCAGGATCTCGATGGTCTCTTCAATCGTGGGCTCCTCCACCACTACCGGCTGGAACCGGCGCTCCAGCGCCGCATCGCTCTCGATATACTTGCGATACTCATCGAAGGTTGTGGCCCCGATGCACTGGATCTCCCCCCGGGCGAGGGCCGGCTTCAGGATATTGGCGGCGTCCACCGCGCTGCCGGCCGCCCCTGCGCCGACCAGCATGTGCATCTCGTCAATGAACAGGATGCAGTCGGCGCTCTTCAATTCCTCCAGCACCCGTTTCAGGCGCTCCTCAAACTGGCCTCGATACATCGTCCCTGCCACCAGGGAGGCCACGTCCAGTTGCAGGACCCGCTTGCTGAGGAGCGGCTCGGGGACCTCGCCGGCCACGATACGTTGCGCCAGCCCCTCCACGATGGCGGTCTTGCCCACTCCGGGCTCCCCGATCAGCGCGGGGTTGTTCTTGGTCCGACGGGAGAGGATCTGGATCACCCGCTCGATCTCCTGCTCCCGCCCGATCACCGGATCCAGCTTCCCTTCCTCGGCCAGCGCGGTCAGATCGATGGCCAGCTGGTCGAGCAGGGGCGTCTTCGGGCGCTCCCGCCGTGGCCGGGCGGCTGCGGTCGTCTCCTGGATCGCTCGATTGGTTTCCCGCCGGATCTGCTCCAGGGACAGGCCCAGGCTCTTGAGGATATCCACGGCCATCCCATCGCCCAGGCGGACCAGCCCGAGGAGGAGGTGTTCCGTGCCGATATAATGATGCCCCATCCGTCGGGCCTCATCGACGGCCAGCTCGATCACCCGCCGGATCCGGGGCGTCAGATCGGGCTTGCTGTGGGGGGTGCGGCGGCCGGGCCCCGACATCCGAAGGACCATCTCCTCCACCTTCTGGGGGGTCACCCCCAGGCGTCGGAGCACCTGGCCGGCGATTCCGTTCTCTTCTTTGACCAGGCCCAGGAGCAGGTGTTCGGTGCCGATGTAGGTATGGTTCAGGCGTTCGGCTTCCTCCTGAGCCAACGCCAGCACCCGCCTGGCCCGCTGGGTAAACCGATCCAGCTTGCTGGACACAGCGTCCTCCTTCAAACCGACTGCAGGATTTCCAGGGGCGAACGCGCAGCCGGTTCTGATCTTAGTATAACACGCCGCCCCTTTTTCAGTTAGTTTCGGCGTTGCGCTGTTGATGGCTTTGTTGCTGGATTTTCTGGGGGCTGAAAGCACCTGGCCCGAAAAATCATAGGAGAAGGATAATGGTGCAATTCCCCATTTAAAGAAGTCGAGGCTGCTGATCTTGGCGGTGCCCGCTTGCGTTCAGCGTTTGCCCCCTCCCCACGCTGCGAAGCGGCGTGGGGAGGGGATCAATCCAGCCCCCAGTTTGTGGCAGAGCAACGTCGAGGCTCTATCTAAAGGGGGCCCCAGCCCCCACACGCACAGCATTTCCCGCTCGGATGAGATACAGAAAGCGGGGCGCTGAAGGCGCCCCGCCCTCCTGCGTTCGGCAGCGAAGGTTGAGATCAGAGCTCTGGACAAACAGGCCGCACAACCGTTCTCCCCTCCCGTTGCAGTTTTGCCGCAAGGGGAGGGAGAATTCCTGCCCCGGGCCATGCCCTCATGATAAGGCTTTGAAGGAACTACCTGCGAGTTCGCCTGAGGTCCGGTTGGAAGGATGCTCAGGAGGCTTCCTCTGGGCCCCTCTCCTCGCTGGCTCGGAGGCGAGCCTGGGCCATCTCCCAATCCAGCATCGCGTATTCCGGGGAAGCGACCCGGCGCAGGCTGAGGGCCAGCCGCCGGTTCTCCCGGTCGATGCGGATCAGGCGCACCACCAGCTCTTCCCCTTCCCGAACTACCTCTTTCGGATGATGAACCCGGTGTTCGGCCAGCTCGGAGATATGAATCAGGCCCTCCACCCCCGGGAATTCTTTCAGCGCCGCGAAGGCCCCGAAGTTGGTCAGGCGGGTGATCACAGCCTCAACCAGTTGCCCTTCCCGCAACTGGGTTATCGCCTGCTGCCAGGGATCCGGCTCCACCCGTTTACGGCTCAGGGCGATCCGCCTCCGTTCCCGATCCACGCTGATGACTTCCACCTCGATCTCCTGGCCGACCGAGAGGACCTCGCGGGGGTGGCTCACCCGACGCCAGGAGAGCTCGCTGATGTGGATCAGGCCATCCGCGCCGCCCAGATCAACGAAGGCCCCAAAGTCCGCCAGGCTGATCACGCGCCCCTTCACACGCATCCCCGGCTCGAGACGGGCGAGCAGTTCTTCCTTTTGACGACGCCGAAGCTCCTGCTGCGCTGCTCGTTCGGAGAGGATCAGCCGGTTGGCCTCCGGATCCGCCTCGATGATCCGGGCGTAAATCTTCTGACCCACCCGACGCTTCAGTCGTTGCTCCACGGGTAGCTTTTCCTCCCCGGCCTCCTGGGGAACCACATGGGAGGCGGGGATGAACCCGCGAAGCCGACCAACTTTCACCACCAGTCCGCCTTTGTTATAACCATTGACGGTGAGCTCCAGGATCTCCCCGTCCTGCATCAACCGGCGGGCCTGCTGCCAGTCTTCCTCCATGAGCGCTCGCTGGAGGGAAAGCAGGATGTTCCCGCTGCGATCCTCGGGGCTCACGACCTGAACCTGGATCACATCCCCCTCTTGCAGGACCTCGCGGATCTCCCGGGGCATCCGTTCCAGCTCACGGCCCGTGATCACCCCTTCCGCCTTCATTCCGATATCCACCAGGATCTCCGTCGGGGTGATCCGGACGATCGTTCCCCGCACGATGTCTCCCCGCCGAAGCGAAGAGGGGGACATCTCCAGCCATTCGCCCATCTCGGTCATCGCGCTGGCGTTTTCGGGGCGATCCTGCCGGGTCTCTTCATTCATTCTGGATACTCCTGAGAGCAGATTCGGTTCTTTCGGCGATGTGTTGGCGTTCAGCGCCGCTCGGATCTTCGGCGAATAGCTTTCCCCAATTATAGTCAGTTAGGTGAGATTCGGCAAAGGTGGCGGTTATGAGGCGTGACGGGCGGGTCCCGGGTTTGTCAGGATGGACTTCCGCCAGAGCCCTTTCCGTCTCCGGCTCCTGCCAGGGGAGCAGGATTGGCGAGGGTGCCCCCCAATGATCGGAGCTCCCCGCAGAACTTTTCGGTGGCCCCCGGTCTCCTTATGACCAGCGCAGGGAGACATCGCCCGCCAGGAAATATTTCCGGCGTCCATCCGGAAGGCGCAACCAGAGCCCGCCATCCGCGCTCACGGATTCCGCGATGCCTTCCCAGACTTCCCCGGAGGCATAAATTCGGACCGGCTGGCCCAGCATGATCAGGCGGGCCGCCCAGCGTTCTAACACACTGGCGCCCTCGCTCCACTCGATATACAGGCGAGCGAAGGCCTCCAGCAAGCTCTCCAGCACGGTGAGCCGGGCGACGGTGCGCCCCAGGGTCTGGTGGATGCTACCCAGGGTCTCCGCGAGTTCAGGGGGTGCCGCCTCGAGGGGGGTGTTCACATTCATCCCAATCCCCACCACAGCGAAGGCGGGGGGAACGGACTCCACCAGGATCCCGCCGGCTTTCCGCCAGGCCGTCGCCGGCGCTTCCCGGCTCGGACCCGGAGGGATCATGATGTCGTTGGGCCATTTCAGACCCGCGGGGCAGCCAATGGCCTCAATGCTTTCCACCGCGGCCAGCCCGGCGATCATCGTCAGCTGAGGCCAGTCCTCGAGCGGGCGGCGTGGGCGCACCAGGATCGAAACAGCCAGCGCTACCCCGGGCGGGGTCCACCAGGAACGCCCGGCCCGCCCTCGCCCGGCCCGCTGAGCATCGGCCAGCACCACCACGCCCTCCGGCGCTCCCATTTCCCCGAGATCCCGGGCGATGTCATTGGTAGAACCCACCTCTTCATAGAGGTGGAGATCCCGGATCCATGAGATCCTCTCCACTATTCGAAACACTTCCACCGGATCCCAGGTCATCGCACTCCTTTCATGAAGACTCCATCTGAATGTAAGAGAGTGTCCGAAAATTCGCATTGGGTTCAAGCCTCCTCCCCACGGCCCGAAGGGCCGTGGGGAGGGGCATAAAAGCGGACCACAGACCATGTGAACACTACCCAAATTCTCAGACACTCGTTAAGACTTACGCCATTGGCCTCGATCTGAGAGAGATATGAAAGGGCACCACGCACGTTCCGAGAAATCTTTCCGCACTTGCTCAGAGCGCTCAGGAAAAAGATAATGAGCGTGGCCAGCATGATCACCATGCCCATTATCTCCCACGCTCTGCTCTACCGGTAAGGATCGTCATCATCGAGGTCGAACCGACCCCTCCACTTCGATGAGCTGAGATCAGGCGGAATATCCTCGAGGAGGCGAGAATCGATGGGTTTAAAGGAACAGCTCCAGGAGGACCTGAAGGCAGCGATGCGTGCGGGGGATGAGCCCCGCAAGACGGCCATCCGGATGGCGTTGCTGGCGATTCGCATGGCGGAGGTGGAAGCCGCACGCCCGCTGAGCGAGGATGAGATCCTGCGGGTGCTTCAGAATGAGGTCAAGCGGCGTCGCGAGACACTGGAGGAGCTGGAAAAGGCCAATCGGCCGGATCGGCTCGCATCGGAGCGGGCGGAACTGGAGGTCCTGCTCGCTTACCTCCCACAGCCGCTGACCCGGGAGGAGATCGAGGCGATGGCGCGGGAGGTAATCGCGGAGATCGGCGCCACTTCTCCGGCCCAGCTGGGCGAGGTGATGAAGCGATTGATGCCCAGGGTCCGCGGCCGGGCGGATGGTCGGGAGGTCCAGGAGATCGTGCGCCGCCTCCTGTCGGAGACCTCCTCATAGATGCTCCCTTCCCGGAGCCGGAAGGTGCGGGGAAGCAGGATTGGCGGAGAAGCCGAGGGGTTCTGAAAAGGGGACCGGACTCCGGGCAAACGGCCGATCCCCTGATCCAGGGGATGCAGGGCAGGTGGTCCGTTCTGGGCGGATCCACCCACCCCGAAAGGGATTTCACTCCCCGTCTCCTGGACCCTCAGGGCTGGGGAGAGATCGAGGGAAGGGCTTTTCCTTTCGGCATGTCCTGGGATCCCGTGGCGTTATCGCAACTCCCAGGTCGCCTGGATTTGAACCGTGATCTCCAGCTCCCCAGCGGCCACCGGGACAGCTTCAGCCGCAGAGAGGGCGGCGACACGGGCCATGGGGACCGGCTGCGGAAGTGTGGTTTCTGTGATGCTCAGGATGCGGCCCAGCTGGGTCCCCAGGGCGCTGGCCAGGGTCTGCGCTCGCGCTTTCGCGTCCTCCGCCGCCAGCCGCCGCGCCTCCGCCGCCAGGCGGTCCGGATTCCCGATCTGGAAGGCGATGGCATCGACCCGGTTGGCCCCTGCGGCGACGGCGGCATCCACCCCCTCGCCTACGCGATCCAGATCCCGAAAGATGACCGTATACCTGTGGATCACGTGATAGACCGGAGGGCCGGTCCGTCGGCCCGTCTGCGGATCGCGGGGCTCCTCAATCTGGATCTGGAAAGAGGCCGTCTGGATGTCCGCCTCTGCGACTCCCCGTTCTTTCAACGCGGCCAGCACAGCCGATGCACGACGGTTGTTCTCACTCATGGCCGTGGCCAGCGCCTCGCCTTCCGTTTCTACCCCCAGCGTCACCACCGCCTGATCCGGCCGTGCCCGCACCGTGCCGACACCGATCACCGTGAGCCCTGTGGGTGTCCCCTCTGAGGCCGTGAAGGCGACGGCGCGAGCATCGGGGGCCATGGGGGCTCCCACGCCGGAAGGCGTGGAGGCGGGACGACACGCACTGATCAGCAACAATCCGATGATCCCTCCCAACGCGAGGAGCCGATGTGAGCCTTTCATAGCTACCTCCCGGAAATCGGAATTACGCCGTTGATCTCTGTCCGGGTGGAGTCAGGAGAGCCTGTCCTCACTATCCCCTTTTGTGGCCTGTAGGGGCCGCGAGGAGGGCGAAGGCCAACTGCGCGACTTCTACTTAAGAAGACGTCCAGCACGGATCAGGGGTTCCAGCGGATGAACAGATCGGCGGGATGTCATCCGGCCGGGGGATCTCCTGAACGGCGCCCGCCGGGCATGGGAGGGGGCATTTCGGAAGCTGGGGCCACCCTTTTGGAGCTTTCCAGGAGCGGGGCCGGGCGCCAAACCAGGCAAAGCGCTATGGACGGATCCATAACCACCGGAAAGCGGAGAACCAGGTTAACCCCCCCAGGGCTAAGCTGTAGATCAGCAAACCGACACTACCGGCTATAAGCAGGCGCATCGCTTCCTCCAGATGCGTGGATGGCGGAACAGGGGGAAACATCCGGGGCCAGGCGAACGTGATCCCCAGGGCCATGATCAGCGAGGCGATCAGGACGCGCAGCATCCATCGGCCCAGGCCGTAAGAGCGCATAGGCCCCACCTGACGGATCAGCAGTATGCTCATCAGCAACGCATGTGCAGCCCACTGCACCGAGTTGGCCACCGCCAGATCCGTCACCTGGAGCGGGCGGAAGAGGGCAGGGGCCAGGGCGGCAGCCAGGTAGATCCCCACATTGCAGATCAAACCCACCACGGCGGGAGTGAGGGTATCCTGCCGGGCGTAGAAGGCGAAGACCAGCGGCTGATCGATGGCGGCGAAGATCAGGCCGGGAAGATACCCGCGCAGCACCCCAGCCACCACAGCGGTATCCGCCGCTGTAAAGCGGCCGTGCTGGAAAAGGAAATCGATCACCGGATCCGCCAGCACATACAGACCGAAGGCAGCCGGGACGATCAGGACGATCACCATACGCAACCCGGCGGCCAGGGTGGCGCGAAAGGGCTCCAGGCTCTCCTTTCCCTGGCGGGCCTCTACGCTCAGACGGGCGAGGCGAGGGAGGATGGCGACCGAGATGGCCGTCACAACCAGACCCAGTGGGAACTGGATCAGGGTGGTCGCGTAGCGCATCCAGGCGATGCTGTTCGGGCCGGTGCGTGAGGCCAGATGATAGCTCAGCAGGATCGCGATCTGGTTGACGGCCAGGCCGAAAACCACGGGGGAATAAAGTTGAAGAATGCGCAACAGGGCCGGGTGATACCATGACAGCTGAGGCCAGAGGCCATAAAGGGCAGGGAGCTGTAACAGGACCTGGAAGACGGATCCGGCCACCATGCCCAGGGCCAGGGCGGTGACGCCCAGCCGTCCCCCCAGCAAAAGGGCGGCGGCGACCATCGCGGCGTTGAAAACCGCCGCGGTAAATGCAGGAAGGGTAAACCGCTGGAACGCCTGAAGGAGCCCGCTGATCACCCCCGCGGTCGCGATCCACCAGACCGCCAGGATCGTCCAGCGAAGCAGCGATGCCGTGAGATCCAGCAGCTCGGGGTCCAGACCCCCTGCGAGCAGCCAGGCCACCGGCCGCGCGGCGAACCCAACGAGGAGGACCACAATCCCCATCATCAGCCAGATCCAGAGTAGCACAGCGCCGACAAGGCGCCGGAGCTCTGGAAGCCGATCGGCATATTCCCGGAACACCGGAACCAGGGCCGAACTCACCATCCCGCCGACCAGGAGGTCGTAAAGCTGGATGGGGACCACCGCCGCGGCCTCGAAGGCGCTTAACGGTCCGCTGGATCCAAACAGCTCGCTTTTGGCCGTCTCTCGAAGCAATCCAATGAGACGGCTGGTGATATTGCCCGCGGCGATGATCGTGGCATCGCGGGCCAGATGGAGCGTTTCGATCTCCCAGGGGGAGATCCGTCGGATCAGCCTTTGAAATCGCTCCTGACCGTTCATCCCTTCTCGCTTCCCCTTGGAGATGCCATGCTCCTTCTCCGGCTTATCCGGACCGTCCCCCTCTGAGGGTTTCCAGCCAGATTCCCTGGCGCCTTGAAGGCTTCTCCCGGGCTGGATGGGAGGAGCCCCCCTCTTCTCCCTTCTGCTCCGTGATCGGAAGAGCTGCGAATAGGGTGGAAGCCGGTAGGGCAAAGCGGCCCACCGCGATATCCTGCATCTCCGGTTTGCAACAGAGCAATTTTGACGCATGATCCAATTCGCTGTCTATTCGTCTCCACTGCCTTCGGCGGCTCCATGGATCCCCTTCCGAGATCCTGGAAGGGCGAACCCGCAGGTCCTATGAACTGCTGATCTCCACGAGCCGAGAGACGATCTCCCGTGGCATCCATTCGGGGTTTTGGTTGTTTCTTTCCAAAAAGAGGCTAAAATAGAGATGAGATCTTTCTTGAGTTGGAGCGACGGATGAGCCATCCTCATCTGACACCGGACGAATGGCTCTCTCGCCTGGAGCATCAAGTTCTTTCTGCGTTCCGGGAGCTCCGGGGGCTCTACGAGCAGGAGCGGGCCAGACGAGAGGAGCTGGAACATGCCTATCGGCGGTTAAGGGACCTGGACGAGTTGAAGACCTCCTTTATTGCCCGGGCGGGCGCAGAGCTCCGCCAGCCGCTGGGTTTGGTGATCGGCTTCCTGGAGGCTGCTCTGGGGCATCTGAAGGCCCGAGGCGACCCGGAGTCTGCGAGGATGCTCCAGGCAGCTTTGCGGGGGGCGTATCGACTGCTGGATTACATTGCTCCTCTGGCCGCCTTTGCTGAGCTCCATCGTCAACCTGTTGCCTTCGTGGAACCCCTTCCTCTTGAAGAGCTGATCCAGGATCTCACCCGGGCTCACGAGCCGGCGATGTCCGGAAAAAACGCCGGGCTTCGCGTTCATCTGTCCCCGGAGGCTGCCCAAACCGCGGTGGATGGGCCCTATGGCTCTTACATTTTGCGCACCCTGCTGGATTTCCTGCTCGCCATCCACCCGGAGGGTGAGGGGATCGAGATCCGAGGGCAGGTGAAAGAGCCCGTTCTGCTGGTCGAGATTATAGACCCCAATCTGAGCCTCTCCCAGGAGATCCTGGCCTGGCTGAACGAGGGGGCGATGGAAGGCCTTTATCCCCAGCATGCCCGACCTCATGTCAATCCTGCAGCGCTGGGTCTGATCATCGCAAAGCGCGCCGCACAGGCGCTGGGCGGGGATCTGTTCATTCGCAGTGAAGGGGAACAGGGGACGACACTCAGCGTGCTCCTTCCAGCGCGCCCCCTGGGCATTGAAGATCAGATCTCTCTGTTAAGCCAGGCGCTGGAGCGCCTGCCTTCTCAGCGGCTGAGGGAAGAGAACATCGAATAACATGAAGACGCCCTGTCGCTCCCGGACAAGCGGATCTTCATGGGCCAGGGGATTTTCCCCTCCCTGCAGCCCTTTGGGCTGCAGGGAGGGGAAGAAGCTCTCCCCCTGGGGAAGGCCTTCGCACGGATCCTTCCCAGAACCTGAAGGCCTCAGGGGATCAGATTGTTCCTTTAAATCCCCAGGGGAATCGAGGAAGAGCCCAGGGAAGCCGCCTCGGTTTCGGGGCGCAGGGCCGGAAGGACCATCAGAGGTCCCAGGCCGCGCTCCAGGGTGATCTGAGCGGACTCGGCGGGCTGCAGGTAGTCCTTGAGCACCTCGATGATCACCTCCGGATCCGCCTCCCCGCAGGTGAACACATCGACCGCCACGTAAGCGTATTCCGGCCAGGCGTGCAGGGAGATGTGAGACTCCGCGAGCAGCACCAGGGCCGAGAATCCGTCCGGGACAAAGCGGTGGATCTTCATGTTCAGCAGCGTGGCGCCGGCCCTGCGCACGGCGAGCTCCAGAACCTGCTTGAGGTTCCGCAGGGGCTCCCGGTTCTGGCACTTCCAGAACTCTGCGATCACGTGCCGCCCCAGAGTCAGCTGGGTGGGGAAGGGGGTTGGAGCCGGCGTCATCACTGAAGACGTGATCGCGGTGTCCACATCCGGGCTGCGCCACACTTTATCGATCGCATCCTCATCCTCGTAAAGCTCCCGCCCTCCTTCGATCACATAATCCTCCGGCGGCTGGAATTCGGGCAGGGTCTCCACCCGGAAGAATGTCGAGCGATACCAGGGCACCGGCGAGGGACGGGCGAAGGGCGGAAGATCCGGGATGGGCTGCTCTCCGGGCTCCTCCCAGTTGGCGTAAAGGCTGAAGTCTGGCAGGATATGGGTGAACGTGATGGCGTGCCGGTTCAGGAGCTCCCGCTGCCAGACATGCCACTTGCTGATGTTCGACTCAATGCGGGTGATACCGAAGTAGCCCGCACGGCCCTCCCCCTTCTTCAGGCACATGAACCCTTTCTCCAGGAACAGCAGGAGGCCATGTTCCGTCTCGGTCGGATCGGTCAGGAAGGTGTCAAACCGTCCCAGGAGCTCGGGGGGAAGGCGGTCCGTCAGACTGTGACAATAGACTGTGATGTTCAGGCCCGCGCGACGGGCGGCCTGCTCGATGAAGGCGCACAGGCGCTGGTCGATCTCAATGACCACGACCGAGCGGGGTAACCCGGTCAGGGCCAGGGCGAGACTGGCCAGGTCGTCATCCCCCAGCACCACCACATCCTTGCCCTCCACGTCCCCCTGGGCGACCATCAGGGCCACCCGACGCATCACCGACTCGATGGTCTGATAGCCCTGGTCGTAAGCCGCCAGGGGTTCGGGACGTCCCCTGACCAGTTCTTCATAGCGCCGGGTCACCTCCTGGAGAAAGCCCAGGTCGATCCCGGTCCCCTGACAGGCGAGACACCGGATGTCCGGAGCCACCGCAACGCCCAGATCTCGGGCCAGGATCCGGCCCCGCTCGGTCAGATACAGGCGGTTCCCATCAAAGGCAAGGGCTCCGGCATCCAGCAGCTGCTTGATCCCTTCGACCACTCGTGGAAAGGGAAGCCCGGCGGTGCCAGCCGCCTGCCAGGGATCCCCCTCCCGCAGGATCGCGCGCAGGAGCCGGGCCAGCTCCGAGCGCCCCAGGGTCAGGATCTCCCCCGCCATCGTTCACCTCCTTTCCCCGGAATGTAGTCGGCGCCCTCCGGCGCCGGAAGGGAAACGGCTCCGCACGCACCGTCCCCTACAAAGCAAATAGGCAGCACGGGTTCCGCACCCGGCATCATCGGAGGCACCCGACGTATGCCAAAAGCCGGAACGGCTGCCTATTTGGTTTGCAAGTCTGGCGGCTCTGGGATGGCCGCCTGCGAGTAGGGTCGGAAGTGAGTCTCTGGAGGGCAGCGGTATCCGATTCGGGCTGCCCCACCCTCAGGATTCCTGCCCCCTCCCGCGCCGCTTTCCAGCGCAGGGATGTTGTCCGGTTTGGGGTGAGCGAAGCCGCCAGAGGTGCCCCGCCACCCCGAAAATCCCCGGAGGGAAAGGGGCAAATTGCATAATCAATGCGAAAAGCCCGACCGCAAACGCATATTATATCAGCAAACTTCTCAGTTCACAAGTGTTCGATGGGAGAATCGGGATCGTCGATCGAAGAGCGCGAGCTGATCATCCCTGACCGCGTAAATCCCCCGAGGTCCGAATGAGTTCTGAGGCTGAATGGACAATTCCTGGTGTCCGGCCGGCCCCAACCGCCCGGATCCTGAAGCCAACCCGGGACGGAAGACCAGCCTCCCGACCGAATCACCGCCGGCGCCCTTCAAGGGATAGGCGGGAACCCGGCTATTGGAAATCCCTGCGCCGGGCGATTTCATACAGGGCCACGGCACCGGCGGCGGCAGCATTCAGCGAGGCGACCCGGCCACGCATCGGAAGATAGATCAGGAAATCGCAGACACGCCGAATCAGCGGACGAATGCCGGATTCCTCGTTGCCCACCACGAGAGCGATCGGGCCGCTGAGGTCCGCCTGGTCATAACGGATCGCACGGGGATCCTGCTGGAGACCCACGATCCATATCCCCCACTCTTTCAATCGCTCCAGCGCCCGCGCCAGGTTGGTCACCTGGACCACGCGGAGGTGCTCCACGGCACCGGCGGAGGCGTTCACCACAGCGGGCGTCACCCGGGCGCTGCGATGCTCGGGAAACAGAACTGCATGCACCCCAACGGCCTCCGCGGTCCGCAACAACGTGCCGAAATTCTGGGGATCCTGGAGGCAATCCAGGGCCAGCCAGAAGGGTGGATCGGGTCGGCCCGCGCTTTCCGTCCACGCCTGCTCCAGGTCCACATAGGGATAAGGATCAGCCTCCGCTATTACTCCTTGATGGCTATCTGTGAGGGCGTCGAGGCGGGCCCGGGGCACATACAGGATCGGGATCCCGCGATCCACCGCTATGGCGCGGATCTCCTCCAGGATCGGCCGGGGCTGAAGGCCTTCCGCAATCAGCAGCCGGTAGATCCGACGTCGCCCGGCCCGCAGGGCCTCATGCACGGCATGGCGCCCATAGAGAAACTCGCGTTGAATTTCCTCTGTCCTTTTCATTTCACCCCTCGGTCGGCTGATCCCTGACGGTGATCCCTGGTCCCCAGCCCATCACCATCCATGATCGCTGGAACAGCTTGGCGATTCGATCGATCCACCGGAAGAAGGGGGGCATCTCCTGACGCGAGAGCCTCCGAAAGCCGAAGCGCCGGTAGAAGCCTTCCAGTTCCGCCCGACACACGAGATAAAGGGGGCCGGGTTCCTGAGCCATCAGAGCTTGCACCAGCATGGTCCCAAGGCCCCGGCCCTGCCACGCGGGATCCACCACCAGGGAGGCCAGCTCTCGAGAGCCATCCCGGTGACGTCGGATCTGGCCTGCTCCCACGACCTGCCCGGCGATCTCCACGACCCAGAAACGGGACCAGTGCAGGTCGAAGGGATTCAACCGGGCCTGGTGGACCAGGCGACGGATAACCGCCTGATCCTCCGGTCGCGCCGGGCGCAGGCGTGCTTCTTCGGTTCCCATTTCATCCCTCCGTGGTAACGGTTCAGCCATTCTCACGCAACGCGATACGGATAGGAGCCTCTCACACGGGTTTTCTACGGAGGGCTTTTGGGGCCGAGCCGCGCGCCAGGGGGGCGTGGCTCGGCCCCAAAAATATTTTTTCCATTTTTCCCCACGGCCTGGAGGCCGTGAGGAGGGGGATAGGACTCTTTCCCCTCTTCGCAAGGGCTCTGAACCGAATGGGGCCAGTCGGGATCGTTACTCCCCGTGTGCGGATCCTCCATCGCATGTATCGGGATGCTCTTTCCTGCGGGCATTTTATCCCGATCCCCTGGATTCCTGGGAGGCGGGTGGTGGAAGATGACCTTCTTTAGCCTGCACTCAGTCGCCACTGGAGGAGCCTTAGGGGCATTAGCTGGGACGGTTCAAACCTTCGGCTTGACACCGGGTGGGGAATCCGATACGCTAAAGCTGGCGGCCGTGCTCAGGCGGGGAGGTGGCGGTTCCCTGAACCCGAAATCCGCCAGACGCGGGGCTGACATCCCCTTCGAGGGTTAGCGCGGCCCCCCCAGGTGATCCTTCCCGGTGATGAAAGTCCGGTCCTGCGCGGCGGACCCCGGTGAACCCCGCCAGGCCCGGAAGGGAGCAACGGTAAGCCGTCCCGGTTCGCGCGCCGCAGGGGCGCCGGGCTGGAGCCGTTCGAGGGATTGCCGGTGGGGAGAGGCGGGCTCGACAAGGGGCGCACGGCCGCTGTTTTCCTTATAAGGGTTACGCAGTTGGTTTTCTCCTGGGGGTTGGGGGGAGTCGCGCTCCTTCGGCGCGAAACTCCTCCCTCAAAATCTAAAGGGGGCGGGCCATTCTACCTCTTCTCGCAAGACCCTGAACTGCATAACTCCTACCTTGTGTGCTCTTTTGAGTTGCGGGTTTTCGATCAGGATGGGTCCTCTTCGAGAGCTCGCTGGCTTGAAAAGCGCTTTCCCTTCCCGAAGGCCCAGAGGCCTGCAGGAGGGAAGCGCCGGAGGCTTTCAGGTTCCGCACATGCTGCAATGAACCGATGGGCGCTTCTCAAATGGATCGCCTGGATCGGGCTGGGCGCTTTCTGCCTGTGGGGTTACTGGCGTTCCCAGCAGACCGTAACCATCCTCCTCGATGATCAGGTTCTCTTCATTAGAACTCATCAACGAACAGTGGGGGACGTGCTCCGGGAGGCTGGCCTGATGCTCCGTCTCGAGGATGCCGTTTCCCCGCCCCTGACGCACACGATCCAGTCTCCGATGACGATCCGGGTCCGACGGGCCAGACCGGTTCGAATCCTGATTGAGGGCCGTGGCGTAGAGCCTTCACGCCAGGTCCAGGTTTATACCCTTCATTCCGATCCCCAGGCGATCCTGGCGGAAGCCGGGATCGCCATGGGACCCGGGGATGTCCTGTGGGTGGATGGCCGGCGGAGAGAGGATGGACCTCCAGCGCTCGATGGCGAGCGGCCTCCCCAGGAGATCCGGATCGTGCGGTCCGCTCCACTGGTGGTGCGTCTGGAAAACGGAGCGCGACGCGTGATCTGGTCGACCGCGCCCACGGTGGGAGCGGCGCTGCGCGAGGCCGGTGTGCTTCTGGGCCCGGCGGATCGATTGTTGCCTGGACCCGAAACGCCGCTGGACGGTGGCATGCAGGTCTCACTGTTCCGGGCTCGTCCCATCACGGTGGAAGCGGATGGGCGCATCCAGGTGATCTCCACCACCGCCCGCACGGTCCGAGAGTTATTGTGGGAGCTGGGGATCTCGTTGCATGGCCAGGATCGGGTGGTCCCGGGCGAGGAAAGCCGGCTCCAGGGCGGAGAGACCGTGCGGGTCATCCGCGTGGCGGAAGGCTTTGAGATCGAGGAAACTTCCGTCCCCTTTCAGACGGTATGGGAGCCGGATCCTAACCTGGAGCTGGACACCTGGGTGCAGAGATCCCCCGGCCGAAACGGCGTGCTTCAACGGCGGATCCGGGTGCGCTATGAGAACGGGCAGGAAGTCGCACGGGAGGTCGTCGATGAAACCTTGATCCGGCCTCCAGAGCCCCGGGTATGGGTCTATGGGACGAAGATCGTGGTGCGCACGCTGGAAACGTCGGATGGGCCGATCGAATACTGGCGACGGATCCGCATGCTGGCCACCTCCTACAGTCCTTCCACAGCAGGGGTTCACCCCTCCGCTTCGTATTTCGGTCGCACCCGGACCGGGTTGCCGATGCAGCGAGGGATTGTGGCCGTGGACCCGCGGGTGATCCGGCTGGGGTGGAAGGTTTATGTGCCCGGTTATGGGGTGGGGCTGGCCGCCGATACCGGCGGTGGGATTATCGGCCGCCGGATCGATCTGGGGTATAACGATGAGGATCTGGTGCTCTGGTATCGCTGGGTGGATGTCTATCTTCTGACTCCGGTCCCCCCTCCGGAGTCGATTCCCTACATCCTGCCCGAGTGGCCGATCCCGCCTTCCCGTTAGCGGGATGGGCCGTTTTCGGAGGCAGGGCCAGGTGCCTTCGGTGGCCGATTCGGCGCCCAAAACCCGAGTGGGAAGATCGACTCAGCACCTTATTGGGCATCGGGGTAAACCTGGTGGTTAGTGCTTCATCCAGATTTGTTTTGAGGATATAAGAGGGTGTGGGCCAATGGCCCCACCCCAAACCCCCAGGGGACCAAAACCAAAAATCAAATCTGGAGGGAGCATTAGGGTGGTGGGGCAAGCAGCAAAGCGGCCCCACCACCCTCACTTTTCGTGGGCCTCTTCCTGCTGCGGCGCGGCAGGAAGAGAAGGACGATGGAGGTCGCCGGCGAGGATCGGTGTGCGTCCATGCCATCCCAGATCCCTATCCGGAGGGGCCAGGATGTCTCGTGTGGCCGAACGGGTGCAGCATTTCACGGAATCCGTGATCCGGGAGATGACCCGGTGGGCGCATCAATACGGGGCCATCAACCTGGCTCAGGGGTTCCCGGATTTCCCGGCCCCCGAAGCCCTGAAAGAGGCAGCCGCGCGGGCGATCCTGGAGGACTATAACCAGTATGCCATTACCTGGGGGAGCCCCCGACTGCGAGCAGCGATCGCCGAGAAATATCGTCGTTTTTACGGGATGGCCCTTGATCCGGAACGTCATATCACCGTGTGTTGCGGAGCCACCGAATGCATGATCGCCACCCTGCTGGCTCTGCTGAACCCTGGGGACGAGGTCATCATCTTCGAGCCCTTCTACGAGAACTACGGCCCCGATACCTGGATCAGCGGGGCGAAGCCGATCTATGTCCCCCTGCGTCCACCATCATGGACCTTCGATCCCGACGAGCTGCGCCGCGCCTTCTCCCGCCGGACCCGGGCGATCATCCTCAACACGCCCCATAACCCGACAGGCCATGTGTTCTCAGAGGAGGAGCTGCGCTGGATCGCCGAGCTGTGCCAGCGTTACAATGTTTACGCCATCACCGATGAGATCTACGAGCACATTGTTTACGATGGACATCGCCATATTCCCATCGTCACATTGCCCGGGATGTGGGAGCGAACGGTCACCATCAGCGGGATGTCGAAGTCTTATGCGGTGACCGGATGGCGCATCGGATGGTGCATTGCCCCTGAGGATCTCACCGACGCGATCCGGAAAGTCCATGATTTCCTCACGGTGGGTGCCCCCGCCCCGCTCCAGGAAGCCAGCGCCGTGGCGCTGCAGTTCCCTATGGCTTACTATGAGCAGCTGCGGGCGGATTACGATCGACGCCGGCATCTGCTGGTGGAGGCGCTGGAGGAGCTGGGGTTCGAGGTGTGGTGGCCCCAGGGAGCATATTATGTGATGACCGATTTCCGGGCCCTCGGAACGGAGGATGACATGGCCTTCGCGATGCGCCTGGTCCGGGAGATCGGGGTGGCGGTGGTGCCCGGCTCCAGTTTCTACGCCCATCCGGATCGCGGGCGCACGCAGGTTCGGTTTGCCTTTTGCAAACGAGAGGAGACCCTCCGCGAGGCGGTGGCCCGCCTTCGGCGGTTGAGGACATAAAGTGGATGGGGCGGATGGCTTCGCCGTCCGCCCCATCTGAACAATCGAGCTCACCCGATCGCTTCGCTCAGGGCTCGTTGAAGCGCTTGCAGATCCACACGGGGAACAGGGGCCTGAGCGTAATCCGGGCGGCCGCCCCCTCCCTCCAGGCCCAGCCGCCCGAGGATACGCCTCAGGACCTCCCGGGCATCCACAGGGACCCCCGGGCCGCAGGCGACAATGAGGAGGCCATCCGCGCCCCCAGCGGCCAGGAGGACCAGACGGGGACGTCCCTCGCTCAGCCGTCGGGCCAGTCGGGGCAGGAGGCCGGAAGGTAGCTGAGGCCACACGTAGGTGAGGACCTCTCCAAAGGAAGCGGGCTGAACCCTTTGCTCGAGGTAGGGGAGAACGAGATCCAGATAGAGCTCCTGGAGGGCCATCAGCGCCTTCCGGGCTTCTTTCAGATCGGCCTGCAGCGCCCGGATGGCCTCGGGCAACATCGCCTCACCCACGCTGAGGGATCCTGCGGATTCCAGAAGGAGGCGATGCTTCCTCCCGTAATCCCGGAGCGCTCGCCAGCCGCAGAGGAAACTCACCCGGGTTTCATTGCCTCGCCGTTCCAGCTTCACGATCTTGATGGGCCCCACCTCCCCTGTGCGTCGCACATGGGTCCCTCCGCACGCGCTCCGATCGAAATCCGCCACTTCGACAATCCGGATTCGGCCTTCCACCTTCGGCGGGCGACGTAAGCTCAGGCCTTCCGCCTCCTCCGCTTCCACGAACCGGGCCCACACCTCCCGGTTCTCCAGGACCACCCGATTGGCCAGCTCTTCCACCGCTTCGACGGCCGTGGGTGGGAATCCGACCTGATCCAGATCGATGGTGACCACTTCTTCCCCCAGGTGGAAGGACACCGTTTGCGCCCCAGTGATCCGCAGGAACGCCTGGGAGAGGATGTGCTGGCCGGTGTGCTGCTGCATATGATCGAAGCGGCGTTCCCAATCAATGCGGCCCTCCACCTCCCGCGCCTCCAGCGGGCGAGCCAGGACGTGAAGGATGGCCCCATCGCTTTCCCGCTCGATCACCTCCACCACCGGGATCCCGTTCAGGGTTCCCCGATCATGAGGCTGTCCGCCGCCGGTCGGATAAAACGCCGTCCGATCCAGGATGACAGCGGGTTGACTGTTGTGCTCGGTGAGCGATACAACTGTGGCGGTGAATTGTTGCAGGTAGGGATCCAGCCAGTAGAGCCGTTCGGTCATGAATCAGCCTCCATCCTTGAGCTCCACCTGTTCTGCCGTCCTTTCATCCTGCAAGCCGTGCAAAAAAGACCCGTTGCGCGACGAGGGTGAAGAGAGATTTTTCATCCTCTTTCCCCTGGCCTGAAGACCCGTAGGGAGGAGGATGAAAAGAAAGAAATCAAGTCATGCGCTGTCTGATGCTACCATGAGTCTCAAACGCTCTGTTGCAAGCTGGGGGCCTTCGGGGGGTGGGGCAAACGCCGAACCCGGGCGGGCACCGCCAGGATCGCAACAGGGCAAGCCTCAAAACATTAGGAGTTACGCAGTTGAAAGCTCTAAAGGTGGAACGGAATGGCCCCACCCCAAAATCCTTTTTGGGGGCGGAGCGGGGCGCCGAAGGCACCCCGCTCCGCCCCCAAAGCCCCCATGGGAAACGAACTGCGTAAGTCCTAAACATTTTGACATTCTGCGCGTGGGGCAGCGCGTTGAAGGCGCAACCCGGGTTTGCATTATACTGGATTAGGACTCGCGCAGCTGGCCTTTATCCGGAGGGTCAATGAGCCTCTCTTCTGTTTTGAGTGGTGCCTTTGCCCTCTCCCCGCGAGCCATCGTCCACAGGGAGAGGCTTGTCCTGGCAAAGGCCCGCCGTGTCCATCCGATTCAGCAGGGCGATCCTTCGAGCCTGAGGCGCCTATGGTCCGACATCCCCTGGAGGAAGCGGAGGTGCTCGATCTGATCACACGGGGTCGCCATACCGGGCGGCCCCATCGGGTGGAGTTGTGGTTTGTTTATCGGGATGGGGCAGTTTACCTGATGGCCCACGCCCGAGCCCATGGGCGAGGGACGGACTGGTATCAAAATCTGCGCGCAGACCCCCGCGTCATGATTGAGGCGGGGGAAGGGCGCTGGGAGGGGGTGGCGGAACCGTTGCCGCCGGAATGGCTTCCCACGGTGACCGACTGGTTTCGTGAGAAATACGGGGCGGGAACCGTTCGCCACTGGTATGAGGGCACCCCCCGCTTGCCGGTGCGGGTGTGGCTGCGGTCGTGAAAGACGAGCTTCCCCGGAGCCATTGGATTTCAGGGTGCCGGGACTGATCCCTAAGATTCCAGTTAGACTCAGGGGCAGAGAGGAAAGGCAATGGCTTCGCCCTTTACACAGCTGCAGAAGATCCTGAAACACGAGATCCAGGACGGCTACCGAAACCGGATTGTGATCGGAGGGATCGGCCGGTTTGCGGATCACTGGTATCGTCAGGCTCGCGCTGCCTTGAAGGAGCATGATCCGGAGATCCTCCTCATTCTGGAGGCGATCTATGCGGATCTTCGGCGCTATGAAGCAGCGGACATCGAGGAACGTCGGCGGTTGATCGAGGGGATCGAGACTCGAATCCAGGAAGCCTTGCAGCGCGAGCGGGAGCTTCGAGCCTCCCGGCCAGCGCCAGCGGTGACGCCTCCGCCCTCAGAACCAGCGCCGGCTCCACCCACTCCTCCTGTGGAGAAACCTCGGGAGGAACCTTCGATGCCTGCGCCGTCCCCGCGGCCGGAGCGAACGGTGCCTGGCCGCGCGCGCTCCCGGGGAGCCCCTCCGGTTCCCCCGAAATTAGCGGCGAAGGTGGAGGCCCTGGGGCTGGATGCCCCTGTGCATCTGATCCACGGGGTGGGCCGCGAGCGGGCGCAACGCCTGGCACGCCTTGGAGTGCAGACCATTCGGGATCTGCTGGTTCTGCTTCCCCGACGGTATGTGGATTTCCGGGCCCTGAAACCCATCCATCGCCTCCGGATTGGGGAAGAGGTGACCGTGATCGGCGAGGTGATGGATATCGGGAGCAAGCAGACAGGGAACGGCCTCACCGTCATCAAGGCGTTGCTCACGGATGGTTCCGGGGTCATCGAGTGCACCTGGTTCAACCAGCCCTATCTGCTGGATCGCATCAAGCCGGGCCAGTTCATCGTGGTGAGCGGGCGGGTGGATGAGTTCCTCGGCCGCCCGGTGTTTCGTTCCCCGGAGTGGGAGCCGGCCGACCGGGAGCTGTTGCACACTGCCCGCATCGTCCCCATCTATCCGCTGACGGAAGGCCTCACCCAGCGCCTGATGCGGTCGATCCTCAAACGGGTGGTGGATTATTGGGCGGATCGGGTGGAGGATCCGATCCCCGCCTGGATCCGGGAGGCTTATGGCTTCCCGGATCTTCCCACCGCCTTGAAGCAGGTTCATTTCCCGGAGGACTGGGAGCCGCTGGAGAAGGCGCGCCGGCGGCTGGCCTTTGATGAAGTGTTCTACCTGCAAATCGGCCTGCTGGAAGTCCGCCGGCGATGGCGCAGCGTCCCGGGGAGGGCGCTTGCCTTCGATGAAACGGCCCTTCAGCGGGCGATCGAAGCCCTCCCCTTTTCCCTCACGGGTGCCCAGTATCGGGCCCTGGATCAGATCCTGACCGACATACGCTCGGGAGTGCCAATGAATCGCCTGCTTCAGGGCGAGGTGGGTTCCGGGAAGACAGTGGTAGCGGCCCTGGCCGCTTACGCGGTGTTCCTGGCGGGCGCCCAGAGCGCGATCATGGCTCCCACAGAGATCCTGGCGGAACAGCATTACCGGACCCTGATTGCCCTGGCGGAGCGCTGGGCGGGCGCCGGCCTGCCCACTCCAACCATCCGTTTGTTGACTTCGGGGGTAAGCGGAGCAGAGCGGGCTCAGATTTATGGAGAGCTGGCTGAAGGGACGTGTCACCTCGTGGTGGGGACCCATGCTCTGATCCAGGAGGAGGTGGCATTCCAGGATCTGGCATTTGTGGTGATCGATGAACAGCAACGCTTCGGGGTGCTGCAGCGGGCGGCCCTGCGGGGCAAGGGCTACAACCCGCACGTGCTGGTGATGACCGCCACCCCCATCCCCCGCACCCTGGCCCTCACCCTTTACGGCGACCTGGACCTATCGGTCCTGGACGAAATGCCGCCGGGCCGGCGGCCGGTGCTGACCCGCTGGTTGATGCCGGAGGAGCGGGAGCGGGCCTATACCTTCATCCGCCGACAGGTCGAGCAAGGCCGCCAGGCATATATCATTTGTCCCCTGGTGGAGGGCTCCGATAAAATCGAGGCGAAGGCCGCAGTGGAAGAATACGAGCGGTTGCAGCGGGAGGTCTTCCCCGACCTCCGGCTGGGCCTGATCCACGGGCGGATGAAGTCCGAAGAGAAAGAGGCGATCATGAGCGCCTTCGCCCGGGGGGAGATCCAGATCCTCGTGGCGACGCCGGTGGTGGAAGTGGGCGTGGATGTGCCCAACGCCACCGTGATCCTCATTGAGGGCGCGGATCGGTTCGGGCTGGCCCAGCTCCATCAGTTCCGGGGCCGGGTTGGGCGGAGCAGCTATCAATCGTATTGTCTTCTGCTGGCGGAATCCCCTTCCGAGAGCGCCATTGAACGCCTCCGGGCCATCGAAACGATCTATGACGGCTTCCAGCTGGCCCAGAAGGATCTCGAGATGCGGGGGCCTGGCGATTTCCTGGGCACACGCCAGAGCGGGTTCCCGGAGATGCGTCTGGCGGATCTCACCGATCTGCGTCTTCTGGAGATCGCCCGCGAGGCCGCAGAGCGCCTGGCCGAGCGCGATCCCGACCTCCAGGCTCCGGAGCACCGCCATCTCGCGGAAGCCGTGTCTCGCTTCTGGCAGGGCCCTGTGGAGCCCAGTTAAGCCGAATGGGGGTTACGTCGTCGACCTTCCCTCCGGGTTTTTCGGGCTGGGCCGGTTGCCAGAAGCGCCAGCCCAGCCTGAGGAAGGGGGAGAGGCCTCCGATTGACCTGGGTGTGGAGGCCATCGGGGTAAATTCCGCCGAATTCCCTCCGGGAGCCAGGAGATGACCCGAGCATTGTATCCGGCGTCTTTCGATCCGATCCACTATGGGCACATCGATATCGCCACCCGGGCGGCGGCGATCTTTGATGAGCTGGTGGTGGGCGTCTACGATCGCCCCAGCAAGAGTCTGCTCTTCTCCCTGGAGGAGAGGCTGGCCCTGGTGCGGGAAGCCCTGCAACATCTCCCGAACGTCACGGTCACCGCTTACAGCGGCCTTACGGTCGATTTCGCCCGGCGAATCGGAGCGCGGGTTATCGTGCGGGGGCTTCGGGTGATTTCGGATTTCGAGCTGGAGCTTCAGATGGCTCTGACCAACAAGCAATTGGCCCCGGAGATCGAGGTGGTATGTCTGATGACCAGCCGGGACTATGCCTTCATCAGCTCCAGCATCGTCCGCGAGATCGCCCTGCTGGGCGGAGATGTTTCGGCGATGGTCCCGCCCCACGTCGCCCGCGCCCTGGCCGCAAAGGCCGCCGAACGCGCTGGGGAGACAGTCCCGATCATCTCGATCCGCGAGTGATCGGCCTCTGTTGAAGCATCATCCTGGGAGTTCAGGGTGGGGCGGGCCGCTGAGGGGGCTCGCCCCACCTTGAAGTTCCCTTTCGCTGCTCACGTCCAGAGGAGGTCAGGATGGACATCCTGCATCTGATCGATCAGCTGGAGCAGCTGGTTCTTCGCAGCCGTCCTCTTCCCTTCCTGAGATGGGTGGTGATTGAAGAGCGGCGGCTTCTGGACCTGATCGATCAGATGCGGGTGACCATCCCCCAGGAGATCAAACAGGCCCGACGGATCACTCAGGAGCGGGAGCGGATCATCGCCCAGGCGAAAGAGGAGGCCGAGCGTATCGTCGCGCTGGCCCAGGAGCAGGCCAGCGAGCTCATCGCCCAGCACCAGGTGGTTCAGGCGGCTGAGCAGCGAGCCTCAGTGATTATCGAGCGGGCGCAGCGGGAAGCGGAACGCCTGAAGGCGGACGCGGATGACTACGCGCTGACCCGGCTTCTGGAACTGGAGGAAACCCTTTCGCGCCTCCTTCAGGTTATCCGAAATGGGATCGAGAAGCTCCAGAATGAGCGCGCGGACAACCCCCCCTCTTCCCCCGAAGCCTGAACGGTTGCTTCTGATCGCTACCCACAATCCCGGAAAACGCCGGGAGCTGACTGCCCTCCTCTCCGATCTCCCGGTGAAGCTGGTCGATCTTCTCGACGTTGGGATCTCCGAGGCCATTGTGGAGCCTTATGAACGCCTGGAGGACAACGCCCGTTGGAAGGCGATGCGCTATGCGGAACGCACCGGGCTGTGGACCCTGGCGGATGACTCGGGGCTGGAGATCGATGCGCTGGGGGGCGCCCCTGGTGTTCACTCCGCCCGGTTCGCTGGACCCGATGCGGACGACCTGGTTCGCATCCGTAAGGTCCTTGAGCTCATGGCCGACGTCCCCTGGCCCCAGCGGACGGCGCGGTTTCGCTGTGTGATCGCCCTGGCCCGGCCCGGGGAGCCTCCGGTGCTGGTGGAGGGGCGCATCGAGGGCTATATCGCCTTCGAGCCTCGAGGGACCTATGGGTTCGGTTACGATCCGATCTTCTACATCCCGGAGCTCGGGAAAACGATGGCCGAGCTTCCTCCAGCCATGAAGAACCAGATCAGCCACCGGGCTCGCGCGGCCCGGAAGGCCCGGGAGATCCTGAAGCGATGGCTGGCCGGGGAGTAGGGCAACTGCTTGCAGTTGCCCTACTCCCCGAGAAGCAAGAGCCTATCGGGAGGAGAAAGGCGGATGCGACGGGCTTTGCTGGCGGCTTTCGGTGGCGTAACGCTTTATCACGTGATGGCGGTGGCCTGGGGATGGCCCAATCCCGTCTGGTTGATGCCGTTGAATACATTGCTCCAGTGGGGATTTGCGCTGGCCCATGCGCTTCCGACCCTGGGGCGATCCCGCGCGCTGCTTCTCCTGGGCCTGACCTTCGGTATCAGCCTGGGGATGGAGGCCCTTGGAGTGGCCACGGGATGGATCTATGGTCCCTATGTTTACACCGGGCGCCTGGGGCCTATTCTACTGGGTGTTCCCGTGCTGATCCCCTTCGCATGGTTCATGATGGCCTATCCGGCTCTGATCCTGACGTGTCAGGTTCTGGGCGAATCACCGGTAGCGCCCCGACGCCCGTGGGGGGTGGCCCTTCTGGCCGCGATGTGGATGACCGCCTGGGACTTAGCGATGGATCCGGCGATGACCCGCCTGGGCTTCTGGGTATGGAAGACCAAAGGGCCTTACTTCGGTGTCCCACTCCAGAATTTCGTGGGCTGGATGCTCACGATGCTGCTGATCTATGGGGCCTATCTCTGGCTTTCCAGCCGCTGGACAGCCCCTATTTCTTCCCGGCCGGAGGCGCCGCCGCTGGAGGCCGTTCTGGCTTATGCGATCGCCGGGGCCGCCTTTGTCCTGCATCCGCTCCTGAACCCCCGGGCGGATCCGATGGCTCAGGCTCTTGGCCTGATCGCCTTCTTCACCATGGGGCCGCCCGTTCTGATCGCCATCTTGCGCGCCAGAGATGGCTGAACGCGCGGGGGATTCTGAGGCAGGTGGGGATGCCAGAGGCCGCCCCTCCGGTGGCTCCTCAGGCTGCCGGAGGAGGGGAGCTATCTGCCCTGGAGGTGGGTTATAATCACAATGCAAGGGGTTTCAGGCTTCGGCCCCTGGCCCATTCCCAGAGGATCTGACAATGGAAACTCCCGAGCGGATCGTCGAGCTGCAATTTTCCTGGCGATCGATCCAGGGGCCTCGTGTGGCGGCGCGGTTCCGGGCTGTGGTAGAGGAAGAGGATCCCGTGATGCGACGGGTATTCTGCCGCCTGGTGACACTGCTGGAGGTTCAGATTCCACCAGGGGTGGAAGATCCTGTGCTTACCCGTGAGCGCTTGCAGGCCCTGGAAGGGAAGCGGGTGAAGGTCCCGGAGGAAGCGCTCCAGGGGCTGACCCTCCCCCTCAAGCGGGAAACCCTGACCGGTGGTCTGCGGATCCCCTATTTTGGGGAGTAACGCCTTTGCGGTTCATTCCCATAGGGGTTTGAGCGTGGGGATAGGCCCAGGAGCCGATCCGCAAATCTGTCGGATCCCTTCCTCGCGCATATCCTGTAGAGCGGGCATGGCCCCGCACCATCCTGGATGCTCAGACGCTTCAGGAGGTTTGACATGCCAGCGAAAAAGAAGACGGTGAAGAAGGCGGCGAAAAAAGCGGCCCCCAAGAAGGCGGCCCGCGCCACGACCCGCAAGGCGCCTGCGCGAGCGGCCCCGCGTCGAAAGGCTGCCCTGACAGTTGAAGCGCCCGCTCAACCTTTCAAGATCACCTATGCAACCCTCGCTGTCCCCAGTGAAGAACTTCACATCCGATACGAGGTCGCCCTGGGCAAGGTTCGGGAGAGCCTGGGCGGGACGCTGCCGATGATCATTGGGGGTCAGCCCCGTTATACGGAGCGAACTTTTGAAGACCGCTCCCCGATCAACACGGACTGGCTCCTTGGGGTTTTCCAGCGGGGGACCCCCCAGGATGTGAACGATGCGGTCGCGGCGGCGAAGGCAGCCTTCCCCGCCTGGAGCCGCCTGCCCTGGACGGAGCGGGTGAAGATCCTGCGGCGGGCAGCGGATCTGATCAGCGAGCGGGCCTTTGAGATCGCCGCCCTGATGAGCCTGGAGGTGGGCAAGAACCGTCTGGAAGCCCTGGGGGATGTGGAGGAAACCGCTGATCTGATCCGCTATTACTGCGACCAGATGGAAGCCAACGATGGCTATGTTAAGCCCATGAAGCAGGAATCCCCCAAGCACCACAACCGCAGCGTGCTCAAGCCCTACGGGGTGTGGGCGGTGATCTCCCCCTTCAATTTCCCGCTGGCCCTGGCCGGCGGCCCCTCCGGGGCTGCGTTGCTGGCGGGGAACACCGTGGTCTTCAAGCCAGCTTCGGATACCCCTTATGTGGGTTACAAGCTCTATGAGATCTTCCGGGACGCAGGAGTTCCGGATGGTGTCTTCAACTACATCACGGGCGGGGGAAGCGAAGTCGGCGATCCTCTGGTTCTTCATCCCGATGTGGCCGGCATCACCTTCACCGGCAGCTATGAAGTGGGGATGTCCATCTACCGGAAAGTGGCGGCCTCCACGAAATATCCCAAGCCCATCATTCTGGAGATGGGCGGCAAGAACCCCGTGATCATCAGCCGCCACGCCGACCTGGATCGGGCGGCGCTGGGCTGCATGCGCTCTGCCTTCGGCCTCCAGGGCCAGAAGTGCTCGGCCGCCTCGCGGATCTATGTCGAGCGGCCGGTGCGGGATGCGTTCCTGGAGAAGTTCCTGGATCTCACCAGCAAGATCCAGATCGGCGACCCGACCCGGCGGGACGTCTTCCTGGGGCCAGTGATCAATCGCACCGCTTATGAGAAGTTCCAGCGATACATGGAGATCCTCCGCCGCGATGGGGTGGTGCTTTTCGGTGGCAATGTCCTGACCGACGGCGAATTCGCCAAGGGATACTTCGTGGAACCCACGGTGGTCGATGGCCTCCCACCGGATCACCCGCTCCTCAAGGAGGAGATGTTCCTGCCGATCACCTGCATTGTGACGGTGGATTCCCTGGAAGAGGCCATGCGCTACGCCAACGCCGTGGATTACGGTCTGACCGCCGGCTTTTACAGCAATGACCCGGAGGAGATCCAGTGGTTCTTCGATCACATTGAGGCGGGTGTGACCTATGTGAACCGGGCGGCGGGGGCGACCACCGGCGCGTGGCCGGGCTACCAGCCCTTCGGTGGCTGGAAGGCCAGCGGCTCCACCGGCCGGGGCTCCGGCGGACCTTACTACCTGATCCAGTATCTGCGGGAGCAGAGCCAGACGGTGATCGACTAGCGCTGGGGCTCCTTTCGGACCGGGTTCCGGGCAAACCGGCTGATCTCTGGAATGATGGGATTTTGGGAGTGGCGGAGCTGCCTGGAGCGACCTTCCCCACTCCCTGATAAGGTTTCTCCTCTCCCTGCGGCCTTTTGGGCCGCAGGGAGAGGAGAGAAAAAATATCGTGGCCTGTTCTTTTTGGGAACGCCTGTAACGGGCACTCCGCTTCGCTTCGTGCCCGACTACGAACAAAGGGCTTTTTCCTGTTCGTAGTAGGGCACGTAAGTGCCCGTTCTTTTTGTGAGCGCTTGTAACGGGCACTCCGCTTCGCTTCGTGCCCGACTACGAACAAAGGGCTTTTCCTGTTCGTAGTAGGGCATGTGAGTGCCCGTCCTTTCTGGGAACGCTTGTAACGGGCGTTCCGTGCTCTACTATGAACAGGAGCATTTCCTTCTGTGGTAGGGTGCGTCCATGCCTACAGGCTTGCTCTCCCGGTCAGAGCCGGGCGCTGGGGGAATCCCTTGAGGTGGCGTTCTAACGATGCTCATCGGTGTGGTTTTTGAAAGCGATGACTATCGATTGCTGGGCCGTTTCTATCAGGCGGATGGGCCGGGACCCCATCCGACCCTGGTCATGGCCCACGGGATCGCCGGCGTGGAGCTCAACCTGGACCTGGCGGATGCCCTGCGGGATGCCGGGTGGAATGTGCTGAGCTTCCACTATCGGGGTTGCTGGGGTAGCGAAGGTCCTTATCGGATCGCTACCCTGGTGGAGGATGTGCGGGCGGCGATCGAGTGGGCGCTGGCGCAACCGATGGTCGATCCCCATCGCCTGGTCCTGCTGGGCTATAGCATGGGCGGATGGGCCGCTGTGCTGGCGGCCGTTCAGGACCCCCGGGTTTACGCCCTGATCACCCTTTCCACCGTCAGCGATTTGCGGGCCTGGACGCCGCATGACGCCATGCTTGCGGACTGGGTCCGCTTTATGAACGGGATGACCGTAGAGACTTTGCAAGAGGAACTGAAGACTCAGGCCGAGAGGCCGCAACCGGTGGATGTGGCGGATCAGCTATCCCCACGGCCGCTGCTCATCGTGCATGGGACAGCGGACCCGGTGGTGCATCATCGCCAGAGCCTGGCGCTCCATCACCGGGCGGGGTTGAACACCGATCTCGCCCTCATCGATGGGGGGGATCACCGCTACACCGGGCGCCGTCGGGTGATGATCCAGCGTATCCAGCGCTGGCTGGAGACCATTTGTCGATCGTGACGAGCCGATGGACCCGCTGGACCTATTGATTCAAATTAATTTCGTTATCGTCGCCGCCCTGCTGATCGCGTCGTTCTCCCTCCTGGTCTATCTGCTGGCCTATTATTTCCGAAGCCGGAGCGCGCGTGGGGCGGCCTGGCTGCTGGTCTCGGTGTTTGTGGTCTACCTGGGCGATCTGGTCCTCTTCTTCGTCAGCGACCCCCGTTCCGCGGAGCGATGGCTGCGGCTGCAATGGCTGGGCATCGCCATCACCCCCGCTGCTTATGCCCATCTCACGGATGCCCTGTTAGAGCGAACAGGCTCGTTCTCCTCCTGGCGACGATGGGCGGTGCGCGGTGCTTACGGTCTGGGGGCGATCTGGTTCCTGCTCGCTCTCTGGACAGACCTGCTGGTCCATGACGGGGCAGCGGATGGACGGGCCTTCCACCTGTGGGCTGGTCCTCTTTTCCCCCTGTTCCTGGTTTACTTCCTCGGTGGGGTTGCATGGGGGGTGATCAACGTCTGGCGGGCGCGCCGGCGGATGCTCATCTCCACCCACCGGCGGCGGATGACCTACCTGGCGGTGACGATGGTCGCCCCCGCCATCGGAGTCTTCCCTTATCTGCTCCTGGTTGGGCGCACCCTTCCCTCCTTCCCCGCCGTCTTCTGGGGCCTGGTCGGCATCAGCAACCTGATCATCGGGACGATGCTGTTCGGCATGGTCTATGCGGTCGCCTACCTGGACGTGCTGGTCCCGGATCGGGTGATCAAGCAACGCTGGATCGATTATCTGCTTCGGGGGCCGGTCCTGGCGACCTTTGTGGTGCTGGTGATGTTTGGGCTGAGCCGGCTAAGCCATACCCTCGGCCTGCCGCTGGCTCTTCTGCTGCCCCTGGTCGCGGCAGGGGCCATCGTGAGCTATGAGGTCTTCAGCGATTGGATTCGCCCCTTCTTTGAATGGCTCTTCCTTCGACGGGATGTCTCCGAGCTTGTCCGCATGCGTCGCCTGAGCGATGCGATGATCACGGCCCGGGATCTCCGGCAATTCCTGGAGGGGATCCTGGCCCTGATGTGCGAAGCCCTTCGTTCCCCCACCGGGTTTGTCGTGCGGATCACGCCGAATGGGATTGAGCCGGTGGCCGCCTTCGGACCGATCGAGCGGGCATCCATTGAGGAAACGCTTTCGGTTGTTGAGGGATCCACCGATGGCCCTATTGTGGCCGATGGCTTCTGGATCTGGCCGTTGCGGAGCCGGGGCGATCCGGTTCTCCTGGGCGCGATCGCGGTCGCCCAGCCGGCCGGGGAGGTGACGCTGGAGCTCCTCCAGGACACGATTCGAGGATGGGTGGCCCGCGCGGCGGCGGCCCTGGAGGATCGGATGCTCCAGGAGCGAGCGCTGAGCGCGCTGGAGCAGGTCGCGGAGGAAGTCAGCCGCCTGCGCCAACCGGAGCAGGGGCCCTCCGCGATGCCCCTGGTGGAGCATCCAGAGTTCACCCACTGGGTGAAAGAGGCCCTGGCGCATTATTGGGGTGGCCCGCGCCTGCTTCAGAGCCCCCTGCTGCAACTCCGAATCGTTCAGCAGGCGATGGAGATTCATGATGGCAATCCGATCCGCGCGTTGCGGGCTGTGCTGACGGAAGCGATCGAACAGCTGCGGCCGGATGGGGAGCGGAAGCTGACCGCCCCGGAGTGGCTGCTTTACAATCTGCTGGAGATGCGTTTCATTCAGGGCCGTAAGGTTCGGGAGATCGCCCAGCGCCTGGCGCTCAGCGAATCGGATCTTTACCGCAAGCAACGGGCGGCCATCGAAGCGGTGGCCATGGTTCTCGCCGAGATGGAGCGACGGGCGGCGCGCGCTCCGGCTGAGGAAGGCCATCCTCCGAAACCCATGGAGTAGGACAACTGCTCGCAGTTGTCCTGCTCGCTGCACGATACAGGAATTCGCATGTGGCCTGGGGGGCGCGTCGAAGGCGCGCCCCCCAGGCCCCCAAATTCAAGATTCCCCCTCTCAGGAGGGTAGAGCATCCGATGATACGGATTGGACTGGATGCCCGGTTGCTGGCATATCGGCGGGAGGGCATCGCCCGATATATCCTGGAACTGGCCACTCGCCTCCCCTATGTCATGGATGATCCGGAGATCCGCCTGGTGATCTTTCAAAGCCGGAGGGATCTCCACACCCGAATCTCAGGCCCCCGGGTGCAGACCGCCTATGTCTGGACGCCTCCACATCACCGCTGGGAACAGCGGATATGGCCGCTGGAGATCGCCCTCCGGCGGGTCTCGCTGCTCCACAGCCCCGATTTCATCCCTCCGTTCGCCGGCTCTTTCCGCCGGGTGATCACCATCCACGATCTGCACTTCCTGAAATATCCGGATTTCATGACCGTGGAGAGCCGGCGTTACTACGCCGGGCAGATCGAACAGGCAGTCCGGGTGGCTGATCATATCATCGCGGTCTCGCAAACGACGCGGGCGGATCTCGTGGCTTACTTTGGCTTGCCCCCTGAGCGTATCTCAGTGGTCTACGAAGCGGCCAGCGCCGTCTACCGGCCGCTTCCTCCAGAGGCTATACGTGCAGCGCTGGATCACCTGGGCCTGGAGCCGGGATATATCCTGTTTGTGGGAACCTGGGAGCCGCGGAAGAACCTTCCAATGTTGCTGCGGGCCTACGCCCGGCTGCTGGACCGCCGCCCGGAGGCCCCGCCGCTGGTCCTGGCCGGGCGTCGGGGCTGGCTCTACCAGGAGATCCTGGAGTGGCCTCATCGCCTTCACATCGCGGATCGTCTGCGCTGGATCGAGGGCCCGGATGACCAGACCCTTGCGGCTCTATACAATGGGGCAGTCTTCCTGGCGTTCCCCTCGCTCTACGAGGGCTTCGGCCTCCCCGCGGTGGAGGCGATGGCCTGTGGCACGCCGGTGATCGTCAGCGATCAGGGTGCCCTGCCTGAAGTCGTGGGCGAGGCCGGGATGATCCTCCCGGCGGAGGACGAGTCCCGCTGGACAGAAGCGATGGAAGCGCTCCTGGAGGATCCCGAGGCCCGCGAGCGGATGCGCCGGAAAGGCCTGGAACGGGCCGCCGCCTTCTCCTGGGATCGCGCAGCGGCGGAAACCTGGGAGATCTACCGGCGGGTTCTGGGTCGGTAAATCCGGGGAATTTTGAGGCGCGAAGGGCGCGCCGAGGGCATGCCCTCGACAGCATGATCTGCTTCATTTCGGGCGCACAAGGATGCAGCGATGATCCTCTTTCTGACCCCCGAGCTTCCGGATCCGCCTAACAAAGGCGGATCCATCCGGGCTTTCCATGTGCTGCGGCGCCTGGCCCGGCTGGCGCCCGTTGGGGTGCTGGCCCTGGCGGAACGGGCCGTGGAGCCCCCGGCGGTCTGGCGATCCCTGGCCCAGGAGGTGTTCCTCTTCCCATGGCGCCCGCGGTCCCTCTGGACCCGTCTTCGCCAGATGTTGCTTTCCTCTCACCCGGATCTCGCTTTTCGTTACCGGGTTCCCGATCTGGCCGATGCATTGAAGCGTCTGCTCGCGCAGCGTTCCATCCGCGCGATCCACATTGAGGGCCTGGAAATGGCCTGGGCCGTGGAAGACCTGCTGGATCATCCCCCGGGTGCCCGGCCGATCCTCGTTCTGGACGAACTGAACGCGGAGTATCGCCTGCAGGAGCGGTTGTTCCAGGCGGATCGGGAGGACCCCCGACGCTGGCCCGGCGCGCTCTACTCCGGGATCCAGGCCCGCCGGTTGCGGCGTTACGAAGCCCGGATCGTGCGCCGGGTGGATCGGGTGATCGCGGTCTCGGAACCGGACGCCCGAGACCTGGAGGCGCTGGGAACCGCCCGTCCGCCGGTGGTGGCCCCGAATGGCGTTGACACGGCGTTCTTCCATCCGGAGGCGGTGGAGCCGTTTCCTCTTGGCGAGCCCGCTTTCGTATTCACCGGATCCATGGATTACCGCCCGAACATCGATGCGGTCCGCTGGCTGGCCCAGGCGGTCTGGCCCGTGGTGCGCTCTGTTCTCCCGGAGGCCCGGCTTTACCTGGTCGGCCGCCGGCCATCCCCTGCGGTGCGGCGGCTTCAGGAAATTCCAGGCATCCATGTGGTGGGCGAGGTCCCCGATGTGCGTCCCTATCTGGCCGGCGCTACGGTGTATGTGGCGCCCCTGCGGGCGGGCGGCGGAACCCGTCTGAAGATCCTCGAGGCGATGGCCATGGGAAAGGCGATCGTCAGTACTCCCATGGGTTGCGATGGGCTTGCTGTGGTGGATGGAGCGCATGTGTGGCTGGCCGATGGAGAGGCATTCGCCGCTGCCATGATCGCCCTGGCGCAGGATCCGACCCGTCGGAAGGCTCTGGGGGAAGCCGCGCGCCGCCTCGCCGTGGCCCGTTATGATTGGGAGCAAACCCTTGCGCCCCTGGAAGCCCTCTATCGAGCCGAGATCCTGGGGCATGCCCCGCAAAATGCCTATCATCTTTAGGGAAGTGTCGGCGAGGATTTCGGCTGGGCGGGAAGGCCCCTCTCTGTAACCCCTGGGGCGCGGAGAGCATCATGAAAGGCTTCGCTCACTTTATCTCGGGCGTTGCGCTGGCGACGTTCTTCCCGGAGATCGTGCGGGATGCCGCCCATGGCGCGATCGGACCGGCGCTGGGGGGAATTGCCGCGATGTTGCCGGATGTGCTGGATTTCCGCTTCGCCCGCTGGCTGGAACAGCCCGATCGGGCAGTGGATCCTCAAGAGGATCCACCGGATCCGGAGGAGATCGCGCAGGCCGTGAAGGAAGCTGCGGAGCAGGCCTGGGAACAGAGACGCCCCACCCGTCTCATCCTACACACCCTGCGCCTGGGGCCAGATGCCTGGCGGCGTTACCTCGTGCGCTTCGATCCGGAAGGGCCGGCGGTTGAGGTGGAGATCGGCCCGGTGGTGAACACGGGGGGGCGCCCGATGCCCGGAACGGATCCTTCCTGTCCACCGCTTCGCCTTCCCCTGAGCATCCCGATCCACTACGATTATGATCCCACGATTGTCGTGGACGTTTTCTCAGGTCCATCCATCGCCTTCATGCCAGAGAACAGGGCGGTGCGGATCCTGTTCCTGCCCTGGCATCGTGCGTGGAGCCACTCGCTGGTTCTGGCGGCTTTGCTGGGACTCGCAGCCGGGCTTCTGGGTGGCGCACGGATCGGATGGATCGTGGGGCTTGGATATGCGTTACATGTCCTTGAAGATCAGCTGGGATGGATGGGGAGCAACCTCTTCTGGCCGTTCACCCGTCATCGGATCCCCGGCCTGAGATGGATGCGGAGCGTGGATCCATGGCCGAATTTCGCCGTTGCGTGGCTCTCGCTGGTGCTCATCCTGTGGAACCTGGATCGCTTCTCCGCGTCCCCGCTTCTGCCCGCCTGGTTTCCTCTTCTGGCTCTTTCCCTGCCGCTCCTCCTTCGGCTGGCTGGCCGTCATCCGATGCTGCGGGAAGGGTGGGACGAAGAGGATCCGGATTGAGCGATAGGCGATCCGCTTTGCGGGCGGACATGGAGGAGGGTAGGGAAAGCCTTAAAGAATGTCAGAAAATTTGTCCGGGGAGAAGTGCCGTCCACGAATGGAGCACGAATACACGAATGGCTAATGCCCTT
>JAEVEY010000035.1 GCA_016842045.1 Candidatus Thermoflexus sinensis | reverse complement strand
CTCCTCTACCTGCTCTACAGCGGGGCCTACGCCATCTTCTGGAGCGTGCACAGCCGCCAGGAGGTCGAGAAGGCCCTGCAGGCGGCCGCCTACAGGGGCCTTTCCTCCGAGATGACGGGGGGATGGCCCCGGGTGGTTCCGGAGCGGCGGAGCCTGGAGGCGGGGGCGAACGTCTTCCGGGACACCGGGGGCCGGCCCTACGGGGTTCCCATCCGCTGGCGGATGGCTCTGGAGCTGTGGCTGCGCAAGTGGCGGTTCTGGGGCGGCCCGCCTTCCGGATGGTGGTGAGGATCCGGGGAGGGCGGGGGAACCCCGCCCTCCTCCCCCCTTCGAGGCCCCCGGAGAAGCCCCGGCGGATCCGCAATGCCCTTGAGCAGCGGCGCGAAGATGGATGAGGCCGCCGGGGCGGCCCCGGGCGGGCGGCGAGGGGAGCACAATGCCGCGACGGGACCAGCGGGGGCAGGGGTGGATATCCTTCGCTCCGACAATGGTCCCCTTCTCCCTCCTTCGGAGGACCGGAGATGCGTTTATCCGGTTGTTTCCTCAGGCGGATAAAACTTCGTGATCGGAACCGGGGGAACGCCCTGGTGGAGCTGGCGCTGGCCCTGCCGGTGTTAGCGCTGATGTTCTGGGGGGTGCTGGGGCTGATGGAGCGGGGGCGGACGGCGAACCTGGCCGCATGGGCGGCCTTCGCCTGCGCCTCCCAGGCCTCCCAGACGCCGGACCCGGGGCGGGGGCTGGCCCAGGGGGCGGCGGCGGCCCGGGCGATCCTGGGCCGGCGGCTGGTGGACGTGACCGTCCAGCATGACGGGGGATGGGGCGGGCGGGTGGTGTGCATCGTGCTGGCCCGGCCGACCCTGTGGATCCCGAGCCTCCCGGGCCTGGGGCGGGATGTCCGGGTCCGGCAGGAGACGTATGTGGAGCGGTGGAAATCCGACTGGCGGGAGCTTTCGCCATGAGCCTCTTGCCCTTTCTGGCCCTGTATATCGCCATCGTGTTTGCGCCGCTGTATGCGGCGGTGCGGGACCTGATGGTCCATCAGATCCGGATCGAGCGGGCGCGGGCGACGCGGTCCTTGGCCACACGGGATAGGATCCAATTATCGGCCCCGGATGCGTCGGGGCGCCTACAGGGGAATCCCAGAGCGATGGAGGCCCAAGTGCGAGAAGTCTGGGCGGGAGCACGGATCCTGGGCCCGGTCCTGGAGTTGATGGCGTGCCAACCGCGGCCGTCCCGCTGTACGGCCCGGGCAACGGTCGTCACTCGGGGCCTCTTGGGGATGCTGCGGGCTCGGTTGGAAGGAGATGCGATAGCTCTGGAAGGGATCGAACGCGAAGGCGAATAGGCAGTTCGCTCCTATAGGGGCTTGAAGATGCTCTGCTGCAAAGATGAAAAGGGTGTTAGGGGAAATTTCGGTGGGGACGGGCCGCGGATGCGGCTCCCCTCACTGAAACGTCCCATTTAGGGATTTCTTCTCTCCCCTTCCCACAGCTCTTCAGGCCGTGGGGAGGGGAAAGGGGCGATCCCCTTGTAGGGATGAAGCATCACCAATTCGGAAGACCGCATTAAACGGGAGGACAGCGACATGGTATTACGTGTGCATCCGAATCAGGTCCGAGAGCGCATCCAGCAGCTGCGAGCGTGGGGGGCGGAATGGGCGGCGAGAGGCGAACAGGCCCAGCGAACGGCGCGCCAGTTAGGGGACGTGGTGCGGGCAGTGCCCGGACAGCGCTTTGAGGTGACAGCGGCCGCCCATCAAGCCAAACTGAACCGAGTTTCGGAGCACATCGAGATCCTGGCCCGCACCCTGGAGCGGGCCCTGGAGCGCCTCGAAGGGGCCTTCCAACAGGCCGCCCACCTGGTCGCTCAGGGATCCCGTGCGGCGATGCCCCTTCCGACGGTCCCGTTGGCGGTGGATGCGGGGGGCAACCGGTTGCCCTCCCAGTTCGCCGTTCAGATCCCGGCGGATCGGATTCAAGCGTTGATCGATCAAGATTCGGACCTGTCGCCGGAGCTGAAAGCACGACTGAAGGAGGCCATCCAACAGCAGCCCAGGATCCCCTACAATTTGGCGTGCGGCTGGGTGGCTTTAAGCATGGCCTTGAGCCACCAACTGGGTCGAACAGTTCCGGCCCAGGAGGTAGTTAACCGGGCCCTGGAAGCCCATCCGGGCTTCCGAAAGCGGGTGATCCGGAACCTCGTTGAAGACCTGGGGAAGGGGCCGATCGCTGCGGGTGCGACGGATAATCCCGACGAGTCCTATGTGACAACCGGGGGGGAGGATCTGGACAAGGTGGCCCGCGCGTATGGGGTGCGGGTGAAGCGCTTCGAGGTCCCGCCCGGGGAGCAGAACGCGGATGCGATGTGGACTCACTTGAAAGCGCGGCTGCAACAGGGAGAGGATGTGATCGCGTTGGTCAATGCGACGCGATCGGATCGTGACGAGCCACCTATCCCGAACCGGGTGCTTGAAACAGAGCTCCGATTTTCAGAGGAACACGACGGGGAAACGTTACCAGCGGGTGGGCGTCTGCGGCCGTGGACGGACTCGCGGGGAACGGCTGCTCACTGGGTGGCTGTGAACCGGCTGGAGGAGCACGATGGGAAACGTTTCGTGGTGATCAACAACCCCTTCCACAACCGCACGGAGCGTTACTCATGGGAGGATTTCTTGCGCTCTGTTGATGCTCAAGCTCGAACGGATTCGCACTGGTGGTTCCTCAGCGTCCAACGCACAGACACAGGGGGTGAACCGTGAGGAGCTTGCGGATCGTTGCTCCCTTTGGGCTCATCGGCTTATTCCTGGTGGGATGCGCGGCGTCCAGCGCCGGTTCGCGAGCGGCTGGGGCGTTTACCCCCACGCCCTCGGCTATGGATTTCACCCCGACGCCGATACCGAGGGCTTCCACACCGACAAAACCGCGCCAGGGGGAGGGAGCAACAACTCCCATGCCGATCCCGACAGCCTCGCCCGCCGGCGCTTCCCGACCGCAACTGCTGCCGAGCAGATTTTCGATCGCTCCTAACTGGTTGGTGCTCCAGCCGATGAGGAACGAATTTGACCTGGGGGACCAGATCTGGCTGACGGATGGTCAACACTGGATCGGTCCCTTCCCTGTTAGTTCCGAGCCCATCGTGGATGAAGATTTCGCTTTGATCCGACGGGATGGGGAATGGGAAGCGTGTTGGCGGCGGTGGCAGGGAAAAAGCCAGATCTTCTCGTGCGCGGCTCCGCTTCCCGGGGAGCCATCGATGCCCCGCAACGTTTTAGAAGCGAGCTGCAAGGGGGATATCGCGGCGGCGACCGTTCCATGCGATCTGCCACCCGGGATGCCGGCTTCTCAGGTCGAGGTCCCCAATCCCTTCCAAGGCTTGAAGGAAGGCGAGAAATTGTGTCTGGAGTGTTGGGTGGAGATTAGGATCTTTGCTGTGGAAGGGGACTCAACAATGCTGGCGGTGGTGGAATGGAATCGGGAATGGGGGCCGGAGGAGGTTCCGCCGACCCCTGACCGGCGTCTGTATGTGTTAAGGCCAGGGGAAGCACCACAGACCCTGCTTCCGAAAGAGGAGCGCAAAGAGGCGGAGATTGGGGTGGACGCTGCGATGTTTTCCCCCGATGGTCGTTTTGTGCTGATTCCGGACTTTTCGTCTATGGCCGGGCAATTCACCACGTGGATCGTGTCTTGGCCGCAAGGGGATCGAGTGAACTTGCCAGGGGTTGGGGTGTGGTTGAGACCGAAGCCGGAATGGTTAGGCCGATAACCAAAAGGAGTGGTGCTTTGTCTGTTTTTAACCTTGGGATTTGCGAGGGCTGGGCTGATTACCGAGAACAGGCGCTCAAACATCCTTGCCCTAAACGGCCCCCGCCCAGCCTTCGAAAGATTTTTGCTCCTCCCTCCCCACGGCCAAAGGTCGCGGGGAGGGAGGAGCAAGGGGAGAAGGGCCTTCTACTTCCCCCATTGCATATCCCCAAAACCGATGGGGATGAGGCAACAGCCGGACCAAGGGCGCCTCGGTGGATCTGCGGCCGATACCTCGTCTTGCGCGGAGGATGAACCATGAGGGTCTTGCGGATCGCTTTCCTTTGCTGGCTCATCGGGTTGTTCTTCATGGGATGCACAACGTCCGGTGTTGGTTCGCGACCGGGCGAGGCGTTTACCCCCACACCCTCAGCCCTGGACTCCATCTCGACCCCGACGCCGACACCAGCCCCGGCTGGGGCGACCCCGAAAGCCCCACGGGCGGGGCCCTCTCCGACCCAAAGCCGGAGAGCCGACGTTTTCCGGCCTAAACCGCTGCCGGGCGGGTTTACGGTAGCCCCCAACTGGTTGGTGTTCCAGCCTGCGAAGGGATCAAGTCAGCCGTTTGAGTTGGAGAACTTTGTCTGGCTGACGGATGGTCAACGCTGGCTTGGTCCCTTCCCTTTCTATCCGCGTTCCATCAGCGTGGATTTCGTCATGATCCGGCAGGATGGGGCTTGGAAGGCATGTTGGCAGGAAGGTGAGGCCCTTCCCCCTTCATGCGTGGCTTCACTTCCCGGGGAGCCACCTGAGCGTCGCAAGGTCTCAGAGGTGGAATGCGCATGGCTCATCATGCAGGAGGCCGCTCAATGCGATCTGCCGCCTGGGATGCCGGCGTCTCGGGTTCAGATCCCCAACCCCTTCCAAGGTTTAGAGGAGCCGTGTTCGGACTGCTGGCAGTTCATTCGGATTTTGGCCTTAGAGGGTGATTCCACAGTGCTGGCGATCGTGTCAAGGCATGGGGGATTGAAATTGCCCCCGTATCTATATGTGCTGGGGCCAGGAGAAGCGTCGCGTGCCTTGCTCCCTCCAGAGGAGCGCAAAGGGGGAATGCTGGCCGTCCAAGGGTTTGCTCCCGATGGTCGCTTTCTGCTTATCGATGACTTTTCGGAGACGGATGATATGCACACGACGTGGATTGTGCGCTGGCCGCAGGGGGATCGGGTGAGCTTTTCGTGGCCGGGACGTATACGGTGGGTCGAACCGCGTCCCGAACGGTCGAGCCAATGACTTAAGGGGAACAGTCCAGGTCAATGA
>JAEVEY010000042.1:2871-5074 GCA_016842045.1 Candidatus Thermoflexus sinensis | reverse complement strand
GAATTCTTCAACGCCTGGAGGAGGTGACGGATGGCCCGGCAGACCCTCACGGAAGTCGCGCGGGAGGTCCTGGAGCGCAGCAACGGAAAGGCCCCCAAGCCGTTGACCAAACCCCGGGAGGTCATCGAGTTCGCCCGCGCCCAGGGCGTGGTCATCGTGGATCTCAAGTTCGTGGATCTGCTGGGGACCTGGCAGCATTTCAGCATCCCGATCACGGAGCTCTCGGAGGAAGTGTTCCGGGAGGGGCTGGGGTTCGATGGCTCCAGCATCCGGGGCTTCCAGAGCATCGACGAGAGCGATATGATCCTGATCCCGGACCCGACGACCGCAGTGGTGGACCCGGTGTGCGAGGTGCCCACCCTCACGATGATCTGCAACGTTTATGATCCGGTGACCCGGGAGCCTTACACCCGGGATCCCCGCTATATCGCCCGCAAGGCGGAAGCTTATCTGAAGCAGAGCGGGATCGCGGAGATCAGTTACTGGGGCCCGGAGGTGGAGTTCTTCATCTTCGACAACGTCCGCTTTGATCAGGGGGCGCATTTCGGGTTCTACTTCATCGATTCGGAGGAGGGGATCTGGAACAGCGGGCGGGATGAAGGGCGACCGAACCTGGGCCACCGCCCGCGTTGGAAGGAAGGCTATTTCCCGGTGCCCCCCGCGGATTCTCTCCAGGATCTGCGCTCGGAGATCGTGCTGCGCCTGATGCAGGCGGGCATTGAGGTGGAGACCCATCACCACGAGGTGGCCACCGGTGGGCAGTGTGAGATCGATATGCGCTTTCAGCCGCTCACCCGTATGGCCGACCAGGTGATGATGTATAAATACATCATCAAGAACGTGGCCCGGGCCCACGGCAAGACGGCGACCTTCATGCCCAAGCCCATCTTCGGCGACAACGGCTCGGGGATGCATGTGCATCAGAGCCTGTGGAAGGAGGGCCGCAACCTCTTCTGGGATGAGCGGGGCTACGCCGGCCTCTCCGAGCTGGCCCGCTATTACATCGGCGGGATCCTCTATCACACGCCGGCGCTCCTGGCCTTCTGCGCTCCCACAACCAATTCCTATCGCCGGCTGGTCCCCGGCTATGAGGCGCCGGTGAACCTGGTCTACTCCCGGCGTAACCGCAGCGCGGGCATCCGTATCCCCATGTATTCGGACTCCCCCCAGGCGAAGCGGATTGAGTATCGCTGCCCGGACCCCTCGGCGAACCCCTATCTGGCCTTCGCCGCCATCCTGATGGCCGGGCTGGATGGCATCCAGAATCGCATCGATCCCGGGGATCCGGTCGATGTGGATCTCTACGAACTGCCGCCGGAGGAGGCTCGCAAGATCCGGCAGGTGCCGGGCTCCCTCGAAGAGGCCCTGCGGGCGCTGGAGCGGGATCATGAATTCCTGCTCAAAGGCGGGGTCTTCACTATGGATGTGATCGAGACCTGGATCGAGCTCAAGCGCAAAGAAGTGGATGCTATCCGCCTCCGGCCACACCCTTACGAGTTTTATCTCTATTACAGCGCATGAAGCTCGTAAGTGGGGACCTCCAGAGGGGTCCCCACTCCCTTCCAGAGCTGAATCGACCGGTTGCGGGATTCGCCCCGTCTCCTTTTATCCTCCTTTCCTACAGCCCGAAGGGTTGCAGGGAAGAAGGATAAAAGGCCTTTCAACGTAATGACCCAACGGGTTTGATGTATGGTGGTTTCCTCCTTTGCTGCCCATAGGGGGAGCAGGGCGATCTCCCGGCTTCTATGGAGGAGCGATGACCGTGATCTTTCTGCGCGGGCTTCTTCTCAGCCTTTCCCTGTCAATCCCTCTGGGACCCGGTAACCTGGCGATTCTTCGAGCGGGGCTGCGCCATGGATGGAGAGGAGCCGTGCTGACCGGCCTGGGGACGGTGGTGGGGGATCTCGCCTACTTCACGCTCAGCATGCTGGGGGCGGCCACGTTGCTTTCCCGATGGCCGACCATGGGGACGGCTCTCGCGGCTGGGGGCGTGGTCCTGCTGGTGGGACTGGGTGGTCTGACCTTGCGGGATGCATGGCGGGGGGTGGCCATTGCGTTGAACCCGGTGGCCTCATCCTCTCGCCTGTTTTTCACGGGACTGGCGATCACCCTGACCAACCCGATGGTTATCCTCTGGTTCGCGGCCATCGCCTCCACCATGCTCCGCCTGGGGATCCCGGAGATCACGCCCGTGACGGTGGCG
>JAEVEY010000042.1:0-2291 GCA_016842045.1 Candidatus Thermoflexus sinensis | reverse complement strand
TCGGTTTTCGTTGAGTTGCGGCGCACCGAAGGCGGCCCGCACCCCGACCGGATTGCTCCAGGGAAACGCCCCTACGATGCGGGGAGCTAACGTCCGGAGCCAAAGAAGCGGAAAACCGATGGGGGCCGGATGTCGCCGAGGGCCACGATATCACCTTCGCGCAGCCCCTCCAGCACCTCGCTTTCCGTTTCGCCCTGAGCGCCCAGGCGGATCTCCACTTCCTCCACCCGATCGCCCACGACGCGGTTCACGAACGCTCGTCCGGTGATCCGGTCGCGACGGACCGCGGCATTGGGCACCACCAGCACATTCTCCCGGCGATCCACCTCGATCTCCACGGTGGCGCTCATGCCGGATCGAAGGGCGGGGTCCCGCTCATCGAGCACGACCCGGACCCGGTAGGTGGCCGCGCCGCCGGCCTCCACGGCGACAGGGGCGATGGATTCGATATGGCCCCGGAATGTGCGGCCAGGCAGCGCATCCAGGGTGATCTCCACGGGCATCTTCTCCTTCAGGCGGACGACATCCACCTCGTCCACCGTCAGATCCAGGTAAAGGTCGCTCAGATCCGCGAGGATGATGGCGCCTCCTGGAACCCCGGCGCCGACGACCTGACCGACCTCGATGTTCAGGGCGACGACGGTGCCATCGAAGGGCGCCACCAGGGTGGCCTGCTCCAGGCGACGCCGGGCCTGCTCCAGTTGCAGACGGGCCTGCTCTAACTGCAGGCGCGCGCGCTCAATGGCCAGGGCGTCCGGTTGCAGGCGGGCCAGGCTGGCCTGGGCCTGAGCGAGCTGGGCCCGGGCGGCTTCCAGCTGTTCGGGCCGGGCCCCTGCCTTTAGCTTTTCGTACTGAAGTCGCGCCACCTCAGCCTGGAGCTCCGCCTGCCCAACCCGCGCGTTCGCCAGGTCAAGGTCCACCGGCGCGGAAAACGGGGCGCCTGCGGTTTTGTCGCGGGTCAGCTGTGCCTGCCAGATCGCGTTCCTGGCGATCTCCACGTTCAACCGCGCGATCTCCAGATCCAGAGGATCCGGCCCCTTCTCCAGGGCCTGCAAAGCGGCCTGCGCGCTGCGCACCGCGGCTCGCGCGGCCGCCAGTTCTTCCGGTTTGGGACCCTGAACGGTCTGACTGTAGATCACCTGCTGCGTGAGATAAGCGACCTCCGCCTGGCGCACGGCCAGCTCCAGATCCGTCGTATCCAGTCGGGCTAATGGCTGCCCTTTGCGAACGGTTTCGCCTTCCCGGACGAAGATCTCGGCCACCGTGCCGGCCGTTGCAAAATTCAGGACCGCCTGGGCGCGCGGGCGGATTTTGCCCGCCGCGCTCAGAGTGATCCGGAGGGTTCCTCGCCGGATGGTCGCCGTATCGGCGAAGGCGGGCGGTTGTGCTCGGGTGCGTTCGAAGATTGCCCAGATGCCGATGAGGATCAGAACAGCTGATGGAATGAACAGCAGCCACCTGCGGCTTCGCATCGGTCGTTCACCTCCCAGCAGGTTCATTGGGATGGCCTTCCAGCCCCCACAGGAACAGCGCCGTGAGCTCCCGGGCGATCTGCTCGGGGGGCAGAGCGGCCAGATCAGGGTCCATTTCCATTCCGAAGATGGTCACCCCGTGAAGGGCTCCCCAGATCGCCCACAGGACCAGGGCGGGATGCAGGGCGCGCTGGCGTCGCTGCAGCGCGGTGGCCAGTAGCGCTTGCACCTGCTCCAGGAAGGGCCGGGCGATCTGTTCCACAAAGGCCTGGCGCACCGCCTCATCCGTCCGGATCTCCTGATACAGGGCCTGCATCAGGGGAAGGTGCGCCCGCATCGCAGTCAGGCGTTCCGCGAGGAACGTCTCCAGCCACTCCCGGGGCTCCATCATCTCCAGCGCCTGGAGCTGCTGCCGGATGGGCCGGATGGTGAAGGCCTCGAACAGGGCGAGGAGGAGATGCCGTTTGGTCGGAAAGTAGCGGAAGATCGTTCCCTCGGCGACCCCGGCGGCCTGCGCGATCGCCCGGGTGGTGGCCCCCCGGAACCCATGCCGGGCGAAAGCCTGCGCCGCGGCCTCCAGGATCTGCGCCCGCCGGGTTTCCGCGTCCATTCGCAATGCCATGGGCCTCCTCCTGAAAGTGAGCGCTCACTCAGCATAAAGGGGAAAGATGGGTTTTGTCAACTTTCCGCTGGAGCCTGCTCGCAAACGGCATGAAACGAACCGGTTTTCTCCAGGTAGGGCGCCTTAGCGCCCGTCGTGGGAAGGGAGGATCCAGGGGGAGGCATTTGGGTGCAGGGGCACCCCTTGTGGGCGCCCCT
>JAEVEY010000187.1:15285-39388 GCA_016842045.1 Candidatus Thermoflexus sinensis | reverse complement strand
TTACTTCCCTCGCGCTCTGGAGTGGCTGCGGGAGCCCATGCTGCTGATGGCCGCCACCTTCCTGGTGGTTTATATCATCATGGCCGCCCTCAACGTCGCCTTCGTGATGGAGGCGGCGGCCAGGGCAGGCAAGCACCCGATCATCTGGGTTCTGCTACAGGCGCTGAACTTCGCCGCCGGGTTCGCGATCCTGATCATGGGCGTCCGGATGATCATCGCCGAGCTGATCCCCTCCTTCAAGGGGATCGCGGAGCGGATCGTGCCGGGCGCCATCCCCGCTCTCGATTGTCCGCTCTTCTTCCCCTATGGGCAGGTGTCGATGGCCTATGGGGGGCTGATCGGGATGCTGACCATGGTGGTGGTCTCCCTGATCTTCGCTGGAGCCCGGTATCCCTTCTTCATCTTCGCGCCGACCATGTCTGTGTGGTTCCACGGGGCCACCGCTGGCGTCTATGGGAACAAATACTGGGGGATCCCGGGGGCCATCCTGGGCGGCGTGGTGGCCGGGGTCCTGATGGGGGTTGGTCAGGCCCTGATGTGGCCTGTGATGGGCTTTGCGATCGGGGACTTCTTCAGCTGGGCCTCGGACACGGACTATGTCCTCTGGCCGCTGCTGATCGCCCTGGTCGGCCGGATCCTGGGCCGGTGAGCACCGCACGGATCGAATGACCTGCTGGGGGCGCGGTCGCTCACACCGCGCCCCCAGCGGACGAGCCCTGCGAATCCCTCAGGGCTTGAAGAGCGAAGCGGAGCACAGCGACGATCCGCTCCACGATCCCCTCGATTAGAGCTGCGCCCTTCTCCGGGGTGGCCTGCGTGGGATCGCCCAGGATGCCGGTTCGGGTGATCTCCGACCAGGGGACCGGCCGGTGGAGGAAATCCGGCGGAAGCTGAGGCTCCTCTCGCACGGCCCGATCCATTCGAACCGTCCGGGGGGCCACGTAGAGCGCCATGGAGGTTTCGATCTCGTCCGCATGGAAGTAGCCTCCCGGCAGCGGGCGGGAGGAGCAGACTTGAGGGGCGATCTCGCCCAGCCCGGGATAGGTGAAGACGTAAGTCAGCGGCCCCTTGTGCTGATACAGCTGGCGGGCCGCCGCCTGGAGGGCCGGGCCGTTGCCCACGTGGCCGTTGATGATGGCCAGCAGCATGGCCCCCTGGCGCTGAAGGCTCAGCCCCAGCTCCACCAGCAGGCGGGTCAGCGTCTCAGTGGAGATGCTCAGGGATCCCGGGAAATCCTGGAGGGACCAGACCTGGCCGTAGGGGAGCAGGGGGAGCAGCACGCCCCCAACCCGCTCCGCCACGCGCTCCGCGATCGCCGCCGCCAGAAGATTGTCCGTGCCCGTGGGCAGATGAGGGCCATGAGCCTCCACCGCTCCGATCGGCAGGATAGCCAGGCGCTGTTCCCGCAGATGTCGCTGGGCCTCCTCCCCGCTTAAGAGCTCCCATTGCACCAGGGCCATCGGGATCCTCCAGCTCGCAGGAATAGGCTATGGACGGCTGAAGTCTTCCGCTTGCTCATTGGGAGTCATCGTTGACTTCAGCCACCCCTACAACTATAGCTGAGCCGGCGGAAACCGGGGCGCTCTCCCTTTCCCGGGTCCATGCCCTCTTGAGAGCGATAGTGGAAGGCAAATGGGAGCTCTCCCCCCTGATCCTTTCTTCCAGTTCAAGAGGCGGCGGGAAGAGGGGATTATCGAGCGTTTGGGGGACTGGACCGGGGACCTCTGGCCCTCGGCCCGCAGGGGTGCGGGGGCGGAGCGCCACGCAGGCCGCCGCGATCCTCTCGGGGGGATAAGGGCAGGGGACGGCTCTGTCTCTCGGGATGCCTGGTTTGGAGGCCGCCTGTAAACAAAACGGCCCCGAGGAGCGATCGCTCCTGGGGCGACGGGATGGTGGGCCGTGCAGGACTCGAACCTGCAACCTTGGGATTAAGAGTCCCCTGCTCTGCCAGTTGAGCTAACGGCCCACTTCCATTCCAAAGTATATCGGGAGCTCCGGCAGGTGTCAAGATCCGCGTGACTGTAACATACATAGTTGGCGAATGTGGCGAAATGGCATAGGCGCCATTATTTGTCCAGGGCACTCCCTTCTCCCCTGCCAAAACGCGATAACTCGGCCCATGCTCACTCAAGCGTAGAAGCAAAGCCCGCAAACGGCTCAAAGGCGTAAGTCGCCGTCCCTTCCCAGGATGCCTCTCAGGAATCTGTTGCCATCGTTCAAACAGACGCCAACTCCCTCCCGCTGGCAATTCCGTCAGCAACGGTTTCGCTTCATCCAGCACCCATACCCACTCCCTGGGGATGGTCTCTCGCAACACTCGTGGTGCGCGGCATGCCCAACGCCGCACATGGAACGGACAGACCTGATACTTCAGACCCGGTTCCTTCGCCCCCGTGCGGTAGCCTGTCAGGTCATCTGTGACCATCACTTCCACGCCCAATTCCGCCGTTACATCTGGCGATCCGCTACACACTGCTTTGCATTCTGGAAGAGAAAGTGGAAGCCTTCTATAAGGCCGAACCTTACAACGGACCAGCGAGCACCGAGATTACCGCAACGGCGCCTGCGGGCGTAACCCGGGAATGACCCGGATAGCTGCCAGCGAGCGGAGTAGGAGTTGGACGCCTTCATCGCGGAGTATGAAAACGTCGCTCCCGGCGCGATGGCCTGCCGGTGGCACGACCTGGAAGCCTGCCTGACGTTCTCCAGCTCCCCGAAAGAACATGGGAAAGCGGCGCACAACCAGTGTCGGTGAACGCCTGGGCAGCGAAGTCAAGCGGCGTAGCCACAAGATAGGGGCTTCCTTCCCGGAATAAAAGCAGCGAGTCCGGTCTGGGGTGGGTGGTGATCACGGATTTGGGGAGCGGCTGCTGGAGTGTGGTGTCTACCTGATCGTATCAGCGGATCATCCGGCCAAACGGAAGACGACTTGTGTTAAGATTTCAGGTGATGGAGTGAGTAGGGGAGGGCTCAATGCGATTTCGGGATCGAAAGGATGCTGGCCAGCGATTGGCGGAGGCATTGCGGGATCTGGAGCCAGAGGCCCGAGCAGGGCAGGTGGTGGTGATGGGGATCCCCCGGGGAGGTGTGGTGGTGGCCTATGAGGTCGCCCGCGCCCTTCAGGCGCCTCTGGATGTGGTGCTGGCCCACAAACTGGGCGCCCCTGGCAACCCGGAGCTGGCCATCGGGGCTGTGGCAGAGGATGGAACCCTGTGGGTGGATCCCCTCGCGGTGGCGGAACTGGAAGTCCCGCCCGCTTACATTGAGGAAGAAGTTCGCCGTCAGCGTGAGGAGTTACGACGACGGGCCGTCCTCTTCCGTGGCGCCCGTCTGCCGATTCCGGTGGAGGGCCGGACGGTTGTGGTGGTGGATGATGGGATTGCAACGGGGGCGACAATGCGGGTCAGCCTGCGCTCTCTGCGGAACCGGGGGGCGAAACGCCTGATTGTGGCCGCCCCCGTGGCCCCGCCGGAAATGCTCCCACGAGTGGAGGCGGAGGCGGACGAGGTGGTTGTGCTTTACACCCCTGCGCTGTTCTGGGCCGTCGGCGCTTTCTATGAGCAATTCGACCAGGTGCCGGATGAAGAAGTGGTGGCCCTCCTGGAGGAAGCCATCGCCTGGGGACAGAAATAATCCAGCAATCACTCCGGCTGCACTCTGGACAAAGCAGGCTGTGGGATTTGCCGTTTCGGTGTTCTACTTAGGCGGGGCAGGCCCCTCCTCGCGGCTCCCGGGGCCGCGAGGAGGGCAGGGTCGCCTTCAACGGCCCGTCCCCACCCTTAAATTCCCAATAAAAAGATTGCCAGCATAAGCCCTGCGATGGAACGCATACGACCTTCCCTTCAAGAGCTCATCTGGCGGCTTCGAGAGCGGCTGGCCCGGCCCCTTCCGGGAGCTTCCGCCCAGTGGGAGATGGCCCCTCCTTACCGGCGGGCGTTGCTGGAGCGAATGAAGGAGGAGCTGGCGCAGGCCCGTGCCGCCGCCGTGTTGATCCTGCTTTATCCGAACGATCTGGATCTGGCCTTCCCGCTCACCCTGCGGACCCTCCAGGTGGCCTATCACAAAGGCCAGATTTCGCTTCCTGGGGGGGCGTGCGAGCCGGGGGAATCTCCGGTCGAGGCCGCCCTTCGGGAAACCGAAGAGGAGCTGGGCCCCCTGGGGGATCCCGTGGAGCTTCTGGGCCTCCTGACCCCCCTTTTTATCCCTCCCAGCGGCTTCATGGTGCATCCTGTGGTGGGCTATCTCCCCAGGCGTCCGGTGTTTCGTCCCGCCCCGCTGGAGGTGGCGGAGGTGCTGGAGGCCACCCTCTCCTGGCTCCTGGATCCCTGTCATCAGGGTGAGGAGGAGCGTGAGGTCGATGGCGCGCGCTGGCGGATTCCGGTATTTCGCCTGGGGAACCACGTGATCTGGGGAGCCACCGCCATGATCCTGGCCGAATTCCGGGCCGTCGTGCGCGAGGTACTGGCATCCAGTGGTTGACCTTCCTTTCCGGATTCTGAGGCTGACTCGGACGCCGAACCCGACCCAGCGCCAGAAATCAATTTGATCCCCCTTTCCCTGGAAGGAGGCAGCCCTCTGAGCCCCTAAGATATAAAATGAGAAGGGCAATCCCCAGTTTGGTTTCCAGGCTCATTCTCCTCAGGGAGAGAACGGCGATGCGCGACTTTATCGCTCGGCGCGTAGCGTCCATTCCACCTTCCGGGATCCGCCGCTTCTTCGATATCGCGGCGACGATGAAGGATGTCATCAGCCTGAGCATCGGCGAACCGGATTTCGTCACCCCCGAGCCGATCCTTCGGGCTGGCGTGGAATCGCTGTTGCGGGGAGAGACCCATTACACCAGTAACTCCGGTCTGATTGAACTGCGGGAGGCCCTCGCAGAGCACCTCTATCGCCTCTACGGCGTCTCTTATGATCCGGAGTCCGAGCTCCTGATCACGGTAGGGGTATCCGAGGCCCTCTACCTCGCCGTCAACGCCATCCTGGATCCAGGGGACGAGGTGATCATCCCTCAGCCCTGCTTTGTCGCCTATGCGCCCGAGGTCGTCCTGGCAGGCGGCGTGCCGGTCACGTTCGCCACACGGGTTGAGGAGGACTTCCAGGTCAACCCCGCCGACATTGAGGCGCGGATTACTCCGCGTACCAAAGCAATTCTGATCGGTTATCCCAACAACCCAACCGGGGCGGTGATGCCACGGGAGAAGCTGGCTGCCATCGCCGCCCTGGCGGAGAAATACGATCTCCTGGTGATCTCCGATGAGATCTACGACCGCCTGGTTTACGATGGGACCCATACCTGCTTCGCTTCGCTTCCTGGGGCGCGGGAGCGCACCGTTCTGCTGGGGGGCTTTTCGAAGGACTACGCGATGACGGGATGGCGGATCGGTTATGCGGCGGCCCCGAAGGAGATGATGGCCGCGATGCGCAAGATCCACCAGTATACGATTATGTCCGCCCCCACCCCCTCCCAGTATGCGGCCCTGGCCGCCCTCCGGATCGGGGAGGAGTATGTGGAGCAGATGCGCCAGGAGTATGATCGACGCCGGCGGTTGATCGTGAAGGGGCTCAACGAGCTGGGCCTGACATGTTTTGAGCCGAAGGGTGCCTTCTACGCCTTCCCCTCTGTCGCTCGCACCGGCATGAGCGATGAGGAATTCAGCGAGCGCCTGCTGATGGAAGAGAAGGTGGCCGTGGTGCCGGGCAGCGCCTTCGGCCTGGGAGGCGCGGGGCATGTGCGCTGCTCCTATGCCACAGCCTACGAAAAAATTGAAGAGGCCCTGGAGCGCATCGCTCGCTTCATGAAGCGTTACGGATGAGAAGAATCCGATGGGCAGGCGAGGCCGCCAAAGGCGGCCTCGCCTGGTTCATGTCGAGGAAATCACGCTGTCGACCTTTTCCCCTTAAACTGGATCCACCCTGTCCCACAGCGGGCGGGTACTCCAGTTCTCTCAACAGGAGAGATCCCATGCGCGTGGTGATCCTGGGAGGGGCCGGGAAGATCGGCCGGCTGATCGCTCGAGACCTGATCGAAGGGCCTGATCCAGCTGAAGAAGTGGTGATAGCGGATCTGGACGAGGCGGCTGCCATCCAGGTCGCCCGAGGGCTTGGAGCCGGGGCAGGGGCTGCGTTTTGCGATCTCCTGGATGTGGACCAGACGGCGCGCCTGCTGTATGGCGCTGACATATGCATCAATGCCGCCCAGTATGATTTCAACCTCCAGGCCATGCAGGCCTGTCTGGAGGCGGGCGTCCCCTATCTGGATCTGGGAGGCCTTTTCCATATGACCCGTCGCCAGCTTGCCCTGGACGAAGAGTTCCGATCCCGGGGGCTTCTGGCGATCCTGGGCATGGGGTCCTGCCCGGGCCTTTCGAACGTGCAGGCCGCCTATCTGGCCTCTCAGCTGGATCGGGTCGAGCGCCTGCGGATTTACAATGGCAGCCTGCCGCCGGGAGGAGGGGAGTTCGCATGGGGTTATTCCATCCGGACGATCCTCGATGAGATCACCATGCGCCCCGTGGTGTTCGAGGAGGGATCCTTTGTGGAGAAGGACCCTCTTTCCGGGGAGGAATTCTATCTCTTCCGGGAACCCGTGGGGTGGCAGAAGGTCCATCTCTCCCTGCACTCGGAGGTAGCCACGCTGCCCCTGGTCTATGCGGAGAAGGGATTGCGGGAATGCTTCTTCAAGATCACCTTCTTCGGTCTGGGGGAGGAGGCCGTTCGCCGTTTAAAGTTTCTGGCGGATCTGGGATTGGCCGATCGGGAGCCGGTCGAGGTCCCCGCCGTGGTAGAGGGAGGAGCTCCTCGTGTTCGGGTGCGCCCGCGGGATGTGCTGGTGGAGATCCTGCGACGCCGCCCGGCCGGGCAGGCCGCTTCTCTCTCCGGCTTTAAAGATGTGGCCACGGAGGCATGGGGATGGCGGGATGGGAAACCACTGCGCCTGCGCGTCGACACCGCGGCGGGTCCCCATCCCCGTTTTGAGGGCAGCGGGGGCGCCATGCTGGTTGCTGTCCCGGCTGCCGAGGTCGCTCGCTGGATCGCCCGGGGTGAGATCCCCCAACGCGGGGTGCTTCCGCCGGAGCAAATCGTGGAGCCCCTGCGCCTCTTCCAGGCTCTCGCCCGTCGTGGCGCACGGACAGAACGCACCATCGTGGAACCAATCGAGGGGATCGAGATGATCGGTTAAGGAAGCGGGGTGGGGGACTGCCTCTGGTAGTCCCCCACCCTCAATTTTTAAAAAAGGCCACCCTGGGTGGCGGTGCCGCTCGCCGCCCAAATATCCTATCCTGCCTCCTCGCGATCCCAGCGGCCACGGGGAGAGAAAGCCGGAGGAGAGGCCCTTCCACCGGACGGAAGCGAACCACCGGTCGTCGCTGGAAGCGGGCTCGGTGGAATCACCATTCCTCGTCCTCTTCATCTTCTTCCAGGGCCAATTCCTCCTCCCATTCTTCCTCTTCCTCGAAGCCCAGCTCTTCTTCCTCCTCCTCCAGGATCTCCTCCTCTTCCTGCCACTCTTCTTCTTCCGCCTGAGTGTAGGTTAGACAGCCCATCTCGGGATCCAGCTCGATTTCATCGGCCGTGCACATGCCGGCCTCCAGATAGACGCAATCAACATAATGGCAGCGAATGCGGGGCATAGGCTCCTCCTGACTCGATAGGATTTAAATCGTGATGGATGCGGCCATGAGTGTTGGGACCGTCAGGTTTGGCGGGGAAAGCGGGATCGTCCCACCGCCCCGATATTTTTAAGACCTGCGCCGTTGGCTCCGATGCGGAGGGCCGCGAGTAGAGCGGCCCGTGTCATTCCCAAGCCTGGTGTGAAGCGAAGAATGTTCGGTAAAAACGAACCCCACACACCCCTAATAGGAGCGTGATGAGGATCGCCGAGGTTACGCACCAGCTGCACCATGCATGGAGGACGAAAGCCTCAACGGCGGTGAGATACATAGAGAACAGCCAGCCTCCCAGCGCGATGGCGAAGGAGAGCGCAACCATCCACGTTTGAAGGGAGGCATGGTTTCCCCGGATCGGAAGCGCGAGCGCCGCGAGAATCAGATACGCCCCCAGCCCCCAGGCGGCCACCGGGATCCCCAGTAACTCCGCATAGGGGCTGTTGTTCACCACGTCACAACCCCGAAACCCAATGCAGATCAAACCCTCTCCGCTGACCTTGCTCCATGTGAGATACCCGGCGACACCTGCCCCAGCTATGGCCAGCGCCAGCTGGACGAAAGAGAGTGCATCCCTTTGCGCCGTTGTGACCCGCGGCGCCATCTGCTCCTCCCCAGTTCATGCAATTGGTCGGTGCGAGGTGTCTCCCTCTTCCCCGTGGATCGAACGCGATGGCCAGCTGAACAGTCCCCTTCCCCTTGTCTCCCTCCACGCAGCCCGGGGGCCGTAAAGCTCATTCGCCCGATGATATCACAGGCTCTACCGGCTTTGTTGCAGCAAAGCGTCAATATAGGTTTCATAGAAAGTCACATCGTAGAGCCCCTCGATCTTCTCGCCGTTGATAAAGATCGTGGGGGTAGCTCGCACCCCCCGCTGGCGGCCCGCATCGGCAGCGCTGCGGACGAAATCCCGATATTTCCCGGAGAGCAGACAATCCTCAAAAGCCCCCCGATCCAATCCCACCCGGGTCGCAAAGCCGATGAGCCGCTCGTCGGAGAACCAGCCCAGGTTCTCCCCGCGCTGGTTGGCAAACACCACATGCTCATATTCCCAGAACTTCCCCTGCTCCGCCGCACAGGCCGCGGCCTCCGCCGCGCGGAACGACTCCGGTCCCAGGAAGGGGAAATACCGGAAAATATAGTAGATCTTCCCGGTTTTCACATACTTCTCATCCAGGCGCGGCGCCACCTCGCGCGTGTAGCGGGCGCATACAGGGCACTGGAAATCAGAATATTCCTCGATGACGATTTTCGCCTCCGGGTTCCCTTTGTAGGGATATCCATCTGGCGTCAGGCCCGTCGGATAATCCACGGCGGCAACGGTCGCCGCCGGTCGGTTGGTCCATAACTGGTATCCGATAAGGGCGGCCACGCCCAGGACGGCGGCCGCGATGAGCAATACGGGCAGCTGCCAGGGAGAAGCCGCGCGGGTGGTTTTCGGAGGCCGTTTGCTCATAAAGCCCTCCCCATGGCGGTGGATGGAAGGGTCTCGGGCGTGTCGATCAGGTCCTGCAAATCGACCCAGACTTCCGCCAGGATCGTCGCGCCGGCCGGAAGCGCCTGGATGCCCTCCGGAAGGATCACCAGGCCGTTCGCTCGCGCCATGGCGCTCAAAATGTGAGAGCCCTGAAGCCCGCTCAGGCGGGCCTGGAACTGGCCATCCTCATAAACGATCCGCGCCCGGAAATAGGTCTCGCGTCCATCGCTGGAAACCGGCTCGGCCAGGCGCACCGGGATGCGTGGGCGTTCCCAGCGAGGGTAGCCGCCCATCCGACGCAGAACCGGGCGGACGAATTGATCGAAGGTGATCATGGCGGAGACCGGGTTGCCGGGGAGCCCGAAGAAAGGAACCCCTCGATAGTGGCCGAAGGCAAAGGGCTTCCCGGGGCGAATGCGAACTTTCCAGAGGCGGATCTCGCCATGGCGCCCCACCACTTCCTTCACCCAATCATAAGCGCCGACGGAAGCCCCCGCCGAGGAGACGATCAGATCCGGGTGGTGTGCAGCCGCCTCATCTAACAGCCGTTGCAGATCCTCCGGGTCGTCCCGGGCGATCCCCAGCACAATGGGCTCCGCTCCCGCCTCCAGAGCCTGAGCGGCCAGAGCGGTCCGGTTCGTTTCATAGATGCAGCCCGGGGGGAGAGGCCGGCCGGGCTCGATCAGCTCATCGCCGATCGCCAGCAGGACCACGCGCGGGCGACGATGAACAGGGATCTCAAAGCGGCCCAGGGCGGCCAGCAGGGCCAGCGCGCCGGGCGTGAGCACCGTGCCTGGCTCCAGGACAATGGCTCCTCGAGCCACATCTTCTCCCGCCGGGCGAACGAACTCGCCCGGCTGGACCGCCCGGAAGACGGTGATCACCGGCGGAAGCATGCGGCCCGGACCTCCCGGGTCATCGGTGTCCTCCACCGGGATCACGGCATCCGCGCCGGAAGGAAGCGGTGCCCCGGTGGCGATCCGCACCGCCGTTCCAGGTTCGAGCGCGCCCGGGAACGGGTGACCCGCCGCGGCCTCCCCCAGCACCCGGAAGCGGATGGGATGTTCCCGTTGTGCCCCCTTCGTGTCCACCGCGCGGACGGCGTAGCCATCCATAGCGGAGTTGGGGAACGGTGGAAGGTCATACTCCGCCCGGATCGCCTCTGCCAGAACCCGCCCCAGGGCTTTCGGTAGCACGACGGATTCTGGAGGGAGCGGCCGAAATTCCCCCAGGATGATCCGTCGGGCCTCATCCACCGACACCCATTCCTGAATAGCGGCCATCCAGATCGCCTCCAGGAGTTCCTGAACTGGGCCCGCACCCATTCCCGAGGAAGAAAGCCGGAGAAACATCGTCTGGGAGGCCAGGAAGGTTCGGTCATCTCCATGCCCGCCTCCCCGCCCACCAGAAGGGAAAAGAGGGGAGGGGGCTCTCTGATCAGGCAGAAAGAGACGCCCGGATAGTAAGTTTCCGTGAACGACCATCTCCTCGGGCCGGCGGGCACAGAAGATCATCTGCCCGGCCTTAAACCCCCAGGGGAAAATCCACACGTATGAGGGGCTTCGCGTCCCCGGCGTGCCGGATTTAGTGTAACGGGGGATGAAGGGCCTGTCAACTATCCGGCTCGCGGGGCCGGCCCCTTCCTTACGATAAGGGACTTTTGAGGCCAGGCGGCGGAGCGAGCCGGCCCGCTTATCCGATCTTTGCATCCGGATCCACATCCAGATCCAGGGATGCGAAGTGACCGGCCCGGGCATGCAGCGCCGCCGCAGCGCCGATCATCGCCGCGTTGTCGGTGCAGAGCCAGGGGGGTGGGACATGAACCGGAACAGGGGCGCGACGGGTCATCTCCTCCCGCAGCTTCTGGTTGGCGGAGACGCCGCCGGAGATCAGGATGGCCCGCGCCTCGTAATAGCGCAGGGCCTCCAGCGTTTTCGTAACCAGTTGCTCGATGGCCGCTGCCTGAAAAGAAGCGGCCAGATCAGCCACGGGGAGCGGTCGCCCTTCGAACCGCTCCACAATCCGAAGGACCGCTGTCTTCAACCCGCTGAAGCTGAACCAGAGGGGGTGATCCACCTTCGGGAGGGCCGGAAGCGGAAACGCCTGCGGATCCCCTTCACGGGCCATGCGCTCGATCGCTGGTCCGCCCGGGAACCCCAGGCCCAGGAGGCGCGCCACTTTATCGAACGCCTCCCCCGCTGCATCGTCGATGGTCCAGCCCACCCGGCGGTGATCCAGGAGATCCCGCACCCAGATCAGCTCCGTGTGGCCCCCCGAGACGATCAGAGCGAGAAATGGGAACGGGAGATCCTCCTGGGGGTTCCCCTCCACCCGAAGGCGGTGGGCATAAAGGTGGCCTTCCAGGTGATTCACGCCAATCAGGGGCTTATGACGGGCGAAGGCCAGGGCCTTGGCGAAACTCACCCCCACAACCAGGGAGCCCGGCAATCCTGGTCCATAGGTCACTGCAACGGCATCGATGGCCTCCCACGAAAGGCCGGCCCGGGCCATTGCCTCCCGGGTCACCGGCACGATCGCTTCCACATGCATCCGGGCGGCGATCTCCGGAAAGATGCCGCCGTATTTTGCGTGAAAGGCAGCCTGGGAAGCCACGACGTGGCTGAGCAGGATACGGCCGTCTTCCACCACCGCGGCCGCTGTCTCATCGCACGAAGTCTCAATCGCCAGAATCCGCATCGCTCAGGATCCACCTTCGTGGTCCATTGACCCGGTTTGTAGGACAACTGCGAGCAGTTGTCCTGCAAACCTACGAACCTTCCACTGTGAATTCTGCCACCTGGCCGCCCGTGATGCGCACCAGATCGGTGAAAGAAATCGGGAACAGCGCGTTGCGGGCGCCCGCTGCTGCCCAGAGGATTTCATAACGGGCGAGAGAGGCATCGATCCAGATCTCGAGAGGCGTTCCGTGAGCAACCGGAGGCACCCCGCCGACCTCATAGCCGGTCACCCGCAGCACCGTTTCCGGATCCGCGATCCGGATGCGCTTACGGGAGATCCCCCACAGGGCGGCCAGAAGGCGCTGGTCGGCCTTTCGATCCCCGGCCACGAGCACCAGCCGGGGATGTTCATCCGCCATAAACAGCAGCGATTTGACGATCGCCCCCAGCGGACACCCCACCGCCGCTGCCGCCTCCACTGCGGTAGCCGTGCTCTGATTCAGAATCCGCACCGAAGTCCCGGGAAGATGCTGATCCAGAAACGTTTGCACATCCTGAGGGCCACGGACGGGCACAGCAGGCCTCCTGGAGCATTCGGTGTCCCCGTGCAGGATATCCCTTGCCGCGAACAGCCGCAAGACCCTGACGGCTGCTCCGCTATTCTAACGCAACCTTCGGTCCGAATGTTTATCTTCCTGCGGAAAGCCCTTCCCCCCTTTCGCGCGGAGAGGAGGGATTAAGTGCCCGTTCTATTTTTGGGAACGCTGATGACGGGCACTCCGCTTCGCTTCGTGCCCTACTACAAACAAAGGCCTGGGGGTTTGGGGGCGAGCCGGGCGCCGAAGGCGCCCGGCTCGCCCCCAAAATCTCCTTGGGGTGGGGCCATTGGCCCACACCCTCTTATATCCTCAAAACAAATCTGGACGAAGCAGTAGTCGGGCACGTCAGTGCCCGTTGTCTTTTTGTGAACGCTTAGACGGGCACTTCGCTTCGTGCCCGACTACGAACAAAGGGCTTTTCCTGTTTGTAGTCGGGCACGTCAGTGCCCGTTTTCTGGGCTTATACAACTGGCTCTTATGGAGGGCCCCGGATGGGGCCTCTCAGTTGTCAACCATGGGGATATCTGGGGTTTGGGCATGAATTGGGACATAGGGTTGCCGGGGGCGTCCTGACCTCACTCCCGGCAGCGAAGCCGCTATTCCCCTCCACGTCTTCCGACCGAAGAGCCAGGATGGGGGAGGGGTGGCCCAAAGGGCCAAGAGAGGGATGGGGAACCCCATACCCCAACTGATGTCCGAACTTCATTGGGGATGGGGAGTGGCTGGACAAAGGCTTCGTCGCCCGGCCGCCTTAAGCTCAAAGGAATTCAGAGCAAGGATAAAGGGAGAGAGCGCTACATAGATCTTCCGGGCCGGGCCTGGTCCCTGGAATCCTGGGCTCATAGCCAGGCGAAGCTTTCTTGACGATCCTTCTATCTCTTTATAAAATCCCCTCCGCTTTGTCAAGATGAAGGTTTCGCTTGTCACAATTTGTGCTGCGCGAGCCGATGCTCTGATTTCGAGGCGAGTTCTAGACAAAATCCAGAGGCTTAACATGATCCCACCTGAACATCTGGCTGGAGAGGCCGACGAGATTGAGGCTGTTCATCTCTCAGGCGTCCGCCTGGGATCTCTGATCGCGAATGAGGCGATCTGCGAGAAGACAGCGATCTCCCACCTGGCGGCCAATCGGATCCAGGCTCAGCGCTCGGCGTTAGGGATCGCCCGGGGCGTGCAGATAGAGCTCTGGCAAAGCGCGGTCGGTCTGGCCTTTCCCCGGGAGGCTGTGCTGAAGGAGAGCCATGCACGGGCTGTGCTCGCTCGAAACGTCCGAATGGAAGGGGGGCGGGCGGGTTTCATCCTGGCTTACACGGTGGAAGGGAAACCGACGGGGATCCTCGCCTCCTGGACCGGGTTGCTGATCGGATTGATCCTGGGTATGCTTTTAGGCTGGCAAATCCGGCGATTGCGACGGTGACCATGCTCCCTTCTCCTCGTTCGGCAAGGCCGTGCGGAGAGGGGAGCTTTTGAGGGAGCGGGCTTGCGCCGTTGGCCTTTATCCCGGGGAGGTTGAAGGACTTCTCTCATTTTTCGGGCTGGGCCGGGTGTCTTTGATGCCCGGTCCAGCCCGAAAACCAGGAGGGAAGGTTAGTAGCGTAACTCCATACAGGGGCGCGTCGAAAGCGTGCCTTCACACGCTCGAAAATTTCTCTCTTCTCCGCAACCTATGGGCTGTGGGGAAGGGGAAGAGCTCCAGTGTCTTTCACCCCAAATGAGATCGCCTAAAATTCTAAACGGCAAGAGGTGGAACGATGGCGGAGATCGTGTTAAACGCGAGGCCGCGGACGATAAAAGGAAAGCAGGTGAAAGCCCTTCGCCGCCAGGGATGGATCCCGGCGGTGCTTTATGGCCGGCATATCCAGCCGATAACCATCCAGGTCGAAGGTAAGGAGCTCCAGCGGGTCCTGGCCCAGGCTCGTGGTGGCACCCGGCTGATCACCCTCCAGGTGGATGGTGAGACCCATCTGGCCCTGATCCGGGAGGTGCAGCGGGAGCCGATCCGTCGGGAGATCCTCCATGTCGATTTCCAGGCGGTGGAGATGACTGAGAAAATCCGCGTGGAAGTCCCCGTGGTTTTTGTGGGCGTTTCTCCTGCGGTGGAGCGCGGGGAGGGAATCCTGGTGCACGGGCTCACCCATGTGGAGATCGAGTGTCTCCCGAAAGACCTCATCGAGTCCATCACGGTGGACCTGAGCCGCCTGGATCGTGTGGATGCGGCGATCTACGTGCGGGACCTCCAGGTGCCTCCCGGGATCACGGTGGTGAGTGATCCCGACGAATTAATCGCCCTGGTAACGGCGCCGGCCGCGGAGGTTCTGGAGGAGGCGGTGTTGCCGGCCGAAGCGCCTGAGGTGGAAGTCATCGGCCGTGGTAAGAAGGCGGAGGAAGAAGAAGAGGAGGAATGAAAGCTCTTTCCTGTTTCTCTCCGCGGTAGGGAAAGGGTGGAACCGACAGCGGATAAGGGTCCACAGCTGCTCTCTTGCGATCCTGGCGGTGCCTGCACAGGTTCATCGTTTGCCCCTCCCCATGCCGCGAAGCGGCGTGGGGAGCTGGGTTGGTGGGGCGGCCAGCTTCGCTGGCCGCCCCACCAACCAGAAGACCATGGTTCGCAACAGAGCAGCCAGCAGCGTAGAATTTGGCGCTTACCCCATTCAGTTAGTCCCCCCGCACAATCCGCCGGGCGATCCGGTTGTGTCGCTCGATCAGGCGCCCCTCCTCCACCGTCAGCAATGCTCCATCCTGGATAATGACCCTCCCGTGGACCACCACCAGGTCCGCTGGGCGGGGCTGACAGAACACCAGGGCGGCCATTGGATCATGCAGAGCCCCCGCGTAATCCAGGCGATCCAGCCGCCAGGCGGCGAAATCCGCGGCTTTCCCGGGGGCCAGCTGCCCGATGTCGTCTCGCCCCAGGACCGCCGCGCCACCCCGGGTAGCCAGCCAGAGCGCTTCCTCAGCCGTGAGCGCATCGGGTCGCTCAAGGGCGACCCGCTGGAGGAGCATGGCCTGTCGGGCCTCCGCCAGCATATGTGAGGAATCGTTGCTGGCGCTGCCATCCACCCCCAGCCCCACTTTGACCCCGTGGTCCAGCATGGCGCGGATCGGAGCGACCCCTGAGGCCAGACGCATGTTGGAGCTGGGACAATGGGCCACTCCGGCGCCGACCCGGGCCAGGAGCGCGATCTCTTCCGGGTTGACATGCACCATGTGCGCGAACCACACGTCGGGGCCCTCCCAGCCCAGCTCTGCAGCGTAGGCCACCGGCCGCTTGCCGAAACGCGCCAGGCAGTAGGCTTCTTCGTCTCGCGTCTCCGCCAGGTGGGTGTGCAGCATCACCCCGTAATGGCGGGCCATCGCCGCCGCCTCCCGCATCAGATCGGGAGTTACGGAGAAAGGGGAACACGGGGCCAGCGCCACGCGGCACATCGCATAGGGCCTGGGATCGTGATAAGCCTCAATAACCCGTTGCATATCCCTCAGGATCACATCTTCCTCCTCGACGACCGAGTCCGGCGGGAGGCCACCCCGGGATTCTCCCAGGGACATCGCGCCGCGGGTGGCATGGAACCGGATCCCGATCTCCTGGGCGGCCCGGATCTCGTCGTCGAGACGCGCGCCGTTCGGGAAGAGATACAGATGATCGCTCGTGGTCGTGCATCCGGAATGGAGAAGCTCCGCCATCCCCACCAGGGCGCTGATGTAGACCGCCTCCGCGTCCATGCGCGCCCAGATCGGATAGAGGGTCCGCAGCCAGTCAAACAGCTTTGCGTTCTGGGCGATGGTCCGGGTGAGGGTCTGATAGAGATGATGATGGGTGTTGACCATGCCCGGGATCACGACCATTCCGCGGGCGTTGATCACGAGGTCCGCTTCCGGAGGAAGGGCATGGGTGGGCCCCACCTGTTCAATGACGCCATCCCGGGCGAAAAGGCCGCCGTCCGGGATATGGCGTCGCGCGTCATCCATGGTCACTAACAGCTCCGCATTGCGCACCAGCAACGTCGGCATCGGCAGGCCTCCGAAAAGGATGGGCGATGGGTTCCATGCCGGGGCTGGAACTCGAGAGGATTTTATACTGGCTGTGAACCGGGTCGCAATGGGACGCTCCCCAGGCCCTCATCCTGGAAAGCAGCTGAGCCGGATAAACGTTGAGACGCCCATCCCCACGAAACCGGGAGGCCATCCAGAAATCCAGTTCCTTTTCCCTTGCGTATCTTTTTCAGGATCCGCTTGAGCCTGCAGGGAAAGGAGGCTGGAGATGTTGCGCCGGTTATGGATTTTCCCGGTATTCCTGCTTCTGGGGATCACGGCCTGTGCGGCGCCAGCGGCGCCTGCTTCCCCAACCCCTCGCCCTCCGACACCAACCTCGATGCCGGCCGCCTCGCCTACCCCCGCTGGCGTCCCCCCGCAGGTCATCCTGAAGAACTTCACCTTCCGCCCGGCGGAGCTGGAAGTGACGGTGGGAGCCACGGTGGAATGGATCAATCAGGAGGAATCGGTTCCGCACACGGTGACCAGTGGGAGCCCGGACTCCCCGAGCGGTGTCTTCGATTCCGGCCGGCTGCGCCCGGGCGATTCCTTCCGCTTTACCTTCAATCAGCCGGGGACCTACGAGTATTTCTGTAGCATCCATCCGCGCATGCGGGGTCGCATCATCGTGAAGCCGATGCCGGCCTCAGGGTATGATTACTGACCGGGTTTTAGCGCGCGAGGCGCTGGGTGGAGGCGGGCCCATGGGCTCGCCTCCATGCGTTCACAACGGCCCTTCTCCCCACATCTATTCGGGGTTCCCATGCCGACCCATGCGAGTTTCCAGGCATCCCCGGCCCTTGAATGCGACTGTGACCCGATAAATTCCAGCCCCTACAGACGTTGCGATAACCGGCTGCCCATTCCAGTGGATATCCGGATCCGCGAGCGGACTGTAGATCCAGACGGTTCCCTCTGTCCATGGCTCTCGAAGAAACTCCCAGCGCCCATCCCTTTCCCCCTCCTCCAGTCCGATGATCTCCTGCCCCGGCGGCAGGCGGAGGGTGGATCCGACCCACTGGAACCCCGGCCGGATTGGCCGCAGGGTCCACAGGGCGGCGCCATGAGGGGGCAGGGCCACCGGAAGTTGACCCTCCAATCGTTGCGCCGTGCGGGACCAGAACTCAAATCCCCAAACGGCTTCCGGGAGACCCAGAGTCTGGAGAGGGATCCCCGCTTGCCATGAGCGATCCTCCGGATTCAGGAGGCCGATCCACACCACCGGCGCGTCACCGAGTTCTCCGCGCAGATAGAGGATGCGGGGGAACTCCCGTTCTAACAGATCCATGACCTCCGGCCGTTGTCCGGAGGGAGGGAGCATCGCGGACCATAGCGTTAGGCGATCCTCTTGCAGCCGAAACACCGGATCGCTGTCGATCACCATCCCGCCGCTCATTGCAACGGCGGTGATCATGAGCTGCGTTTCCTCTTCTGAAAGGAGCGTGTTCCTCGAACGCAGCAACAGGCAATCAGGATCGTTCCACCACCAGCGTCGATGCATCCAGGCGCGGGTGAGGGTGTTGCGGACGGCGTTGCGGAGGGCGGGGAGGCTGCGCTCGCGGCGGAACGGGAAGCTCAGGCCGAACATGCGGGGCGTCCAGTGGGGCGCGACATCCGGGCCGATTCGCATGCCATCGACCAAACCGATGGCCGGGCCCAGGGGACACCCGCATCCCAGCAGGAACGCCTCTTCCCCTGCCGCCTCCCGGATGGCCTGCAGGCCCCGTCGGAGGGCCTGCGCCCGGGTCGCTTTGGGATCATACCGGCATCCGGGAAGAGCGGCCGCATAAAGGAAATCCAGCTTGAGATAGGGAAACCCCCAGCGGTGGACCACTGTGTGGATGAGCTCCCGGAGCCATTCCTCCACGCCCGGGTGCGTGGGATCCAGGGCTCGAAGCCAGCGATACCAGTTGAAGCCGGCGGAGACCGGTCGTCCGCGGGCATCGCGCAGTAACCAGCCGGGATGCTCCTGAGCGATCCGGGCTTCCGGCCAGACCAGGAAGGGAGCCAGCCACAGGCCGGGGGTGAAACCGGCCTCCCGGATCGCCTGGGCCAGCGGGGCCACCCCGTCCGGGAAGCGAGGGCTGAACTGCATCCAGTCCCCGACTGCCGCCTGGAACCCATCATCGATCTGGATCAGATCGATGGGAAGCTGATCCCGTCGCGCTGTTAACGCCTTCAGGTTAAGCCGAATATCATCGGCCCGCACGCCGGTGTAATAGAAATACCACGAGCACCAGCCGGAAGGAGCCCGATCTCGCACCCGGAGGCGCATCGCGCGGGCGACAGCCTCCGCGTAATGCCCGAAAGGATCCGGATCGGTTGCGTTCCGCCATTCCACCCAGATCCACTCCGAGGCGATCTCCTCCTCAGGGTCGACGGGGATTCCATCCAGTTCGGCGTAAACACGAAGCCGTGGTGCCTCACGCAGATCCAGTTCGATCTTGACGAACTGATCTGCGGTGGTGACCTGGCCGAGGATCAGCGCGCGTTCCCCGATGATCATGGCGGCGACCAGGTCGCTCCGACGGATCCCTCGAGGGCCGGGCGGGGCGGCGACATCGAAGGTCATGGGCGCGCCCAGAGGTCCCCACAGGGTGCTGAAGTCGGAAGCGCTGGCCGGGGTGGTTCCGGCGAAGCTCCACGAGTGGAATCCGTTTTGATAAAATCGCCAGTAGACGGGAGGAAGGGTGGCTTCCACCGGGCCGCTCAGAATCGCCATGCGGCGCAGGGCTGCCGGAGAGCCTGCCCGACGGCGCACCCGCAATCGGACGCATGTGGCCTCCCGGTAGTGACGCAGGATCCGAACCGCTTCCCATCCCTCCGCCCGGAAGATCTGCCGGTGTTCCCGGAAAGGCCCATGGAGATCCTGTCCGATGGAGAAGGACTCTTCCACCGGATGCCAGGACGCCGGCGGCCATACGAAGCCATCGATCGCTTCCAGGGCGATCTGCACCGACCAGCGGATGCCGGAAGGGTCTGTGAAGGTAAGCATCGGGTTGCTTCGCCTCAGGACAGGTCGTTGTGTTAAAGCTTACATTCGTGGACTGTAGCTCGAGGGGTTCGACGATGGCGAAACCGCAGACCGTTGAGCTTGGGATCACAGGCATGGACTGCGCCGAATGCGCGTGGCACGTTCAACACACGATCGCCCAGCTGCCAGGCGTTGAGTCGGTCGATGTCCTCCTGTCCTCCGGGAAAGCCGTCATCCGGATAGACCCCACGCGCGTCGACGTGGGGGTCATCCGCCAGGCTATTGAGCGCGCAGGCTATTCGGTCCTCGAACCCGCTGCGCTGCGGGCTGCTCCCATGGGCAGCTTCCCTCGACGGATGAGGGTGTTGCTGGCCCTCGTGTTCGGCGCGATCCTGAGCCTTGTGGCTGCAGGGGAATGGCTGGGCCTGTTCGAGAAGCTGAACGACCTTGTCCCTCTCCCCATTGGCGTGGCCATTGTTATCGCCGGCGGCTTCCCGATCTTCCGCAATGTGGTGCACGCCGCCCTCAAGGGGCGGATCCTCTCCCACACGCTGATGACGGTCGGCGCTATCGCAGCCCTCTCAGTCGGTGAGTGGTCCGCAGCGGCGATCGTGGTGCTCTTCATGCGCATTGGGGATTATATCGAACATTTCACCACCGAAAGCGCCCGCCGCGCCGTGAAAGAGCTCGCGGCGATGGCGCCGCAAACCGCCCGTGTGGAACGCGACGGTGTGGAACAGGAGGTGCCAATCAACGAAGTAAGTGTTGGTGAAATCGTGATCGTTCGCCCCGGTGAGAAGATCCCGGTGGATGGCGAAGTGCTCGCCGGATATGCCACGGTCGACCAGGCGGCAATCACCGGCGAGTCTATGCCCGTTGAGGTGGGTAAGGGTTCGCATGTTTTCGCGGCTACGATCGTGAAGTCAGGGAGCCTGCGGGTGAAAACCGTCCGCGTCGGCGCGGACACGACCTTCGGGCGCGTGATCCAGATGGTGGAGGAGGCCGAAGCCCACCGGGCCGATATCCAGCGCCTCGCCGACAGGTTCAGCGCGTATTATCTGCCGATCGTCGCCGGGATCGCCGCCCTCACGTTTCTCATCACCCGCAACCCCTTATCCACCGCCGCGGTTCTGGTTGTGGCCTGTTCCTGTTCCTTCGCTTTAGCCACGCCGGTTGCGATGCTGGCATCCATTGGCGCAGGCGCCGGGCGCGGCCTGTTGATAAAGGGTGGCAGGTATCTGGAGGCGCTGGCGCGGGCGGATGTTGTGCTCGTGGATAAAACGGGCACGCTCACGCTGGGCCAGCCCCAGATCACCGATGTGATCCCGCTGAACGACATGCCGGTCTCTGAACTTCTTACGCTCGCCGCATCCGCGGAGCGCTACTCAGAACATCCTCTGGCGGAAGCGGTGCGCTCCGCCGCCCGCGGGCGCGGCCTGTCTCTCCTGGAACCGGAGGACTTCGAGGCAATCCCCGGTCTGGGCGTTCGAGCACGGATCAACGGCCGCTCCGTCGCTGTGGGGAACCGGCGCTGGATCCCTGCGGCGGAACCGTTGCCGGTTGTTGAGCGGCTGGAGGCGGAGGGCAAAACGCCCCTATTTGTGGCCCTGGATGGGAAACCCGTGGCTATACTCGCCGCTGCCGATACGCTCCGTCCGGAAGTCCCCGCCGCCCTGGCTGAGCTTCGTTCCCTTGGCGTCCGGCATATCGAGCTGCTCACCGGCGATAACGAACGCGTAGCCGCCGCCCTCGCGGAAAAACTTGGTGTTCCGTATCGTGCCCATCTCCTGCCTGAAGACAAGCTGGAAATGGTGAAGGCCTATCAGGCCGAGGGGCACACGGTGGTCATGATAGGGGATGGCGTGAACGACGCGCCGGCGCTGGCGCAGGCGGATGTGGGCATCGCGATGGGTGCGGCCGGTGCGGATATCGCCATTGAGGCCGCTCACATCGCCCTCATGCGCGAGGATTGGACGCTCATCCCGGAGGTTTTCCGAATCGCCCGTCGCACGATGCATGTGGTTCGGATGAACCTCGCTTTCACCGCCGTCTACAACCTGACTGGCCTGGCGCTGGCGGCCCTGGGCCTCCTGCCGCCCACCCTGGCCGCGGCCGCCCAATCCCTTCCCGATCTGGGCATCCTGGCCAACTCCGCGCGGTTGCTGCGGCAATAGCGTCCCATCCTGGGGGAACCTTTCGGAAGCAGGGGGCTGCCGAAGGCCGCCTTCCTGGCCCCCATGGATCCCCTTCCTGCGGCCTGAAGGGTGATGAGGGGATCCATGGGGGGTGGGGCTGATGATGCGACCAGTGTACCCTTAGGAATCCCTGTGCCTCAGCAGGTGCTATGGGATGAGCAGCACCTTGCCCACGGTCTGACGGGAGGCCAGCCGGCGGTGGGCGTCGGCGGCCTGTTCCAGTGGGAACGTCGAGTCGATGAAGACCTTCAGCTGGCCTGTGGCCACCAGATGGAGCACCTCTCCAGCCCGCCAGAGCAGCTCCTCGCGGGTCAGCAGATAATGCCACATCGAAGGCCGCGTCAGGAAGAGGGAGCCTTTCTGGTTTAAGATCTGCGGGTCCATCGGAGGGACGGGGCCGCTGGATTGCCCGAAGAGCACCATATAGCCTCGCGGTCGGAGACAGTTCAGGCTCTTTTCGAAAGTGTCTTTGCCCACCGAATCGTAAACCACATCGACCCCGCGGCCATCCGTGAGGCGTTTGACTTCCGCCTCGAAATCCTGCTCCGTGTAGATGATCACGGCGTCGGCCCCCAGGGAGCGGACGATCTCGGCTTTGGCGGGGGAGGAGACGGTGCCGATCACCCGGGCACCCCGGCGCCTGGCCATTTGCACCAGCAGCGTTCCCACCCCGCCGGCGGCGGCGTGGATCAGACAGGTCTCGCCCGGTTTCAGCGGATAGGTGCTCTGGGTCAGGAACTGAGCGGTGATCCCCTGCAGCAAGACCGCTGCGGCCTGAGGGAAATCGATGGCCGGAGGAAGCTTCACCAGGCGATCCGCGGGGACCACAATGTATTCCGCATAGGAGCCGGAGACGCCGGCGTAAGCGACCCGATCGCCTTCCCGGAACTCGGTTACCCCCGGACCAACCGCCGCGACTTCACCCGCTCCTTCCTGACCGGGGATAAAGGGGAGGGAGATCCGATAGAGGCCGGTGCGATGATAGGTGTCGATGAAATTCACCCCGATGGCGCGCAACCGAACCAGGACCTGGCCGGGACCGGGGGTAGGGGTGGGGATTTCATCGACCTGAAGGACCTCGGGACCACCGAACTGGTGAATACGGACAGCGCGCATGGCCTTCAGCCTCCAGGATAGGGGATCCGGAGGGTCGGGAGGCTGGACCTCCCGGCCCTTCCTCCAGGCGGGAGCGGATGGGAATCGAACCCACCCCGGGCCGTCCCGCGGCCCGACACCGGTTTTGAAGACCGGGGGCCTCACCAGAGGCCAACCGCCCCCTTTTCAAGGGAAGATTATACCGCATGGATCAGGAAGGCGCCCTCTGTGCTCTCTGTTTTCTGGGGTGCTGGGCCTCTTCGGCCCAGCACCCCAGGGAGATTCCTTCCATTTCTTCTCTTCCTGCGGCCTAAAAGGCTACAGGAAGAGAAGAAGGGGTTCCAGAGAAGGATCAGAGATCTCTGGATGCCCGGCCCTCAGGCTGCCAGGGAATAAACATCGGGGCGGGAATGCTCTCCCGCCCCGATGTTGCCCCGGCCCGGCGAATCATTCCGGAGCTCACTGCGGCTTCGCTGGCGGAACGTTGGTCTTGATGGTCCCATCCTGGAGGCCCTTCTCGATCTCCGCCAGCTTCTGGCGGACCTCCTGAGGCACCTGGCTCTCCAGATCATGGAAAGGTGCCAGGCGGACGGGGCCGATCACGTTGCCGCCCTGCCACTTCCCTTCATAGGCCGCCTTGATCAGATTGAAGGTCCCCTCTGTCAGGTCCTTCATCGCGCTGGTGAGCAGGACGCTCTTAGCTTCGGGGACCGTGTAATACTGATCGACATCCACGCCGATGGCCAGGCACTTCTTGGTCTCCGCGCAGGCGATCAGGGCCCCGTTGCCGGTCTTGCCGCCGGCCCCGAAGATCACATCCACGCCCTTATCCACCAGGGAGAGGGCGGTGGACTTGCCCCACTCGGGATCCGTGAAGGTCTTGTCCAGCCCCACGTCGTTGTGATAGACCACCAGCACCTCAACATCCGGGCGGACGTATTTGGCCCCGGCGCGGTAGCCTTCGCCGAAGCGCCAGACCGGCGGCACGGCATCCGTGCCCAGCACAGCCCCGATCTTGCCGGTCTTGCTCATCAGGGCCGCCAGAGCCCCGGCCATGAAGCCGGCCTTATCCTCCTCGAAGATCAACCCGGCCACGTTCGGGATTGTGCTCTCCTGGAACTGATCGACGCCGATGAATTTGACGTTGGGATACTTCTGAGCGGCCTCGCGGGTTGCCTCCCCGAGGGCGAAACCAACGGTGACGATCACGTCGTAGCCGGCGTCGGCGAACTGGGCAATGTTCTTCATATAGTCATTGGGGTCCTGGGTTTCGATGTATTTCGCCTCCACGCCCAGCTCCTTGACGGCCTTCTGGACGCCTTCCCAGGTGCCCTGGTTGAAGGATTTATCATCGATCTTCCCGACATCGGTTACCAGGCCTACCCGGAA
>JAEVEY010000187.1:0-14381 GCA_016842045.1 Candidatus Thermoflexus sinensis | reverse complement strand
TGGGCCTTCCCCAATCCACCGTGGCTCGTCATCTCCGGGTGCTGGCCTCCAAAGGGTTGGTGATCCCCACCCGCCGGGGGGGTGTGGTGGAATACGCCCTGGCGGATTACCGGGTCATCCAGGCCCTGGACCTGATGCGAGCGGTCCTGATGGATCGGATCCATCTCTACCACCATATCGCCAGCTGAATCCAGAAGGAGGTCTCGATGGCGCTGGAACAGATCGCGGAAGCCGCGGTGACGCGTTCGGAGCAGCAGGTTCAGAATCGGCTTTCCATGGTCGTGTTCAGCGGCGACATGGATCGCCTGATGGCGGCTTTCATCATCGCCACCGGCGCAGCTGCTTCCGGCATGGATGTCACCATGTTCTTTACCTTCTGGGGCCTGCAGGCCATTAAAAAGCAGACCTCGACGGGGCGCAGCCTGTTTGGCCGGATGCTGGGCGTTTTCCTGAAAGATATCAACGGTGTTGGGCCCAGCAAGATGAACTTCGGCGGCCTGGGCCGCTGGATGTTCAAGAAGATGATGAAAGCCCACAACGTGACACCGTTGCCGGAGCTGCGCAAGCTGGCCGCTGAGCTCGGCGTCCGCATGCTGGCCTGCCAGATGAGTATGGAGGTCATGGAGATCCGACGGGAGGATCTCATTGATGAGGTCCAGGATGTGGTGGGCGTGGCCACATTCCTGGAGGAGGCCTCGCGTTCGAAAATCACGCTGTTCATCTAATCGTCCGTTCTTCCTGCGGCCCTCTGGGCCGCAGGAAGAGGCTCGCCTCGCATCCGGAGAAGGCCCGGACGGATAGTCGCGCGGCCCGCTTGATTGTTCGAAGTCCAGATCGAAGCGGGGAGGGAGATGGGGGCCCACCCGGCCCCTACAAAGCCCTCCGGGAGAAAATCGACGATTCAGAGGAGGTGCCCGATGGAGGTGAAACCAGATCTCACGCTGGACCTCAAAGGCTTGTTGTGCCCGATGCCCGTGGTGAAGATCAACCAGGCCATCAAGAACGTCCCCATCGGCGGGGTCATCGAGGCTTATGCCACGGATCCGGGAGTGATGGCCGATATCCCGGCCTGGTGCCGGAGCACGGGAAACGAGCTGGTGACCATTGAGAAACAGGATAAGGTCATCCGCTTCGTGGTGCGGAGGTTGAAATGAGCGCGACGACGCTGTGGGGATGGATCGTCCTCATCGCGCTGGGCCTGTGCATCGGGGGGTTGGGCTGGCGGCTTTACGGGCTGCTGGCCCGCCCCTACCGGCCGGATCGGGCCCAGCCCCGGGGCTCCGCGTGGCGGGGCATCGTGTATGCGTTCACCTGGGGCATGATGCCCTGGGCGAAAGAGAGCACCCGACGGCATTTCCTCCCTTATGTGCGGGGGGTGCTTTTCCATCTCGGGATCTTCGCCACTCTGGCGACCCTGGCCGTCAGCCCCTGGCGGTCCGCCCTTCCGGCTTCCATTACCATGGCCGGTCTGGTTTTTACCGGGATCGGAGCAGTGGGCGGCCTGATAGGGATCCTGATGCGGATCTTCGATGAGCGGCTCCGGGCGCTCAGCCACCCGGATGACTATGCGGCGGTGGTCCTGGTGACGGTATGGCAGGCGGCAGGCATGGCCTTCTGGACAGACCCGCGCTGGACGGCGGCCTTCTATGCGCTGTCCGCCCTGACTCTAATTGCCATCCCGTTAACCAAGATCCGGCACTGCATCTATTTCTTCTTCTCCCGATTCTTCTTCGGCCTCTTCTATGGCCGGCGAGCCGTGCTGGGGTAGGAGGACCCTATGAGCGAGCGCATTCAGCAGGCGTTGACCGCTTTTGAGAAATCGCTGGACCGGCGGCTGCTCGCTGCTCTGGAGGTCTGCGCGCGTTGCGGGATCTGTGCGGAATCGTGTCACGTGTTTGCTGCCGAGCCCGATTTTCGTAATGCCCCTGCCGCGAAGGCGGAGGCCGTTCGCCGCTTCTACCGGCGTCTTCACGACCCAATCGGGCGTTTGTTCCCCTGGTGGGTGGGAGCGAAGGATCTGACCGAGGCCGATCTGGAGGAGCTGGCGGAGATCGCCTTCGGCGCCTGCACCCTCTGCCGCCGCTGCACAATGAATTGCCCGATGGGTGTGGATACGGCTTTGATCATGCGGGCGACTCGCGCCATGCTGACGGCCGCCGGAAAAGCTCCCGAGATGCTCACCCAGCTGGCCGATGCGGCGATCGCCCGGGAGGAGAACCTGGAGTTTTTCCGGGAGTTCTATATCGATCAGATCCGTGAGCTGGAACGCGAGCTGCAGGAACAAACCGGCGATCCGGATGCCCGCATCCCTGTGGAGAAGGCAGGGGCAGAGATCCTGTATGTCGCCCTCTCCGGTGCCCATACCATCCTGCCGGCGGCCGTCCTCTTCCACGCGGTTGGGGCGGACTGGACCCTGAGCATGTTCGAGGCAGCCAATTATGGATACTTCCTGGCCGATCTCCAGCGTGCCAGGGCGATCGCACGGCGGATCGTTGATGAGGCTCGGCGGCTGGGCGTGAAGGAGATCATCCTGGCGGAATGCGGCCACGCGTATACCGTCCTGCGCTGGGAAGCGCCCAACTGGTTTGAGGATTTCCCCTTCCGGGTGCGCAGTATCATTGAAGCAGCGGCGGAGTGGATCCAGCAGGGTCGCCTGCCGCTGGATCCCTCGGCGAACCCGGAGCCGGTCACCTATCACGATTCCTGCAATCTGGGCCGGAACGGTGGCCTGCTGGAGGAGCCCCGGATCATCCTGCGGGCCGTCGTTCAGGATTTCCGGGAGATGAGCCCCAACCGGGCGGAGAACTTCTGCTGCGGCGGCGGGGCCGGTCTGGTGGCGGTTCCCGAATGGTATGAGAAGCGCATGCGCGCCGGCCGCCGCAAGGTGGAGCAGATCCGTCAGACGGGAGCCCGCATCGTGGCGGCCTCGTGCGACAACTGCCGTCTGCAGCTGGGAGATCTGAACGACTATTATGGCCTGGGGATCCGGGTGAGCGGCCTGATCGACCTGGTGGTGAATGCCTACCTGGCAGCCCGCCGGATGAAAGCGACCGCTCCAGCTGCACCGGTTCGGGTTTCTGTTCAGGAGTTGATTTGAGCGATCGGGGAGGCAAAACTGTTTCCCTGGCAAAGAACGGGTTTTTCGTGAGATGCGGGCCGCTAAAGGCGGCCCGCATCTCACGAAGCGGGACTTTAGACAAAGCGGGCTGGCCGTCTGGAGCCTCCCCGGATGGGAGGCAAGCCTCTCTCCCTGCCCCCTCGCCCCGCGGCCCCTGGGGCTGTGCAGCCCGGCGAATTAATCCGCCCTGGGGCAGGCGGGTCCGTCGAGCGATTTTCGGGTATGAGATGGCGCGCCAAAGGCCAGCCGCCTCCCACGCAAAGCCATGAGCACGCTTGCGAGCGCCCAGAGTGCGACGATCCCCTCGGCCTCCCACATCCCCCAGCGCGTCATGACATAGCCCGCGGTTCCGTTCACCAGCGCGTGAAGCAGCATCGCTGCTCCCCACCAGACCAGTTGCCTCTGGTGGACCCCTATCCAGATCAGGAAGGAAAGGCCGATGTGGATCACAATGGCCATCCCCCGCTCCAGCACGCCCACCCAGAGGATCCATGCGGGCGTGGCCCAGTAGGCCGTGACCACGCCTTCTGCCCCTGGAGGGATCGGCAGTGTGCCTTCTTGCATCAGTTGCATCACCATCAGCTGGACCCATCCGACCACCCCCACCCAGAACGCCTCTGTGCCTCCATGGGCCAGGCCCAGCACCAGGACATCCGTGTCCTCCAGGCTCTCACCCATACGCATCTGGCGACGATGAGCCCAGCGCATCCCCAGATAGCGGGCGGTCTCCTCAAAGAGGCCGGCGGAAAGGCTGAGGATCGCCAGATTCAGGATCAGCGGGTCAGAGGGTCGGGGAAGCCATCCCCGCTGAAACCATTCGGTCAGCCCGATGAGCAGGGGCAACCGCACCGCCTGCGCCCCTGTGAACGTCAGGGCGCCAACCCCCAACCAGGCTACGGGTCGCCTCCATCGGGCCCGTGCCCACAGGGCCAGGGCGGGTCCTCCGAACAGAATCACCAGGATAGCGCTCATTCGAATCAGGAGGTCCATGGCGTCTCGCCTTGTTGAGAATCCCGGTTTGTCTAATCTACGGTTTCATTTTAAAAATATTTGGAACGCGGGTGCCTCTGAGCCATGATCCTTTCCCCTCCTTCCAATCCCTGGGATTGGGGAGGGGGAAATCATTCCCCAGGGTTGGGTAGGGGTCTTCAGCTCCTGACCTTGCCCGGAGAACTTAAAACCAAAAAGCGCGAGAGTCGCGCATCGGATCTTTCCTCTGATTTTCCGAAAAACGTGGAAGAACTACTCGGCTGGATGAGGGCTAATGGCAAATAAAGCGGCAGCCGGCTGCGTGGAGTGAAGAGAAAGGAGGCGCGGCGATGACCTATCGGGTGCTGATTGTGGACGACCACCCGCTGTTCCGCAAGGGCGTGCGGGACACGCTGGCCCTGGAGCCTGGCCTCCAGGTGATCGGCGAGGCCTCGGATGGCCAGACCGCCCTGGACATGATCCTGAGACTGAATCCTCACCTCGTGTTGATGGATGTTCATCTGCCAGGCCTGAACGGCCTGGATGTGATCCGGCAGGCGCGGGCCCATGGGTTCGATGGCGTGATCCTCGTCCTGACCGCTTATGACAGCGAAGAGCAGATGCGCCACGCCATCCGCATCGGCGCGAACGGTTACTGTTCCAAAGATACACCTCCAGATCTACTCCTCCAGAACATCCGCCATACGCTCTCCGGGCGCTACATCCTGGGCTCGCAGGTTGTGAGCGCCGTCGAGGTACGGCAGATCGTAGGCGAGGCGGGGGAAATTGAAGATCACGTTCTTTCCCCTCGGGAGCGGGAGATCCTTCAGTATGTCGCTCTGGGATATAGTAATAAAGCCATCGCGGATCGGCTGGGGATCAGCCAGCAGACTGTTAAGAATCACATGACGGCAATCCTGCGTAAACTGGATTTGAGCGATCGGACCCAGGCGGCCATCCTGGCAATCCGCCGCGGGTGGGTCCGCTTGCCCGAAGAGCCTATCGCTCCGGAGGAAAAGCCGTGACCGATCAGACCATGCCTTTGCAGGATCTGCTGGATTACTGTCGCGCGGAGCAGGAGGCAGCCCAGCGACAGCTGTCGGAACTGCAGGCCCTGATCCGGCAGACCTCCACGGATGTGGAGCGACTGGCCCAGCGCAGCCTGCATCTGACGAATCAGATCAAGCAGATGGAGAGCCGCCTGGAGAGCATCCCGCCCGCCGAGATCATCGAGACCTATCAATCCGCCATGGACGTTCAGAAGCGGCTGTGGCTGATGCGGGGGCAGCTGGAGAAATTTCAGGGCCTGGAGGCTCATCTTCAGCGTTATCTGGATACCCTGGATCGTATCCTCTCCACGCTGACCTTAGTGCAGGAAGAGGTCTCAACCTCTCGCCCCGGCGTGGAATCCAGCCTGATCGTCCGCCTCTTCGAGGCCCAGGAACAGGAACGCCAGCGGCTGGTTCGTCAGCTCCACGATGGGCCCGCCCAGGCGTTAACCAATCTGGTGTTGCAGGCGGAGATCTGCGAACGGCTCTTCCAGCGAGACCCGGAACGGGCGAAGGCAGAGCTTGCTGCCTTGAAGAGCGCGGTCGTCGAGACCTTCCAGCGCATGCGGGAGTTCCTGTTTGATATCCGTCCGATGAGCCTGGATGATCTGGGGCTGGTCCCCACTGTGCGGCGTTATGTGGAGGCCTTAAAGGACAAGGTGAAGTTCTCTCTCAATCTGCAGATCAGCGGGGAGGAGCGCCGGATGGCCGCCCACCAGGAGGCCGCTCTCTTCCGCATCGTGCAGGAACTCCTTACCAACGTGCGTCTCCATGCCCAGGCCTCCCAGGCAGTGGTCCGCCTGGCCTTCCAGCCGCAGGGAGTTCGCCTGGAGGTAGAGGACAATGGCGTGGGCTTCGATGTGGAGGAGGCGCTGGGGAACGCGTCGCGGCGCAAGACCATCGGATTAACTTCCATTCGTCAATGGGTGGAGATGCTGGGGGGGCAGCTCTCCATCATCAGCGCGCCTGGCAAAGGGACGCGGGTAACGGTCTTCCTGCCCTCATAAAGCTGAACTGGGCTCTGGAGAAACGTATCCAGAGTCCAGGGCTCAAAGGTCGCCCGGCTCAAGGCGAGCCTCCTGATGGTCCCGGAATCGACATGTATCGTCCAATCCGGCGGGCCATGCGCATGCTCCATTCGTGCAGGCCTCGCTGGTGCGCGAGCCCCAGGCTCAGGGCGGTGCCTAACAATGCCCCCGCCACCACATCCAGCGGGTAATGGACCCCACCGTAAACCCGGGCCCAGCTGATCCCGGCTGCCAGCAACATCCCTATGCGCCCCATTCTCGAATCGCCGGTCCAGAGGGAAATCGCGATCGCCCATGCGACCGTAGCCGCGTTGCTGGGGAAGGAGGAATCCGAGGGGTGGTAGAACAGCAGGTTGACCTCGTAATCGGTGAAGGGACGGGGGCGGAAGTAGAGGGTGTTCATAACCTCCAGAATCAGACCGCTGAGGGGAACGGCGATGATGGCTCGCAGGACCGCCGCCTGGCGCTTCGGATCTCCGGTTAGCCACATCGCCCATGCCAGCATCGCCAGCGCCGTGGGCACAGCGTAGTCGTTAATCAACAAACGCGCCAGCCCATCGATCCCCGGCAGCCGCCCGGCATACCGGTTCATGGCGAAGAACAGGGGGACGTCCCAGCGCCAGGTGGCGAGGAGGGCAGCGATGGCAAGGCTCCAGCCGATCCAGCGAATCCCCGTCCGCCTTCCAGGCATCCGTGTCTCGAGGGGAACGCGAACGGCGTGGACGCCATCGGAATCCATTTCCTCCAGGGAAGGGAAAGGGCGCGGAGCCCTCTGCTGGCTGGTCTCTGTTCTACGGAGAGGGGAAGGATGGAGAGCCCGCCATGCTCGGAAGACCGCCCAGGCTCCCAGAACGGCGAGCCCACTCATCGCGCTGAGCTCCGTGCCGGCCGGTCCCGGCGTCCAGATCTCGGGCACCCCGGCGAAGAACCCGATCCCGCTCCCGAGCAAAAGCAGAACTCCGCCGATCTGAAGGCGGCGGGAAGCGCATGTACGGCCCCGGCGCAGGAGAAGCACCCCCAGGGCAGCGATCCATGCTGCCCCCATATAACCGATCACCAGATACCAGGGAAGATAGGCACGCATTCCTCGTTGCCGCCTGAGTGGCGTCTTTCCTAATAGGGATTATGGAAAAGGCCTGTCCCCTTTTCCCTCGCTTTCCAGCTTTTAGATCAAGCTTACGCCTTGCTCTGTTGCAGACCGGGGGGCGTGATTGACCCTCTCCCCACGCCGCGAAGCGGCGTGGGGAGAGGCAAACGCCGAACCCGAGCGGGCACCGTCAGGATCGCAACCGAGCCCTTACGCCTCCCCAGGATCTGGGGAGCCTGCGGAGGGATAAAAAAGTTCTTCCACTTATAATCCCGCAACCAGTCTATTATTTCGGACCTTAGACCCATTCGCCAATCCCTCTATCCGGGTTTTAGGGGGACAATGCGCTCCCTTGGAGGAGCGCACCGAAACGGCAGGTCCGGTGGCCTGCCCGATTCAAAGTCCAGTATAAAATGGGTGGGTGTTGCGCTGTTGATCTTCTCACCAGGTTTTTCGGGCTGGACGCTGAAGGCGCCCAGCCTGAAAAATAAACGGGAGGGACGAGCTCTTGACCTTCCCTCCCTGATAATAGTAGCCAGCTGCTGTAAGTTCTGAAGAAGATAAAGCCCTGTGCGGAGCCCCACGATGCGCCTGGACGCCAATCTGCACTTCGACCGATTGTTGGAGGTCCCCGCGCTGGCCCGCGAGGCGGAGGCGCTGGGATTTGATGGGATCTGGACCCATGAGACCCGTCATGACCCGTTTCTTCCCCTGGCCCTGGCAGCGGAGCACACCCGGCAGATCACCTTAGGAACCGGCGTGGCCATCGCCTTCGCCCGTAGCCCCACGGTCATTGCCTACACCGCGTGGGATCTGGCTGCCGCCGCTCCGGGCCGGGTGGTCCTCGGCCTGGGTACTCAGGTGAAAGCGCATATCGAACGCCGCTTCGGAATGCCATGGGACCCTCCTGTTCCAAAACTTCGGGAGACGGTGGAGGCCATTCGCGCGGTCTGGGCATGCTGGCAGCTGGGGAACCGCCTGAACTATCGGGGACGGTTCTTCAAGCTCACCCTGATGTCGCCCTTCTTCGATCCCGGGCCGATCCCGGATCCCCGGATCCCAATCGTGCTCGCCGGTGTAAACCCGCCGCTGGCTCGCCTGGCCGGGGAGGTAGGGGATGGATTCTTCGTCCATCCCTTCCATACCCCTCGCTATCTGCGCGAGGTCCTGTTGCCGGCCATTGAGGCCGGGGCGCGCAAGGCGGGCAGAAGCCGAAAGGATCTCACGATCGTCGGCAGCGTGTTTGTGATCACCGGCCGGAATGATGCGGAGACGCGAGAGATGCGGGAATTCGTTCGCGCCCAGGTCGCCTTCTACGGCTCCACGCCCTCTTACCGGCGGGTGTGGTCGCTGCATGGGTGGGAGACGATCGGAGAGGAGCTCTCCGCTCTTGCCGCCCGGGGGCGCTGGGAGGAGATGCCCCGTCAGGTCTCAGATGAAATCCTGGAAGCCTTCGCGATCATCGCCCCGCCGGAAGCCGTATGGGAGCGTTTGCAGGCTGTTTATGAGGGTTTGCTGGATCGGGTGATCCTGTATCGACCTTTCCAGTTGCAGGATCGGGACCTATGGGAGAGGATCCTGAGCGCACGGCGTTGAACGCTGAGGTCCCGTCGGAGACGCCCCGACGGACCTCGATGTTGCTCCGGCTGCTGGAGGAACAGAGCCCCGCAGCCCGGGTTCTCCGGGCGCGCCCGCCGATCGACCGGCCGGTGGAGGAAACGGTTCGCTTTCCGTTCCTGGCCATCGTGGGCCAGACCGAGATGAAGCTCGCCCTGGTCCTGGCCCTGATCAACCCGGCCATCGGGGGCGTGCTGCTGATGGGCGCTCGGGGGACCGGCAAGACGACGGCGGTTCGGGGCTTGCTGGATCTGCTTCCGCCAGTGGAGCGTTCACTCTGTCCCTATGGTTGCGAGCCGGAGGCGGCTTACACGCTGGGCTTCCATGCGATCTGCAAAGATTGCGCCCGTAAACTGGGCCAGGGGGAATCCATCACCGCCCCGGATCGCATGCGCCTGATCGAACTCCCGCTGAACGCGCGCCTGGAGGATGTCATCGGGGGGATCGACGAGCAGGCCGCGGTGGAAGGCAGGGTGAGGATTCGGCATGGGCTTCTGGCCCAGGCGGATCAGAATGTGCTCTATGTGGATGAGGTTAACCTCCTGGATCCGGAGATTGCAAACGCGATCCTGGATGCGGCGGCCCTGGGCCGCTATACCGTGCGGCGGGGACCGCTGGCGGCGACTTATCGGGCCCGCCTGATCCTGATCGCTTCGATGAACCCGGAGGAGGGCCCATTGCGCCCACAGATCCACGATCGCTTCGGGCTGCGGGTGGTCGTGCGCGGCCTGAGCGATCCCCGGGATCGGCTGGAGGTTTACCGTCGGGTGAAGCTCTTCCGGAGCAATCCATATGCGCTGGTGGCGCAGTGGGCGCATGAGACCGCTGCGGCTGCCGTGGAGATCGCGGAGGCCCGCCAGCGGCTGCCCCGGGTGACAATTCCCCCGGAGCTGGAGCAGCAGGCGATCGGCTGGATCCACCGCCTGGGCATTGAGTCCAGCCGGGCGGAGGTGGCCCTGTTAGAAGCCGCACGGGCGTATGCGGCCGCTGATGGCCGGGAGGTGGTCACCCTGGAGGATCTGCAGACAGTGGCCCCGATGGCGCTCCGTCAGCGCCGCAGCGCCTTTATTACGACCTTTATCGCTCAGCAAGAGAAAGAGGATGAGGAGATCATGGCAGTCGTTCATAACCGGCATCGTCGGTCCAACCGGCGCCGTAAGGCGGGATAACGGGCCGGAAGCGTTCTGCGGATGACCCCTCCTGCCTTTCCTCTCTATGGCCGGAGGACCGCGGGGGAGGGGAAAATAGAGGATGGGCTGGGGCTGAAAGCCCCGGCCCATCCTCTAAGTCCTATCATCAAATTGCCGATGCTTCCGGGATAGCAACGACCTCCATGCGGGTGGAGACTTTTATCGCAGAGGACAGCGATCGTCTGGATCGCGCCATCGCCACGCGGTTGCCTGAGCTCACTCGTTCTGCTGCCCAGCGGTTGATCGAGAGCGGGCAGGTATGGGTCAACGGAGCGCCGGTTCTGCGGCCCGCCCATCGCATCCGTCCGGGAGATCAGATCACGGTTCAGATCCCGCCTCCTGAACCGATTGACCTGATCCCGGAGCCCATCCCGCTGGACATCCTCTATGAGGACGAAAATGTGCTGGTCATCCACAAGCCAGCAGGGATGGTGGTGCACCCAGGAGCCGGGCACGCCCGGGGCACTCTGATCCATGCCATTCTGGCCCACTGTCCGGATCTGGAGGGAGTGGGCGGGGTCCTGCGCCCGGGGCTGGTGCATCGCCTGGATAAGGAAACATCGGGGGTGTTGCTGGTTGCCAAGAACGAGCGGACGTATCACTTCCTGCAGGCGCAGTTTAAAGCGCGCACGGTGCGTAAAGTCTACGAGGCGCTGGTGATCGGGCATCCGCCTCCGGAAGGGGCCATCGAGGCACCGATCGCGCGGGATCCCCGTTACCGCAAGCGGATGGCGGTGGTCCCCACCGGTCGCCCGGCCCGCACCCGATATCGGGTGTTGAAGACCTATGAGGGGCGATGGGGGCGCTACGCGCGGCTGGAGGTCTACCCGGAGACCGGGCGCACCCATCAGATCCGGGTGCACATGGCCTATGTGGGGTATCCCATCGTCGGGGATCCGGTTTATGGGCGGCGGACTTCGCTACCCTGCCCTCGTCTATTCCTCCACGCTCGGGCGCTCACGGTGCGCCTGCCCTCTCACCCGGAACCGATCACCTTTGAGGCTCCTTTGCCGCCGGATCTACGGGCGGTTCTGCAACTCCTGGAGGAGACATCCGTCCGTTGATAGGGGGAGGCAGGCGGCGACGTGATTTCCCCTGTATCCGCTATTCGTCGAAAATCACCACGCTTTCCTCGTAGATGCGGATCTCCCGCGCGGCCAGCTTGCGGCGGAACCATTCCGCAAGCCAGGCGTTTTTCTCTTCGAGAGGGAGGGGAGCAGCCAGGATGTCCAGGGAGATGTTGATGCGCAGGGCCCGGTAGGGGATGATATGGCGGGTGATGCCGGCGGGGAGCCGCGCCCCATTGCGAGCCAGCTCGATGATCTCCGCCGGCTCATAACGCGGGAAGACCACCACCGCGATGACCTGCTCGTAATAGGGCAGGATGTGCTCCAGCTGGTCCGTGGTTGTCCGGTAAAACCGAAAGCGAGACTTATAGATGTCCACCAGGAGGTTCAGGAGGGCCGTCCGGCGATAGAGATCCCCTTCCGCCCGGACCAGGTAGATATCGCCCCGGGGGCAAACCAGATAGGCCAGGGCCTGACGGCGGGCCAGCTCCGCTCGGGCGTGTAAACGTTCTGATGGTTCCAGGGTGATCCCCTCAATTTCCTGAACAGCCGCGAAGAAGCTCTCCGGGCTTCCGCCGCTGATCACGTGTGTCCACGCTTCGACCACCAGGCGGGGATCCTCGTAATCCACGACCTGCACGACCAGATGGGGAAGCCCCAGGCGTCGGGCGGCTTCCACCCGGTTGGCCCCATCCAGCACCACGTAACGGGGCTCATCCGGGATCGGCGCCACCACGGGAGGGTTCTTCAGAATCCCTTCCGCCCGAAGCCGCTGAACCAGCGGCTCTGTCCGCACCTGATCCGCCTGTTCGTGGGGGATCAGATCCTCCACCGGGACAAAACGCAGGACAGGCATTCGCTCCCTGGGATGTAGCATCCCCATCAGGCCCTTCCTGACACTGAGATGATCGCAGGACCTGCGCGATTGGCTTCAGAGAGGACCGGGTGGCGAAGCAGGCGGCTTTGCTGGCCACCCCGGGCTTTTTTTATCATCGGGCAGGCCGGGCGGAGGGAGGGCTCTGCCACGGATCCAGCGGGCCTCCCGGACCATCCCGGCTGGGGTCCCTCTTTGCCTCCTTTCCAAAGGTCCCCCGGGTCGTGGGGCAGGGAGACGATAGATGGGCCGGGGCGGGCCACCAAAGGCGGCCCGCCCCGGCCCGTCCGTTTCCAGAGTAAGGATCATGGGTTCGGCCCCATTGAGGGATGAGGCGGAGGAGGAAGCCTTCCGCCTTATCCCTCAAGCCCCAGGCTTGCGACAGAGCTGTGCTTAATTCGTGGATAGCGATTCCAGAGGAGGAATGGGTCGGCCGCGGGCCCGAGCCTCCTGCAGCGCCCGCTTCAGGGCATAAGCCATCACCGTAAGCTCCTCCTCGGCGGGCTCAGCCTCAGGGGTAGGGGCCGATCGCGAGGGGACCGCTTTCTGGACGGGCGGTTCAGGCTCTGCTTCCTTGACATGGAGAAGTCCCCTCAGGCTGAGCCGGATCTGCTTTTTCTCCGGGTCCACCAGGATGATGCGGGCCTCAATTTCCTGGCCCTCCTGGAGCACCTCGGAGGGATCCTTCAAATTGCGAACCCCAAACTCGCTGATATGAATCAGGGCATCCCGCTCCGCGCCGATATCCACGAAGGCCCCGAACTTCTCCACCCGCGTGACCTTGCCTCGAATCAGCTCACCGACCTTCAGATCCTCCCATTTCACCGAGGGCGGCGGGATCATGGTCAGGCGCAGCCGGCGTTCGCGGCGGCTGGCGCTGATCACCCAGACTTTCACCTCCTCGCCTCCCTGGAACAACCCGGTGGGATCCACCCGGCCCTCCTTGCGAATCTGGGAGGCCGGGACGAAGCCCTCCACCGGCGCATCGATGTCCACATATACTCCACCGGGCTCCACCCGGGTGATCCGACCGGTGAACTCCCGGCCGGGCTTCAACTGCCCCCAGCCATAGGTAGCCGGGCGGATCATCGTGAGGCTCAGCAGGTTTTTCTTCCGGTTAACCTGCTTCACCCATGCCGTCACGCGATCGCCGGGTTTGAGCACATCGGAGACCCGAAGAACCGGTTGCGGGCTCAACTGGGAGATATGAATGAAGCCGGGGATCTCGGAGCCGATGTCGACGAAAGCGCCTGCAGGGGTGACCGTGAGAACAACTCCTTCAACTTGCATTTTGGGGCGAAGGGATCGAAGGGGAACCTTGACAGAGCTCTCTGTCTCCTCCTGCTGTTCCAGGATCACAGGGCTCGTTTCCATGGCCGCTTACCCCCTCCTTCGTGGATTAGGATGAGAATGAGTGCAATCCGTGCTTACTTTCACAATTTTACGTCAGAGAGTGCCGACCGGCAAACTATCGGCTGGCCTTCTCCGCAACTGCTTCCTCAGGAGTTATGCGGTTGGTTTGTCATGGAGCTTTGGAGGCGGGCCGGGCACCTCTGGCACCCGGCCCGCCTCCAAAATATCTCCTCCCCACGGCCCTTTAGGCCGTGGGGAGAAGGGATCCAGAGGAATGAGGGGATTCGCTCTCTTCCACTATACAAAAATGGTGAAAGAAGCGCCACCCCTGGTCTTGGAGGAACTCGCTGATATAATCTGGATCGATGCCGTCATCCCGGGGAGGCCATGGACATCGCAACGCCAGGGAGAAGGTTGATGGGGCTTATACTTGATTCTTGTGAATCCTGACCCAGGAGGCCAGACAGTGGAGCGAACGCTTGTCCTGATCAAGCCGGATGGGGTTCAGCGGGGGCTGATCGGAGAGATCATCTCCCGACTGGAACGTCGCGGGTTGAAGATCGTCGCCCTGAAGATGATGCAGATCTCTCCCGAGCTGGCCGCGCGCCATTATGCGGTTCATCAGGGCAAGCCCTTTTACGAAAGCCTGGTTCGTTACATTACCTCTGGTCCGGTGGTGGCGATGGTCGTAGAAGGCCCGAAGGCGATCGAGGTCGTGCGAAAGACCATGGGTGCGACCGATCCTGCGAAGGCGGAGCCCGGGACCATTCGGGCGGACTTCGGCCTCACCATCGGACGCAACCTGGTTCATGGATCGGATGGGCCGGAGACCGCAGCTTTCGAGATCGCGCTGTTCTTCCGTGAGGAGGAGATCCTTTCTTATCCGCGGGACGTGGATCGATGGATTGTGGATGCGTGATCGGGTGGCCGGGCGCTGGAGGCACCCGGCGCCTTACTCAATGATAGGAGTTACGCAGTTGGTTTTCTCCTGGGGGTTTGGGGGGAGTCGCGCGCCGAAGGCGCGCGACT
>JAEVEY010000174.1:32690-39398 GCA_016842045.1 Candidatus Thermoflexus sinensis | reverse complement strand
AAAAAAAGGACAACTCGCTGGACCAAGAGCCTTCCGCTCCGGATCCCTTCCCCTCAAACCTCAAAGGGGAGACTTCTCCATCGCGCTCACGAGGTGGAGGATCCTTCCTCCTTGCGCCAGGCAGCCAGATCCAGGGTGAGACGGGCGAAGAAGCTGTTCGGCGGCAGCGCTCCCGTGCCATATTCCATCTCAACGACTCGGGCCTGCAGCCGCAGATCCCGCGTCTCGACTTCGAGGATCGCGCCAGGAGTGGCCAGCACCAGATCCCCCTTCTGCCGCAGCCGCGCCTGGAGCCCGGTATCCCGGTAAGCATATTCGCTGGCCAGCACCTTGGTGACCGTTTTGATATCGTTCTTGTCGAACAGCCAGACCTCGAAGGCCGTGACCTTCGCGGGATCCCCTACCCCGATGGTCTCCGAGATGCCCACCCCGTATTCCCCAAGGAACTCCCCATTGGGCAGCTCAATGGGGAAGGAGAGATCGAAATGATCGTCCCCCAGCTTATAGGTCACCTGATGCTGGGAAAGCGGGGGTTCCCAGGTTTCCGGATAGGCCTCCACGGGGATGGGTCGCTCCGGGGCAGTGGGCGCGACCGATAGTCCGGCTGGAGCGGCAGCTGGAACCGGACGTCGAGGGACGGCCATGGAGGCCGGCCGGCGCAGGAGCCAGAAGGCACCGATCCCCACCAGCGCCAGACCGGCCAGCCCAATCAAACAGGGGGTGGGAATACCGCCCCCTCGGGCAGGCGCGGAAGGCGCGGGGGCCTGTTCCCAGACTTCCGCCAGCCGCTCCATGGCGCCTCGACGGGCGATATCGGTCTCCTGCTGGGCCAGGCGACGGATCTCTCCAGCGGCCTCCCGGGGATGCCATCGCTGGCCCAGCCAGCCCACGCTTTCCTCCGGACGCAGGAACCCGGCCCGGACGGCGTCAGCCAACAGACGCAGATAGTTCGCCCGGTAGTCGACCCGCAGATCCACCGGCGCGGCGTCCGTCCATTCCACCGGGGCGATATACCAGCCGTAAATCAGGCCGCCAGCCAGCCCGATCAGGAAGGCCACCGCTCCGATCAGCAGGGCCTGACGGTAAGGTCTGAGCAGGATCCCGAGGGCTTGCAGGATCGTTTTCACGGCGGACCTCCTTCCGGATTCTTGAGGGCATCAACCGCCTGGTTCTGCGCGCGTATCTCGCCCGCCTGCCAATCCGTAGTGTGAATTCTCCGAGAAGATAGGGCACCTGGTGAAAATCCCACGCGTTTTCAAGCTTCATCGCACCGGGATCAGCGGATCCCGCGAGGCACGCGTCAGGACCTCGCGCACCCCATTCGTGTCGATGACCACCATATCCTCGATGCGGATCCCGCCCCATCCGCGGATATAGATCCCGGGCTCCACCGTAAGGACCGCGCCGGCGGGGATAGGGTCCTCCGCGATGGGCCCGGCGGACGGCTTCTCGTGGATCTCCAATCCAACCCCATGACCGAGGCCGTGACCGAAGGCCTCCTTATAGCCAGCTTCCTCAATTACCGCGCGGGCCAGCGCGTCGATCTCCTTGCCCGGCATCCCCGCCCGCATGTTCCGGATCGCAGCCTCCTGGGCACGCAGGACGATTGTGTAAAGCTCCCGAAAACGGCGAGGCATGCGGCCCAGGACGAACGTCCGGGTGATGTCGGAGTTGTATCCGTCTACTCGCGCCCCGAGGTCCACGATGATCGGCTCCCCGACCTTCAGTCGGCGATCGCCCGGATGATGATGAGCCATCGCGGCGTTCGGGCCGGAGGCCACGATCACATCGAAGGCCACCGCATCCCCGCCATGAGTGCGCATGTATTGTTCGGCCAGCCAGGCCGCCTCGCGCTCGGTCATCCCCGGCCGCAACCGCCGGCGCAGGTAAGCGATGGTAGCGTCCGCGATGCGGGCGGCCTCCCGGATGCGGGCCAGCTCCTCTTCGTCTTTAACCGCTCGCATCGCCTCAATCCAGTCCTTGATCGGAACCCATTCCACATCCGGCGTGGCCTCCTTCCAGGACATCCACTGGTCCACGGTGAGGTGAGCGCTCTCGAAGGCCACACGGCGGGGCGAGCCGATCTCCTTCAGGAACTCAGGCAGGATCTCCACGAAGCGACGGCTCTGGAGGCGATAGAGGGTGAAATCCGGCGCCTCACGGGCAGCCTGCTCCCAGTAGCGGAAATCGGTCAGGATCCATGCTCCCGAGGGTGTAATGCAGAGCACGGCAGCAGAGCCGGTGAAGCCGGAAAGGTAGCGGACATTCGGGAGATGGGTGATCAAAACGGCCTCAAGGTTTTCCTCGGCCATCCGACGACGCACCGCTTCCACTCGCTCTCGATGCCGGGCAGCCATCCTGCGCGCTCCAGGGAGAGGGATTCACCCCGATATGGGGCCCGTTTAGGTTCCTATCGTAATGGATTTCTCCTACCTGAGCAAGAGCCGTTGGGAGCCGCCCCGGGGCTTTTTAATCATCGGATGGAGGAACATCCTTCCTTTTCATCTCCCTCCCCACGACTCGAAAGGCCGTGGGGAGGGAAAATCCAGGGGATGGGCCATTCGCTGGACCGGAACAGATGATGACGGAAAAACCCCGGGAGCTGTTCCAGGGCTTTTCGATCCTCCGAGCAACAGGGCGAAACAGAGCAGATCGTTGCGACCGGGCGCTGGAGCGGATATATGCACGGAGATCAAAAAGAGATAGAATGAGCCATGGATGATCCGGTTCGCTCAACAATGCCATTCGATCCTTCCTCCGTTGCTTCACACGAGGGTTGGAAAAGGAGCGCCCATGCGTCGGTTTCTGTGGTTGGGCCTGGTCTTATGGTTGGTGGCGTGGGGAAGCTGGGCTCAGGAGACAACGGCCCGACGGGTGTTGTGGTTGCGCGTGGAGGGCGCGCTGACCCCGGTCGTGGCCGATTATCTGCGACGGGGGATCCAGAGCGCTCAGGATCAGGGGGCGGAGGCCATTGTCCTGCAGCTGAACACCCCGGGTGGGGAGGTCAATCTCACGCTGCGGCTGGTCTCGATGATCCGCGAGAGCCCGGTGCCCGTGATCGTCTACGTGGCCCCGCGTGGAGCGATTGCCGGATCGGCCGGGACGCTGGTGACGCTGGCCGGGCATCTGGCCTGGATGGCGCCGGAGACCGCCATCGGGGCCGCTTCCCCGGTGGGCGGCCAGGGAGAGGAGCTCCCGGAGACCCTCAGCCAGAAGGTCAAGGAGATCCTCAAGGCCCAGGTCCGCGGCCTGGCCGAACGCCGGGGGCCAGACGCAGTGCAATTAGCGGAAGCAGCGGTGGAATCGGCGAAGGCGGTGAGCGCCCGGGAGGCCCTGACGGCTGGATTGATCGATGGGATCGCGGAGAACCCGGAGGATCTGCTCCGGCAGCTGGACGGGCGAACCATTTCGGTCCAGGGCCAGCCGCGCACGCTCCGCACCCTGGGCGCCGTCATCGTCCCGCTTCCCATGAACATCGTGGAGGAAATCCTCCACCGCCTGGTGGACCCGAACGTCGCGCTGATCCTCCTGGCCATCGGGGTGCAGGCCATCCTGATCGAGCTCTCCAATCCGGGCGGCTGGGTGGCGGGGTTCATCGGCGTGGTGTGTCTGCTGCTGGCGGCCTATGGGATCGGCGTGTTGCCGGTCAACTGGCTGGGATTGCTCCTGATCGCGGTGGCGATCGTTCTGTTCATCCTGGACATCAAGGCGCCGACCCATGGGGCTTTAACGGCCGCAGGAACCGCCACCTTCATCGCCGGGGCGCTGGTGCTGTTCGCCCCGGTGGCCCGTTCGCCTTTCCCGCCGCTCTCCCCATGGGTCGCCGGCGGCACCGGGCTGGCGATGGCCGGATTCTTCGGCTTCATTGTGGCGAAGGCGCTCCAGGCGCAGCGTCGGCCCAGCGTGATGGGCGTGGAGGCCCTGATCGGGCGTCTGGGAGAGGCCCGCACCGATCTCAATCCTATCGGCATGGTGCACGTGGCCGGCGAATTGTGGACAGCGGAGAGCGAAGCAGGTATGATAGCGGCCGGCACTCCGGTTCAGGTTGTTGGAGTGGAGGGCCTTCGATTGCGGGTGCGAAAGTGGATGCCATCGGAAGGTTCATCAACGCCTGCTGCTTCGCCCGAACGCAGCGAATCGATATCCTGAGAAACTGGACCCTGGACAAACCCTCGGATCCTCTCGTCCAGGGGGAAAGGGAAGGAGCTTGCCTCCCATCCAGAGAGGGTTCGAACGGCCAGCCGCCTCGCCCACCTGGTCCAGAGCCCAGCGGAGAAATCACGCCGAACAGGATGGGCGGCGCTGGTCCTTTCTGGGATCCCGGGCTGGCGCCTTGTCTATTTTTTTAAGGTCGGGGGTCAGGCGATCGATCTTCTCCTCCGCGATCTCTGGGGCTGAGTCGGGATCGGAGGCGCCTGACCCCGCCCAAACACAGAACAAGACAAAAAGAATGAGGTAGAGATGCCCGCGATGACCAGGATCGGAAACGGAACAGATCACCTGCGGGTGCTGATCGTCCATCCGGATCTGGAGGCAGGGGAGCGATTGGTTCGAGGCGCTGTGCAGGCGGGTCATGCGGCCCATTACGCTCCCGATCTGCGCGGGGCCCTTGCGCTGATCGCGCGGGCCATCCCCGACATCATCGTGGCCGATCGGGAGTGGCTGGAACGAAACGGCCGCGGACTGTTCAGCGCCCTTCGAGGGTGTTCCCCCCTCCCTCTGATCTGCCCGGTGGAGAGCGTGGATCGGGATCCGATCTGGGATCGGCTGGCCCGGGCGGTGCGGGCGTTCCAGACCTGGACCGGGGGGGAGGTCATGCGGGTGGGTTCCCTGGTCATCGATCACGGGCGCAAACAGGTGATCTGGCGCGGCCAGCCGGTGCAGCTCCCTCCTCTTCAGTTTAAGATCCTGACCGTTCTGGCCCGGCGGGCAGGCCAGGTGGTCTCTCATGCGGATCTGGTGCGTGAGGTCTGGGGGATTGAGGCCGACGATCCGGAGGCCCGCGAGCTGTTGAAGGTTCACATTCGGCAGATCCGCAAGCGTCTGGGGCTGGATCCGGAGCGCGGAGAGGTTCTGGTTTCGGTCCGCGGCTTCGGTTATATGCTGACCTCGCCGGAGGAGAAAGGATGACGGAGCGACCGAACCGACGGCGGGGATTATGGATCGGTTACATATTGTTCAGCGTGTTCGGTCTGATGGCCATCATAGGGGGCGTTCTCACTGCGATCCGCCCCCCTTCCCCATGGATTGCGCTGGCCTCCACGGTCGCTGGACTGGCGCTGGCGGGCGCCCTCGGGGTGGGCTATGCCCTGCGGGGGTTGCAATCCGCCCGGTATTATCTGGATCGCAACGGATTAACGATCACGTGGTGGCCGGCTGTTCATGTGATCCCGATCCATGCGATTCGGGAGCTGCGCCCGGGCCCGGCAAGCCGGAAGGCGATCCGCAGGTGGCGAGGAATGCGCTGGCCGGGCTTCTATGCAGGCCATGCATGGGCGGTGGAAGAGAACCGGCCTGTCCTCTTCTTTGCCACCGAGGATCTTCCCCGGCAGCTCTGGGTGATCACGGAGGCAGCCATCTACGCGATCTCCCCGCCCGATCCGCAGCGCTTTCTGGAAGCCTTCGCCCAGCGGGCCGCGCTGGGACCCACCCAGCGCCTGCAACAGACGACCCTCTTCCCGGAATGGCGCCAGCGGGCGCTCTGGGGGGATCGGGCGGCGTGGGCGTTGATCATCCTGGCGGGCATTGTGCTGTGGGGGATGTGGCTCTGGTTCTGCGGGCAATTTTCCCGCCTGCCAGCCTGGGTGCGTCTGGAGGAATCCTCGGAAGCGCTGTTCAGCCCGGCGGCCCATCTGACGCGCCTGCCGCTGCTGGGTGCGCTGACCTGGCTCGTGAACACGGGTCTGGGAAGCCTGCTCCATGAGCGGGAGCGGCCGGCTGCCTACGGCCTGTGGCTGGTGGGGCTTCTGGTTCAGATCCTCCTCTTCGGGGCCCTGCTTCAAATTACGCGGTAACGCGAGGGCGGATCACCGCCTCCTCCGATTGTGAGGGGGTGGTGGAGGGATTACTCGTGATGGGGAGCGGCGGCTACAGGCCGCCGCTCCCCGTTTCCATTCCCCCATCCCATTCGGAGGTGAGGAAGAAAATGGGCCTGAAATCCGATCGCTGGATCCGTGAGATGGCCCTCAAGTATCGGATGATCGAGCCTTTCGAAGAATCCCAGGTGCGGCCTGGGGTGATCTCTTATGGCCTCTCCTCTTACGGGTACGACATTCGCGTCGCAGACGAGTTCAAAGTCTTCACCGACGTTTACAGCACCGTTGTGGATCCGAAGAATTTCGACCCTCGCTCTTTCGTGGATGTCCGGGGCGAGGTTTGTGTGATTCCACCGAATTCCTTCGCCCTGGCCCGGAGCGTGGAATATTTCCGGATCCCCCGGAACGTCCTGGTGGTCTGTGTGGGCAAGTCCACCTATGCCCGCTGCGGGATCATTGTGAACGTCACCCCGCTGGAGCCGGAATGGGAAGGATATCTCACCCTGGAGATCAGCAATACCACGCCCCTGCCTGCGAAGATCTACGCCTACGAGGGGATCGCTCAGGTTCTTTTCTTCGAGGCCGATGAAGTGTGCGAGCGGTCGTATAAGGATAAGGGCGGCCGATATCAGAACCAGCAGGGCATCACGATCCCACGGGTTCGTTAATGTCA
>JAEVEY010000174.1:22034-32542 GCA_016842045.1 Candidatus Thermoflexus sinensis | reverse complement strand
CGGTCACCGGAGGGACCGGAGGCGGGCCGCCTCGCTCTCAACTCCCCGGGGTTCGCTCCGTGGATCGCGGATGGAAAAGCCCTGAAGGAGAAAGGGTTGCGCGGCCAGGCTCGGCTGCATAAAATAAGAGGCAAGATCCCCACCCCGGGAGGAGAAGATGGTTCCTCATCGGCATCGGTGGATCGTTGTGAGCCTCTTCCTGAGCATTGCGCTGGTCCTCGCGGCGTGCGCCCAACCCGCCACGCCTGCCCCTGCGACCGCCACTGCCCCAGCCGCTCCGCAACCCACCCCAACTTCCGCTCCAGCCCAGCCCACTCCCACCGCCGCCCCCAAAGAGATCATCTTCGGGATGCTCCTGGTGGGCCCTTACAATGATCGAGGCTGGAGTCAGGCTCATTATGAGGCGGGCAAGTATGTGGAGCAAAAGCTTCCCGGCGCGAAGATGCTTTACATCGATAAGGTGAACCCGGCGGATCGCCCGGGGACCACCGCCTCCCAGCTGGCGGAGGAGCTGGTCGCTAAGGGCGCGAAGGTGATCATCTTCAACTCCGACGACCATAAGGACGAAGCCATCAAGTTCGCCCGGGCCCATCCGGACATCGTGGTGATCCACGCTTCCGGGGATGATGCCTGGAAGGAAGGGAAGAACTATAAGGACATCCCCAACCTGGCCAACGTGATGGGTCAGATGGAGTATGGGAAGATGATCGCCGGATGCGCGGCGGCCCTGACCACTCAGACGGGCAAGATCGGTTATCTGGGGCCGCTGATCAACGATGAGACCCGCCGCCTGGCAGCCTCCGCTTACCTGGGGGCGAAGTATTGCTGGGAGAAATATCTGGGCAAGCCGGCGGCCGATTTGAAGTTCAAGGTGACCTGGATCGGCTTCTGGTTCCATATCCCCGGCGTGACGGCCGATCCCACCCAGGTGGCTCAGGACTTCATCAACTCCGGCTACGATGTGATCATCTCGGGCATCGATACCACGGAAGCCCTGCGGGAGGCCGCCAAAGCCACCCAGGCGGGCAAGAAGGTCTGGGCTATTCCTTATGATTACATCGGTGCCTGCGAGGAAGCTCCCGATGTCTGCCTGGGCGTGCCTTACTTCAACTGGGGTCCCTCCTACCTGGCCCATATCAAGGCCGTCCTGGAAGGGACCTGGAAGCCTTCCTGGGACTGGGTGGGGCCGGACTGGAAGGACATCAACAACCCGGATACAAGCCATGTGGGCTTTGTGAAGGGGAAGGCCCTGAACCCGGAGGCCTCGGCCAGGCTGGATGAGTTCATTAAGGGCCTGGGGGATGGCTCGATCCAGCTCTGGAAGGGGCCGATCCGGCTACAGGATGGCACGCTCTATGTGGAGGAAGGAAAGGTAGCCACGCCGCAGCAAATCTGGTATCTCCCGCAGCTGTTAGAGGGGATGGAGGGCCAGAGCGTCCCGACTGGATAGGCAGGGGATGGAGTGAGGGATATATCATGCTGAAGAGGGGGCGGCCTGGGAACCGCCCCCTCTTGTTCCTTGCCCACAACCTGCTCTGTTGCCAGCCGGTGGCGTCCTGCCCGATTTCGAGGATCCAGGGCAGATCCTTTCCTGTGGGTTATAGGCTATGCCGGTCGCTGAAGGCGATCCGCATAACCTTAAGATTGCTTTTTCTCCCTCCTGACCCGAAGGTCTTGTAAAATACCCAATATGCGTTGTCAAGCTGGAAGTTTTGAGATGGCATGTTGAGCAGCTTTGCTGCTTGCCATGTCATTCCCAACCTTCCCTGCCTCAGGGAATGATTATGAAAGTGGAGATGCGTCATATCTACAAATCGTTCGGGCCCGTGCGGGCGCTTCAGGATGTCAGCCTCACGGTGGAAGCAGGCACCATCCACGGTCTTCTCGGGGAGAACGGGGCGGGCAAGACGACCCTGATGAAAATCCTCTCCGGCTACCTGCGGCCCGATCGGGGGGACATCTTCCTGGATGGAAAGCCCATTCGTTTCGCCTCCCCGGCGGAGGGCCTCCGCCATGGGATCGGGATGCTCCACCAGGATCCGATGGACTTCCCGGCCATGTCGGTCCTGGATAATTTCATGATGAGCCACGAAGGTGAATTCTGGCTGGATCGCCGGAGGGCCCGACGGGCGTTGCAGGAGCTGGCCGGCCAGTTCGGGTTCGATCTGGATCCGGACGCCCGCGTGGATCGCCTGACAGTAGGAGAACGGCAGCAGCTGGAGTTGCTTCGCCTTCTCTGGCGGGGGGTCCAGGTCCTGATCCTGGACGAGCCCACGACGGGCATCAGCGCCCCTCAAAAGGTCCGGCTTTTCGAGACCCTGCGTCGTCTGGCGGAAGAGGGAAAGACGATCATCTTTGTGACCCACAAGCTGGAGGAGGTGGAGGAGCTCTGCCACCGGGTCACTGTATTGCGCCAGGGTCGCCTGGCCGGGGAGGCGACACCGCCGTATTCCCCCCAACGTCTGATTGAGATGATGTTCGGCCGCCCCATTCCGATGCCGGAACGCCAGCCTGTTCCCCCCGGTGAGCCGGTTCTGGAGATCCGGGACCTGGTCGTGGGTGATCATCGCCTCCGGCTGAGCCGGGTGAACCTCACCGTGCGCTCGGGGGAAATCATCGGGCTGGCCGGGATGGAGGGAAGCGGCCAGCAATTGTTCATGCGCGCCTGCGCTGGCCTGGTCCGCCCCTGGGAGGGCTCCATCCGGGTGCGGGGCGAGGATCTCACGGGGAAGCCCTATCACGCCTTCCTCGAAGCGGGGGTTCTCTTCGTGCCTGCCAACCGACTGGAAGAAGGCCTGATCCCCGGCCTCACGCTGACCGAACACTTCCAGCTGGTGTATCCAAACGGCCGCTATCTGATCGACTGGGAGCAAGCGCGCGCGGAGGCCCAGCGCCGGATCCGGGATTTCAATATTCGGGGGAAGCCGGAGACGATGGTGGAAGCGCTCTCTGGCGGGAATCAGCAGCGGACGTTGCTGGCGCTGATCCGAACGCCCGCTCATCTGCTGTTGCTGGAACATCCCACGCGCGGGCTGGATGTGGAATCCAGCATGTGGGTCTGGCGACGGCTGAAGGAACGGGCGCAGGAAGGCACAGCCCTGATGGTCATCTCCTCCGACCTCCAGGAGCTCCTGCAATATTGCGATCGGATCATCGTCTTCTTCAGCGGTCGGATCTCGGAACCGATGGCCACGGAGGAGCTCACGCTGGATCGGCTCGGCCACATGATCGCCGGGCGGGGATGGTGAAAGAAGGGTTCCTGCCCCTCCCATAAGGCTTGTCATATCCCTCGCCCCATCTCAAAATTTTTAAAGTGGGGAGGCCGCTTTCGACGGCCTCCCCAGTTCCAGAAAGTCCCTTACCGTAATGGAGCGAACGGACGCGATGAAAGAGATCCTTCTCCCTCGCGCTCGCCCTTCTCGATGGATAGAGTTCGGCTTTCAGGGCCTCTCGGTTTTGATGGCTTTATTGTTCACCACCCTCGTGCTGCTGATCGCTGGAGCTCCCCCTATCGAGGCCTATCGCCAGGTGCTGGAGGGGGCCTTCGGCTCTCTGAAGCGCGCCACCGATATCCTGGTGGCCTGGGTGCCGCTGATGCTGGCCACCTCGGGTCTCCTGCTCACCTTCACGGCCGGGCTATGGAACATCGGCGTGGAGGGACAGATCATGCTGGGGGCCATCGCCGCCACCGGGGTGATGCGCGCCTTGCAGGATACCAGCCTCCCGCCCCCGCTGATCCTGATCCTCGCCATGGCGGCCGGGATGGCCGGAGGGGCGGCCTGGGCCGGTCTTGTGGGTCTGTTGAAGATTTATGGAGGCGTCCATGAGATCTTCGGCGGCCTGGGATTGAACTTCGTGGCCACTACGCTGATCCTGTGGTTGATCTTTGGCCCCTGGAAGCGGCCCGGGATCGGCTCGATGAGCGGCACGGAACCTTTCCCGGAACGCCTGTGGCTACCCGTGTTCCCGGGCCTCCGGTTAAGCCCCTGGGCGTTGCTGCTGGCTCTCCTGAGCATCGCGCTGGTTTATGTGCTGTTGCGCAACACATATTTCGGGCTTCGATTGAAAGCGATCGGGAAAAATATCCGGGCGGCGCATTTGCTGGGAGTGCCAACGGCCCGCTATCTGTTCCTGGCCCTGCTGGGGTGCGGGGCGATGGCCGGGCTGGCCGGCGCGGTGCAGGTCACTGCGGTTTACCATCGATTGATCCCCCCGATCTCCAGCGGCTACGGCTACCTGGGGCTGCTGGTGGCGATGCTGGCCAATTACCGCGTCTCGTGGTCCATCCCGGTCGCTTTCTTCTTCGCCGCCCTGAACATCGGCAGCATCCAGCTTCCCATCACCCTGAAGCTGGATTCCACCCTTTCAGGCGTGATGCAGGGCGCGCTGGTGCTTTTCGTGCTGCTGATGCAGGGCGCGCGAGCCCGATGGCAACCTAAATCCGCAGTGGAGACCGGGGATGACGCCTGAGTGGATCTTCGGTCTGGCCGGGGTTCTGGCCGCCGCCGCCCCGCTCCTGATCGCGGTGGTCGGTGAGACGTTCTCGGAGCGGGCCGGGGTGGTGAATCTTTCCGTCAACGGGGCGATGCTGTTAGCCGCGATGGCCGGCTTCGCCGTCGCGGTGCGGACGGGAAGCCTGGAGCTGGGGTTCCTCACCGGCGCCATCATCGGCGCGCTGATGGCCCTGGTGGTCGCCTTTGCCAGCCTGACCCTCCGTCAATCCCAGGTCGCCGTGGGGCTGGTGCTGGCCCTGCTGGGGCGGGATCTGGCCTACTTCCTGGGGAACCCCTTTATGGGCATGCCAGGCCCTCGGGTGGGCGCGCTCCCGATCCCGGTGCTGAAGGATCTCCCCGTTCTCGGACCCCTGGTGTTCCAGCAAAGCCCCGTGGTTTACATCAGCCTGCTCACGGTGGCTCTGGCCTGGGTATGGATTTTCCGAACCCATCCGGGGCTGGTGCTCCGTTGTGTGGGCGAGCGCCCTCCGGCCGCGTTCGTGCGCGGGGTCCCGGTCACGCGAATTCGATACACATATGCTGTGCTGGGTGGGGCGCTGGTCGGGTTCGCCGGGGCAGCTTACACCCTGGATCTCAAAGGCGGATGGCAGGGGCCGATCTCTGGCATCGATGGGATTGGGTGGATCGTGCTGGCCATTACGATCTTCGGGGGCTGGCATCCCGTGCGCGGAGCCTTCGGAGCGCTTCTGTTCGCCCTGCTCCAGTGGCTCAGCCTGGTCCTTCAACCCAGCCTCCCCGGGATCCCCTCCCAGGTTCTCAATGTGGCGCCGTTCCCCCTGATGATCTTCGCCCTGCTGCTGACCAACCTGGGCAACACCGAGTGGGTCCAGACCGCGCTATCTCGCCTCCCCGAGTCCAGCCGTCGCTTCGCCCTCCGGATCCTCCGGAGCCTTCAGGTCTCCCCGCCCGCCGCGCTGGGAACGGTCTTCGAGGAGGAATAGAGGAATAGACGTGTCGCGTAAGGAGTAAGCTTTACGCATCCATGTGTTGTGACAGCTCCCTATCGCGGTGATCCTCATTTTCACAGGCCAGGTGGGGATCAGGCTACCCATGTTCCTATCCGATGTCAGCTTCCTTCCCCACTGTCTCCTTGCATCTGTCTATCATCTTTATAGAAGCGGTGATCCCGGCGTAGCAGATAAGGTCTTCTTTCGGAGCGATCGGACTTCGGACAAGCCCTCCAATTCCCTCGGACGGAGGATTTGAGGATAGGCGAGGCGCTAAAGAGGGCCTGCCCACTCGCAAAAGTGCATTCATCGCTCTCCAGGGGTCTCCATGGAGCTTTTTCCAGAAGCCATTGTGCTCGTCGCCGTCGTGCGCCGCCCACAGGACTGGGGATGGATCCAGGAGAACGGGGCTTATCGCATCCCGATCCGTCATGCCCCACCGCTGGCCCCTTTCGTAGACTTCATCGCCTTCTATTACACGGCCGCCTTCGGGCCCGAGCGCTGGTCCATTCGTTACTATGCTCCTTTAAGAGGCCATGAGCTGGTTCGACGCCGTGACCTGTTTCCGGAGGAGCTGGATCATCCTCGAGCGGAGGAGCTGTATTATCTATTGCAACTGGGCCCCCTGCAGCCGCTCTCCCGTCCCGTGACCAGCCGCCGCTGGCATCGGTTCACATTCCTGTTGACCACTGGAGAGCGTCTGCTTCAGGCCTCGGATCTTTCGGAGCTTCCCCTGGAGGGGATCGAGCGGCAGTTGCTGCGAGGAGCGCTGCGCGAGGAAATCCAAACTTTCGTCAACTGGACCGGGGGTCCCTCCGAGGAGCAGAGATGAAAGCACGGTGCGGCGGGAGGACCCCCCACCATCTCTCCAGGGGCTTTTTGGGGCAGGGAGGGCCACCATGGGCGGCGGCCTTCCCCGCCCCAAAATCTCCGCCCGGAGGGCTGCAGGAAAGGATTTATACCTTCAACCGATAAACCCCCCGTCGAACCCGCTGGAACAGATCCTGGTTCTTGCGGAAGATCAGCGTTAACCGGGCCCGCTGCATTTGCGGGTCCTTCCCTGGAACCTGAAGCCCTCGATCCATCAGCGCCCGGCGGATCTCCTCGAGCTCCATGCCCTGGGGCGCGGCCTTCAGCACTTCCACAATGTTATTCACCAGCTCCCGGGTGCGGCGACGTCGGGGCATCGTGGTCTGTCGGAACAGGCCAATCAGCCCTTCGCCCAGAGCAGGATATTTCTCGATAAGCTCCGCGATGTCCTCCAGCAACCGCAACTGGGCCTGGATATATTCCCGCCGTTGCTCCACATCGGCCAGCTGGGATCGAAGCAGACTGATTCGACTTTCCAGAATCTCTTTCATCGAGAAACCTCCTGTTGCAGATATTGAAAGATTCCGTAGTGCGCCCATCGTAGGCGATAACCGATCATGGAGAGGCCTGAGGGTGCACCCCAGACCCTTTAACCTCTTTCTCCCCATGCCACCAGTCGGCGCAGGGAGAAGAGAGCCAGGCCTCAGATCCTAAACAAAGATCGTTAAGATTGTAAGAGCATAGCCTGATCTGTTCAAAGCCCTACGGATAAACTATATCGCAAATTCCAAATTGAGTCAAATCGAGTTGCAAGCATCTCACGATCCGTGGGCAAGCACGAGATCCCCTTCCTTTTCTGGCCCTTTAGCAATCCGGGTTCTCAAGCTTGTCTGAAAGGATCGACGCAAGCGGAATGGATGGCGAAAAGGCCGAGATGGGCGTGCATTTCTGGGACAATGATTTCATGATGTACAAAAGTTCCTTCAAATGTGTTGTGTCATTGCCCTGCTCCCTTTTATCTTCCCACGACCCAAAGAGCCGTGGATGGCCACGCCGAAGCATCGAGATGAGGACATCACGCGGTGGAAAAAATCCCTCCTTCTGATCAGGTGGCCTACATCCGTGAAAATTCCGCACGGGAAAGTCGTCCTTACCGGAATGGAGGGACTGCGGGGCGTGGGAAGAGAGATAAAAAAACCTTTTGGGGCTCAGGAAGGCCGTCTCTGGCGACCTTCCTGATCTTAAAAAGCCCTTCTTCCGGGCTTACGCAACCAGTCTTTCCCTGATTTTTCCATTGAGGTAAGGAAGAAATCTCGGGCTCTTTTTTGTGAGATGCGGGCCGTTCAAGGCGGCCCGACCCACGAAAAGGGGTGACTCGCCCTGAGTTTGATCTGGCCGGGCACCAGCGAAGCAAGCCGGGCAAACCCTATGGATGGAGCAGATAACGCCGTCGAAGCCAGGCGCTCAGCACATCCATGCTGATCACCAGAAGAAGCACCGCCAGGAGTACCGTCGTCAGACGGGAATAGGCCATCATGCCCAGGTAAGCCTGCATATAAAACCCAATCCCCCCGGCGCCCACCAGGCCCAGGACGGTAGAGGCCCGCACGTTATATTCCAGCATGAAGAGCAGCTGGCTGAGGATCGCATTGGCGCTCTCCGGCCAGAGGACGAAGCGGATCAGATGGCGGCGCCTGGCGCCCACCCCTCGCATCGCCTCCAGGATCTCCGGATCGATCGCTTCGAAAAGCTCCGCGTAGAGCTTGGCCAGATAGCCCACAGTGTATAAGGCCAGCGCCAGGGTTCCCGCCAGAGGCCCCAGGCCCACCACAATGACCATCAGCACCGCCCACAGCAGTGAGGGCACGGTTCGAATGGCTGCGATCAGGAAGCGAACGATGACCACCACGCCTGCCGGGAACAGCGTGCGGGACCCCAGCACGCCGAGAGGAAAGGAGAGAAGGAACCCCAGCAGGGTCCCGGCGAACGCCATCTGCAGGGTTTCCAGGAGGGCGCCGGCGATCGTGGGCAGGATCCGGACATCGGGTGGGAACATCTCCTGAACGAAGCGGGCCAGATTGGAAGTCCCCTGAATCAAACGTCCCGCTTCGAAAAACCCCATCCCGTTCAACAGCCAGGCCAGCAGGGCCACCAGCCCCAGGCTGAACCATAGCTCCCGCCACCGGCGCCATTCCAGGCTTTGCCATGTTCCACGAACAGCCAAACGCTTCGCGCTCATTTCGATCGCCCTCATGGGAATCGAGCAGGACTTACGCCGTTAACCTCTATCCGAAGGGGATCCAGGACCCTTCCCCCAAAGGCCCGGGGAGAAGATCAACGGCGCAACTCCTGGGTGATTTCTGATGAAATCTCATGCTCCCCCTCCATAATCTCCCGGAACAACGGCCAGGTTAGATCCGGAGCCGGGCTTTCGAAAACCATCCGGCCCTCTTTCAGGATCACCACATGATCCGCGAACTCCTGAACCAGCTGGAGTTCATGGAGGTTCAGGATGACGGTCAGGCCCCTTTCCCGGACCAGACGATGGACAAGGGCCAGCACCTGGGCGGCTCGAGGGAGATCCAGGTCGGAGACGAATTCATCCGCCAGGATCAGCTGAGGATCCTGCATCAGCGTGCGGGCGATGGCGACGCGCTGGCGCTCTCCTCCACTGAGACGGAACACTTTCTCATGGGCCCTGTCCGCCAGATCCAGCATCTCCAGCAACGCCATGGCCCGCTCGATCTCTGCACGGGGGAAAAACCCCAGGGCAGTCCGCCATCCATCATGACGGGCCAGGGATCCCAGGAGCACGTTCTCCAGCGCCGTCAGGCCCCGCACCAGCCCCAGCTGCTGCGGGATATAGCCGATGAGCCGACGCAGCGCCGGCTCCGGCTTCCCTCGCAACGGATGCCCCAGGAGGAGAACCTGGCCTCGCGAGAACGGCAGCAGTCCAGCCAGGATCCGCATGAGGGTGGTCTTGCCCGCGCCGGACGGCCCCATGATGGCCCAGAATCCTCCAGCGGGGATCTGAAGATCCACCCCTCGCAGGATCCATTCCCCCTCCCGGTAAGCGAACCAGAGGTCCTTGACCACCACCGCAGGTGCGGAGAGGGTCAGCGTCTCTTCGGAGCGCAGAGTGATCCAGGGTTGTGTCATTCGAGATCCCTCGGGATCAGTTTCGAGATTCCAGAAACCGCCATGCCTGGTTGCAAACCCGGACTGCAGAAATCCCATGGCATTCACAGCAGGCGTTTGCAAAGGAGGTGGCGGGATGGGCGACGAAGATGCCCGCCCCGCCGCCCGAACACTCGGCCGAATTATGGTGCGATCCGCTCCGAGAACGCGATATGGGTGCGCTTCACATACTCGCGAAGAGTCCCCAGATGGGTCTGGGCATCCGTCCGCTGGAACCCCACGAAGATCCCGGAGATGAACTGGCGCATCAGGCTCCGGTATTCCGGTGCGCTCAGGCCCATGAGGGCATCGATCACCTTCGAACGCAGGGGCTCCGGAAGGGCCGGGCTCACCACGACCACGTGGGAGGGCAGCGGCCCCTGTCGCTCCAGCACCCGCGTGTTCGCCAGGACCTCCTGATACAGCTTCTCCGGCACATCCCCGGCGATCACCGTGACATCCACCTGCCCGGCCTTCAAAGCCTCCCAGCACTGGCTGTAGCCGCCGGCGAAGAGCACCTGGCCGAAGAAGGCCCTGGGATCGACCTCCCGTCCCTCCGGAGGCTCCGGCAGCAACCCCAGCTCGATCAACCGGGCCATCGGCCCGATGTAGCCGGAGGTCGAGATCGTGCTGGGGAAGCAGGCCCGTTTGCCCTTGAGATCCGTTATGGAAGTATACGGGCTGTCCTTCGGGACCACCCAGTAGGAGTAATAATACGTGGCCTCCGTCTTCTGGGAATCATGGATAACCTCCCGCACTTCCGCCAGGACCACCTGGGCGTTCGCCCGCTCTACCGCCAGGAGCCCTGCGAAGGGACCCATGAAGGCCACGTGGGCCTGGCCGAAGCGCAGCGCCTCCACCACCCCGGCCTGGCTGAGGGGAACATAAATCTCCACATCCACACCCGGCCCCAGACGCTGTTCCAGATACTGCTCCAGCGGCCGGGCTTTCTCCTGAACCTCCGCGGCCGTGAGGGTAGGCTGCACGGCGATCACCAGCCGCGTGGGCGATGCGCGCTGGGGAACACAGGCTGCACCAAGCCCGAGCAATGCTCCGATCA
>JAEVEY010000174.1:19116-21443 GCA_016842045.1 Candidatus Thermoflexus sinensis | reverse complement strand
ATCGCCTCCACCGGGAATTGCCACCAGGCGGCTGGCCGGCTCAGGCGGATCACCACCCGCCCCCACCACTCATGGACGATGGCCAGCTCGTCGGATTCCGGAAGCTCCTCCAGTGTTGCGAAAGGGCGCAATTCCCCATCCGGCCACACCGTGTATGCTTTCTCGCTGTCGCCCCCGGACATACCCCAGTTCACCTCGACGCCGAACCGAACGTGAATGGGAGAAAGCCCCATGGGGATCAGACGATAAGAGACCCGGAGGATCGGCCGGTCCGGAAGGACCTCCAGGGTCTTTTCCAGGCGCATGGGCTTTGGTCCCTCCGGATCCCATACATGGCCATCGCGGCGGAGGACCAGCCAGGGATGGGGCTCCTCCTGGCAGGCCTCCAGCGTGTAAGGCTGATTAATGAAATCCCCCCATTCGACATGCTGAGCCCGGTAGAACGCATCCAGCGAGGTGTCTGGCGCCATGAAATGATCGATCAGCCCGGTCCGCCGATACCAGTCCACAATCAGCCGCTCTTCCAGGCCCATCTCCTTCACCCGCACCCGATGCGTATGAATGCTCTCCACGCGACCTTCCTGGCCGGCCAGCACGATCTCCCCCCGGGCCGCCGCCTCCTGGAGCACTCGATGGTAGCCCTCCCGGTGTCGGGTCATCCCGTTCAACATGTTCAGCGCCGCGTCCCGACGATCCCATTCCAGGATCTGACCGCCCAGATGAGGGCTGATCAGGAGCCACTGATCCGGCGTCCCGATCACGATCTCCTCCTGCGTATCCCCATCGAAATCCAGGCGCTCCACGTAAGCCCAGGGCCCTTCCCCATAGCGGGCTTCATCGGCGATGGCTTCAGCGGTGATCAGGTGCTGGTAATTCGCCTCGCGGATGTGGAACAGATAGATGCCACCGAACACCCCATGCCAGTAAGGGCAATTGCACTGGCCCGCCCACACGTGATCGAGGGCCTCCGCCCGCCGCGCCGGATCCGGGAGAGCGTGAACCTTCCGACTGACCCAGAGCATCTTTTTGTGCATCTGGTTGACCTCCGGGTATTTGGCCAGGAAGACCCGCCAGAACCCTCCCCGGATGAACCGGAGGAGATCCCATCGGCCCTCCGCCTGCAGCCGATGTTTGAGATCCGTGAGCTCCGCCGAGGCCTCAGGGGGCAGAGCCCACTCGCTCATCTCATCGTAGGAGGCTGTGGGGAGGTAAACCCGGCCGAGCGGGGGAAAGCGCATCGCGTATTCGCCGGGGGGGATCGAGATCAGCCAGTCGGCGTTCTCCTCAATAGCCGTGAAGAAGTCCTCGATCCACCCCCGATCCCAGCAATGGAGATCCGTCCCCGGCCACAGGCCGAACTTCTCCCCATCGTCTCCCATCACCGCCACCCGGGGCGGGGCGCCGGGCGGGAGTGGCCGCTCCGCCTGCTCCCGCAGCCAGTCGATCACCTCGGGGACAGAGGCCCAGGGGATCGTGTATCGCAGATGCTTGGAGGTGCCAAAGATCCTCAGAGGATATCCCAGCTCCTCGGTCACGTAATAGCCGAAGAGATCCTCATCGGTCAACCCGACCCACTTAAAGTGGGTGTCATCCACGATGGTGTATTGAAGGCCCATGCGCGCCAGGGTGCGGGGCAGATGCGGCTCCCACACCCGCTCCGCCAGCCAGAAACCCACCGGCGATGTCCCGAAATCCTCACGCACCGCCTCGATATGTTTGCGGATCTGACCCTCCTTATCCTCATCGGGGATCACCGCCAGGATCGGCTCATAATAGGCCCCGGCCATGATCTCCACCTGGCCTCGCTCCACCAGGCGACGGATTCGAGGGAAGAACTCCGGCCGGTGCTCCCGCAACCAGTCCCGCAGCGGCCCGGTGTAATGGAGAGCCACCCGGACCCCTGGATGGCGCTCCAGGGCCGCGATCATCGGCTCATAAGCGCGGCGATACGCTTCCTCAAAGACCCAATCAAAATTCCCCACAGGCTGGTGATTGTGGAAGGCCAGCGCCAGATAAATCTTTCCCATACGTATTTCCCTCAAGCGGTTTGATAAAGCGCTTTACCTGGTAGAGATTAAAGCGAAATGGGGGATCTGTCAAGAGAAACCGGACGCAATCCGAGGAACAAGCCTCATTCAGGGGTGATGGGTCTGAAGGCGCGCCTTCGACACGCTCCCAGACCCATCACCTCCTTCGTTCTCGCGCCTCAGGGTTGTGAGGAGAGGCCGGAGATCGGATCATTGTTAACACCATCAATTCGATGATGGGCGATGAGGATGGATGCGTGCCAGACGTCTGACCACCTGTTCATCGTCGGGCACGAAGCG
>JAEVEY010000174.1:6716-18993 GCA_016842045.1 Candidatus Thermoflexus sinensis | reverse complement strand
AAAGAGGACGAGCACTGACGTGCCCTACTACGAACAGGAAAAGCCCTTTGTTCGTAGTAGGGCACGGAGCGAAGCGGAGTGCCCGTCACGGGCGCTTACAAAAAGAGAACGGGCACTGGCGTGCCCTACTACGAACAGGAAAGACTCCGCTCCGCCGCATTAAGCAAATGTTCGGACACTCTCTCACAGCTGCGGCAACGCGTCTTCCGGGGCAGGTCCTTTGCGGATGGGAGACACCTTCCTCCCCGCCGCCTTTTGGGCGACGGGGAGGAAGAGAACATCGTTTCGGGGATCAGGGCATCGCTGAAGGCAGCCGAGCCTTAACCTATGGTTTCGGGTCCTCCAGATAGCGCACCAGCAGGCGCACGCCGTATCCGGTTCCTCCCTTCGGCACGTATCCCCGTGCCTTCTCCGCCATATCCATCGGCGCGATATCCAGATGGGCCCAGGGGACACCATCCGGGGCGAACTGCTTGAGGAACATGGCGGAGGTCCCCAGCCCACCATAGCGGCCACCGCTGTTCTTCACATCCGCCACATCGCTCCTGATCCGCTCCAGGTAATCTTCCCACAGCGGCATGCGCCACAGGCGTTCGCCGGTCGCCTCTGCGGCCCGCAGCAGCGCCGCGGCCAGCTCTTCGTTATCCGAGAAGAGGGCGGCCGCCACATCCTGCCCCAGGGCGATGATCGCGGCCCCGGTCAGGGTCGCTACATTGATGACTGCCCGGGGATTGTAGCGGGCTGCGTAGGAGAGGGCATCGGCCAGGATCAAACGGCCCTCCGCGTCGGTGTTCACGATCTCAATGGTCTTGCCGTTGAGAGCACGCAGGATGTCTCCGGGCTTATAAGCCTTGCCGGAGGGCATGTTCTCACAGGCTGGCGCCAGGGCGACCACCGGGACCGGGAGCTGGAGGGCGGCGGCGGCCAGGGTGGCGCCCAACACCGCCGCGGCACCGGCCATATCCCCTTTCATCGTCGCCATCCCTTCCTCGCTTTTCAGATTCAGGCCCCCGCTATCGAAGGTGATCCCCTTCCCCACCAGGACCACCGGCCGCTCCAGGCGGCCATCTGGAGCGTATTCCAGGATAATGAATCGGGGCGGCTCCTCGCTGCCCCGGGAGACCGCGGTCAGGGCGCCCATCCCCAGCGCGGCGATCTGCTGCTCGTTCAGGACCTGCGCCCGTATGCCGACCTCGTGAGCCAGCCCCAGGACCTCTTCCGCCAGACGTCGGGGGGTCATATCCGACCCGGGTTCGTTCACCCAATCCCGAACCCGGTTCACGAAGCGGGCGAGGATCTCCGCGCGACGGGCCCCGGCCGCGATCGCCGCTTCCTTCGTCGCGTCGAACTCCACCAGCCGGAGCACCTCCGGTCCCTGTCGCTCGGCGTTCTCCTTCTTTCGCTGATAGGTGTAAAGGCCCAGCAGCGTGCCCTCCACGGTGGCCTGGGCCGCTTCCTCCGGCGACAGGCCACCGCGGCCGGCCCCATGGACTACGGTGGCGAGCCGTCGCACCTTCAGCTCCCGAGCACGCTGGGCGGCGGCGGCCGCGGCGTGACGGACCTTCTCCGCATTGAAGGAGGCTTCCGGCCCGAGCCCGACCAGGATCACACGGGGCGCCGGGATCCGATCATCGGTGTAAAGAACAAGGGTCTCCCCCAGGCGGCCGCGGAAATCGCCGGCGGCCAGCACCCGGGAGATCCGCCCCTCCAGCGCCCGATCGACTGCCGCCGTCGCTCCCCCGGGGGTCGTGACGCCCTCCATCAGGTTCACCACTATCGCATCCGCTTCCACCTCCTGAATCGCGCCGATCCGGATCTCAATCTGCATTTCAGAACCTCCTATCAGCGAGCTTTCTCGGGCATCCCGGTGTTATAGCACAAGTTCGGCGCTCCGTCGATTCGCGCCGGATCGCCCCACCCGACCCCGATCCATGGGCCCTCTCCCTGCGGCCCTTTGGAGCACAGGGAGAAGGACCCCGTTCCTTTTGGGCTGGTCCGGTGCCTTCAGCGGCCTGTACCATCGAAAAACCGGGGCTCCATCCTGCTGCCCCCCTATCCAGTATTTGCGCAAGATGTCGCGATTTTGTTATATATTTCCCAAATTGGTCCGCATAAGGATTCTTTCCGCACGCAAGCCCTCATGTCTTGACAGGGATTATTGTCTTCAGTATAATCGTAAATACCTTCCGAAGACATCCTCTCCTGTGAGCGCCTCGATGCGGCTGAAGGGGTCCTATCGGTTTCAGACAACCATTGACCGGGTCTGGGGGGCCCTGATGAATCCTCAGGTGATCGCCCGCCTCCTCCCCGGAGTGGAGCGCCTGGAGCCCATCGGCAACGATGTGTATGAGGCGGAGATGCGCCTGGGCATCGGGCCTATCAGCGGTCGCTATAAAGCCCGCATCACCCTCTCCGAGATCGATCCTCCCAACCATTACCGCATCCGCATCCAGGCTCAGGGCCCGCAGGGGACGGTGGATGCCCGTGGCACGATTGACCTTACGGCGGATAATGGGGAAACTGTGATGCATTATGAGGGTGAGGCCACGGTGACCGGGCTGCTGATGAGCATGGGGGCCCGGCTTCTGGAGCCCACCGCCCAGATGCTGGTGAACCAGGGCCTGAAGAACCTGGAAGCCCAGCTCACTTCCTCGTGAAACGTGAAAAAGGTAGGGCAACTGCGAGCAGTTGCCCTACTATTCTCAGTCGAGGAGGGGCCCATGAAAGTTCCGGTGACGGTCACGGTGAACGGCCAGGTCTATCAGCGGGAGGTGGAGCCCCGGCTGCTCCTGGTGCATTTCATCCGGGAGGTCCTGGGGCTGACCGGGACCCACGTGGGATGTGACACCAGCCAGTGCGGCGCCTGCGTGGTCCTGATGGATGGGAAGGCCGTGAAGTCGTGCACGGTCTTCGCGGTCCAGGCCGATGGCGCGCAGATCACCACCATCGAGGGCCTGGCGCGGAATGGGCAGCTCCATCCGCTCCAGGAAGGCTTCTGGGAGATGCACGGCCTCCAGTGCGGCTTCTGCACCCCCGGCATGATCCTCGCGGCGTACGACCTCCTGCAGCGGAACCCCAACCCGACCGATGAAGAGATCCGTCACGCGCTGGAGGGCAACTATTGCCGCTGCACCGGCTACCACAACATCGTCCGGGCCGTGCGCTACGCGGCGGAGAAGCTCCGCGTGCAGGCCTGAGCCCCACCCGTTCGATTCGCATCGGTTTCCTGACTTATTAAGGTGCCGCACGAATTCGTGTAGCACTTTCCATCCGGAAAAGGAGGGCGGCGATGGCGACGCGCTATTTCGGTGTGGCGATGAAACGGCGGGAGGATCCGCGCTTCATCACCGGGCGCGGCACGTATGTGGATGACCTGGCCCTGCCCGGCCTGGTCTACGCGGCGATGGTGCGCAGTCCCCACGCCCACGCCCGGATTAAGGCCATCCATAAGGAGAAAGCGCTGCAACATCCCGGGGTGATCGCGGTGTTCACCGGGAAGGATATGGTGGACAGCGGCGTGAAGTCCCTCCCATGCGGCTGGTTGCTCCCCGGGATGAAACTTCCGCCTCATTACCCGATGGCTGTGGATAAGGTCCGCCACGTGGGGGAGATCGTGGCGGTGGTGATCGCGCAGGATCGCTACACGGCGGAGGATGCGGCGGAGCTGGTCGAGGTGGAATACGAGCCGCTGCCGGCGGTGGCCGACGGGGCGAAGGCCCTCCAGCCCGGCGCCCCCGCTGTCCACGATGAGGCCCCGGACAACGTTTGCTTCCGGTGGTCCATCGGCGATCGAGAAAAGACCGACGAGGCCTTCCGCCGGGCCCATCGGACGGTGAAGGTGGAGCTGGTCAACCAGCGGCTGATCCCCAACGCCATCGAGCCCCGGGCGGCGATGGCCCAGTATAACCCCGCCACCGACGAATACACCCTCTGGGTCACCAGCCAGAACCCCCATGTCCACCGGCTGCTCCTGGCCGCCTTCGTCCTGGGGATCCCGGAGCACAAGCTGCGGGTGATCTCCCCGGATGTGGGCGGAGGCTTCGGCAGCAAGATCTTCGTTTACCCGGAGGAAACCATCGTCACCTGGGCGACCAAGCAGGTGGGCCGGCCGGTGAAGTGGACGGCGCGGCGGCGGGAGAGCTTTGTGAGCGACGCCCACGGCCGCGATCACATCACCGAGGCCGAGCTGGCAGTGGATGAGAAAGGGAAGATCCTGGGGATGCGGGTGAAGACCATCGCCAACCTGGGCGCTTACCTTTCCACCTTCGCTCCGGCGATCCCCACCTACCTCTACGGCACCCTGCTCTCCGGCCAGTATGAGATCCCGACCATCTACTGCGAGGTGACGGGGGTCTTCACCCACACCACGCCGGTGGACGCCTACCGGGGGGCCGGGCGGCCGGAGGCCACGTATGTGGTGGAGCGGTTGATGGATGTGATGGCCCGGGAGCTGGGGGAGGACCCGGCGGAGTTCCGGCGAAAGAACTTCATCCCGCCGGATAAATTCCCTTACCAGACGCCGGTGGCCCTCCAGTACGACAGCGGCAATTATGAGGGCGCCCTGAACAAGGCGCTGGAAGTTATCCGTTACAAAGAGCTGCGCCAGCAGCAGGAGGAGCTGCGGAAGCAGGGCCGCTACATCGGCATCGGCTTCTCCTGCTACATCGAGGCCTGCGGCATCGCCCCCTCGCAGGTCGTCGGCTCCCTGGGCGCCCAGGCCGGCCTGTGGGAGAGCGCCCTGGTCCGCGTGCATCCCACCGGGAAAGTGACGGTCTACACCGGCTCCCACACCCACGGCCAGGGCCATGAGACCGCCTTCGCCCAGATCGTGGCCGACGAGCTGGGTATCCCCATCGAGGATGTGGAGATCATCCACGGGGACACCGGGAGCGTCCCCTTCGGGATGGGGACCTACGGCAGCCGCAGCGCCCCGGTGGGCGGCAGCGCCATCGTCCTGAGCCTCCAGAAGATCAAGGAGAAGGCCCGCAAGATCGCCGCCCATCTGCTGGAGGCGGCGGAGGAGGACGTGGTCTTCGAGGACGGCAAGTTCTACGTGAAAGGCGTGCCGGATCGCTTCAAGACCTTCCAGGAAGTGGCCCTCCAGGCGTATCTGGCCCACAACTACCCGCCGGGCCTGGAGCCGGGGCTGGAGGCCTCTTCCTTCTATGACCCCAAGAACTTCACCTTCCCCTTCGGCACCCATATCGCGGTGGTGGACGTGGATCCGGAGACCGGGAAGGTGAAGATCCTGCGCTATGTGGCCGTGGACGACGCGGGGCGGATCATCAACCCGCTGATCGCGGAAGGCCAGGTCCACGGCGGCATTGCCCAGGGGATTGGCCAGGCGTTGCTGGAGGGCGCGGTCTATGACGAGAACGCCCAGCTCCTCTCCGCCTCCCTGCTGGACTATGCCCTCCCGCGGGCCGACGATCTGCCTTCCTTCGAGATCGACCACACCGTGACGCCGTGCCCGCACAACCCGCTGGGAGTGAAAGGGATCGGGGAGACGGGCACCATCGCGGCGACTGCCGCCGTGGTCAACGCGGTTATGGACGCCCTGACGCCGTTCGGGATCCGGCACATCGATATGCCGCTCACCCCGGAGAAGATCTGGCGGGCGATTCGAGAGGCCCGCGCGGCCTGATCGCACCGGGCGGGAAGGGCCAGGAGCCTTTCCTGCCCTCCGCTCCCATCCTATCGGAGAGGAGGGGACAATGTATCCGGCGTCCTTCAATTACTATCGGGCGATGACCCTTCAGGAGGCCCTGAACCTCCTGCGACAGCATCCGGAAGCGAAAGTGCTGGCCGGCGGGCATTCCCTGATCCCTCTGATGAAGCTCCGGCTGGCGAACCCGCCGGCGCTGGTCGATATCGGGCGCATCGCAGAGCTGAAGGGGATCCGCCGGGCAGATGGGACAGTGGTCATCGGGGCGCTGACCACCCACCGTGAGGTGGAGTTCTCGGAGGAGCTGAAGCAGTGGTGCCCACTCCTTCCCGAGGTGGCCGCCCACATTGGGGATCCACCGGTGCGCAATATGGGGACCATCGGTGGGAGCCTGGCCCATGCGGATCCGGCGGCGGACTACCCGGCGGCGATGCTGGCCCTGGGGGCGACGATGAAGGCAGTGGGGCCGGGCGGAGAGCGGATGATCGCCGCCGATGAATTCTTCCTGGGGATGCTGACCACCGCCCTTCAGCCCGGCGAGATCCTCACCGAGGTCCACGTGCCGGTCCTGGGCAAGGGAACAGGCTGGGCCTATGAGAAGTTCCCGCATCCGGCCTCCCGCTACGCTGTGGTGGGGGTGGCCGTGGTGGTCCGGGTGGAGAATGGGATCTGTCGAGAAGCGCGAATCGGCATCACCGGCGCAGCCCCCAGGGCCTTCCGGGCCACCAATGTGGAGCAAGCACTGGCCGGCAAGCGGCTGGATGAGGCGACGGTGCGGGCGGCGACCGAGAACATGGTGAGCCCGGAGGGCCTGTTGAGCGATCCCTTTGCCTCGGCGGCTTACCGGGCCCATCTGTGCGCCGTGCTGACCCGCCGGGCCCTATTGCGGGCGGCTGAACGGGCGGGGTAAGAGCGCCGGTTTCCTGAAAGGGGGCCTCCTTGCCCCCTCACCAGCGGGGAAGCCGATCGAATCATGGGGTTGGCGCGGCCGCCCTCCGCAGCCGCGCCGACCCTTTTTAGTCCCCATCGCTTCCGCCATGCTCCGCCCGATGCACCGGCTCTGCATGTCATCTCCTTCCCAGGACCCCTGATAAAGGGCAACGACCCAATGATCGCCCCAGGCTCGAAACCGATTTGGGGGGGCTGTCGATCCTTCCCGGATTCCCGGGATGATGGACCGGAGATCAAGACCGGTTTCTCGGGGCGTTCGGAAGCCCGGATGGAGCTCTCGCTTCACTTCAGAGCCGACATGAGCCAGAGCATTCCGGGGGCGAGCCGGGCATCAAAGGTGCCCGGCTCGCCCTTAAACCCCAGAGAGCTAAAAACAGAGTTTCGCTGATCTGCGCTAAAATAAGAAAAGACCATGCAGCTGACCTTCCCCAGGTCTCTCACCACTGACGCATTGAGGGAGGGGCAGAAGGTTTTCCATTCCATGATGGAGGCGTCCGTGTTCCCCCGCTCTATCGATGAGGTGATCGAGGCCCTGCAGGCCCATCGCTATATCGCCGAGCGTGGACTGGCCACCGCGATCTTCCTGGCTCTGCGCCTGGGCCGGCCGCTGTTTCTGGAGGGCGAGCCCGGGGTGGGCAAGACGGAGGTCGCGAAGGTCCTGGCGGACATGCTTCGGACAGAACTGATCCGACTCCAGTGCTATGAGGGGTTGGACATCCATAGCGCCGTCTATGAGTGGGACTACGCCCGCCAGATCCTGCAGATCCGGATGCTGGAGGCGACCGGGGAGCGGGATGAGATCCGCATCCGTCAGCAGATCTTCAGCCCCGCCTTCCTGATCAAGCGGCCTCTCCTGCAGGCCCTCGAGGCGAAGAACGGGCGTCCACCGGTGCTGCTCATCGACGAGCTGGATCGGGCGGATGAGGAGTTCGAAGCCTTCCTGCTGGAATTGCTTTCCGACTGGCAGATCACCATCCCGGAGATCGGGACGGTGCGGGCGGAGCAGCCGCCGGTGGTGGTCATCACCTCCAACCGGACGCGGGAGATCCACGACGCCCTCAAGCGGCGTTGCCTCTATTTCTGGATCGATTATCCATCCTTTGAGAAGGAACTCCAGATCGTCCGAACGCGGATCCCCGAGGCCCCTGAGCGCCTGTCTCGCCAGATCGTGGCTTTCGTTCAGGAGCTACGCCGGCTGGATCTCTACAAGCTCCCCGGTGTGGCGGAGACCCTGGACTGGACGGCGGCTTTGCTGGCGCTGGATCAGACGGAGCTGGACCCGACAGTAATCGATGAAACCCTGGGGGTGTTGCTCAAATATCAGGACGATGTGCTCAAGGTGCGGGGGGAGATCGCGCGGGATCTATTAGCGAAGGCGACGCTGCAGGCAGAGATGGCGGCGGGCGGAACCATATGACTTCGTTAAGGAAATGGCATCTCCAGCCCTTAAGGGATGACGGCGAGTTAAGAACACGGCGTTGAAAAAGTCCTCAACCAGCGTGCGCAGGATATTGTAACGTCCGGAAGCGATATCCGCCATAAACTGATCGAGCAAACCCTGCCATACGGATTCACGAATTCTTCCTTCACGATAGAGGCGGCCGAAAGCAGCAGCGATCTCCACAATCGTTAACTCAGAGATCCAAATGTGGTGCTCCGGGGATTGAACCAGAGCCCGAATCCAGGAGCTGCCTGGTTCTCTAATATAGTGCTTTACCAGAGCGCTGGAATCCAGATGATAGAAGTCCATCGATTAACGCCGATCCTGCAAAATGAGCTCGCTGGCTGTGAGGCCCGGCGGAAGGTGATCCGCCTCCTGGCGGATCATTTCCTGGATTTCAGAAGGCAAGGATCGCCATCGCAGAGCGCTCGCCAGAATGGTGGGAGGCGAGGTAATCAGAAGCCCCTTTTGTCGAAGATCTTCAATAAAGGCTTCGACTGCAGGAGGCTGACTCTGAGGGCGTTGTCCCTGAAGCGCATGGGCGACCATCTGTTCCAAACGCTCTACTCGCTCTTTCAGGTCGCGCAATTCCTTTTCCAGCTCTACAGGGCTCATCTGTTCCTCCGGCAATCGGATCTCTGATCCTTGCTAAGGCTGGATATAACTCCTGGGCGGCGACCAAACGGCCACCGGCATTTTATCATCTTCCCACGTTTCCATATCTTCAGCATCATTATACAAAGGAGCCGGATGCCCGGCTATCTCCTTCATCATCTGATCCGTTTCGGCCGCACGTTGCGGGCGGCTGGGGTGCCGATCACCCCGGGCCAGATGATGGCCCTGGTGCGGGCGCTGGAGTGGATCCCCCTGGGTGATCGGGAGGCTTTTTACCATGCAGCGCGCTGCACGCTGATCTGCCGCCGGGAGGACCTGGAAACCTTCAATCGGATCTTCCACTGGTTCTGGCGTAATCCGCTGATGGGCGGCCAGCTCCCGCCCGGCCTTCTCTCCACCGCCCTCGGCCCCATCCGTCGACGGGAGAACCGACCTCGCCCGGCGGAGGTGGGGCATTCATCTTCCCCGGGGCCGCATCCGGAAAACCCCGAGGCCCCTCCGATGGTCCTGGCCGACCGGGCCATGACCTACAGCCCGATTGAGATCCTGCGCCGGAAGCAGTTCGAGCGGTTCTCCGAAGAGGAGATCCAGATCGCCCGCCGGCTGATGGCTCGCCTGCGCTGGCGGATTCACGAGCGGGAGACTCGCCGTCTCCGCCCCGGACCGAAGGGGGACCATCTGGACCTCCGGCGAACGGTGCGGCGGAGCCTGCGTCATTATGGGGAATGGGTGCGCCTGCTCTGGCGGGCCCGCAAACGCAAGCCCCGGCCGCTGGTGGTGTTGTGCGATATCAGCGGTTCCATGGAACGCTATGCTCGTATGCTCCTCCATTTCCTCCATGCCCTGAGCCATACTCGACGCCAGGTGGAGACCTTCGTCTTCGGCACCCGCCTCACCCGCATCACCCGTTGCCTGCGCTATCGGGATCTGGATCAGGCGTTGCAGGAGGTGGGGCGGACGGTGATGGACTGGTCGGGGGGGACGCGCATTGGGGAATGCCTCCATGCTTTCAACCGGGATTGGGCGCGGCGGGTGCTGGGGCGGGGAGCGGTGGTGATGATCATCAGCGACGGCTGGGATCGAGGGGACATCGATCTCCTTCGCCGGGAGATGGAGCGCCTGCAGAAATCGTGCTATCGTTTGATCTGGCTGAACCCGTTGCTGGGGATCCCGGGATATCAGCCGCTCACCCGGGGGATGCAGGCGGCTCTTCCCTATATCGATGACTTCCTCCCGGTGCACAACCTGGCCAGCCTGGAGCAACTGGCCGCGCATCTGGAGCGGCTCCCGATCCGCCGCTCCGCCCGTCGCTCCGGGCTGGCTCGATCCTTCCAGGTCCTCGGAGCAGAGGAGGGCCCGGAGGTCTGAATCGGGGGACGCTGGGAAAGAGTGGTGGCCGGCGAGACAGAACTTGGGCTTCATCTGGATCTCAGGAGGCCTGGCGATGCGGGAGGTGCTGGAGGCGATCGAGCGCTGGAAAGGACGGGGCGAGCAGGTGGCGCTGGCGACCGTGGTGAAGGTGATCGGCTCGGCCCCCCGGGATGTGGGGGCGAAGATGGCGGTCTCCTCCGGGGGGGAGATGGCGGGATCGGTCAGCGGGGGCTGCGTGGAAGGCGCCGTCTTCGAGATCGCTCAGGAGGTGTTGCGCACCGGGCGCCCCCGCCTGGTCCGTTTCGGCATCAGCGACGAGATGGCCTGGGATGTCGGGTTGGCCTGCGGGGGAACCATCGAGGTGTTCGTGGAGCCATTACCGTAGCGCGCCGATGTGCTCCCTGACCCAGCCTCAAAAGCCCATGTTCGGTAGTGTCCAAAAGGAGTGGCACAGGGAACCTGATCCCCTGGCCATCCGAGCTGGGTCGGGTGCCTTTGGCATGCCCCGCACACTCAAATCCCCCCGCCACCCACAATGGGAACACGACCCCCATTTCTGGAGGGCCCATGAACTGGTTCGAGCGGGTGCGGGAAGCGATCCGAAAAGAGGAACCGCTGGCGGTCGCCACGGTGGTTCGAGGGCCGGAAGCCTGGCTGGGGGCGAAATGGGTGGTGGAGCCCACAGGGGATGGTTGGGGAAGCGTGCACCCGGAGCTGGATCGTCGGGTTCAGGAGCTGGCCCAGCGCTACCTGGCCATTGGCCATTCGGGGACCGTGTCGCTTCCTACCCCGGAAGGGGAGGTGGAGGTTTACATTGAAACCTACGTCCCGGCGCCGCTGTTGATCATCGTGGGCGGCACCCATATCGGCATCGCCCTCGCTGCCATCGCGAAGGTCCTGGGCTGGCGGGTCTACCTGGTGGATCCCCGCCGCACCTTCGCTACGCCGGAGCGCTTCCCCCATGTAGACCGCCTGATCCACGCCTGGCCCGACGAGGTGCTCCCTCATCTGATCACCGCGCGGACGGCTGTGGCGGTCCTCACCCACGATCCCAAACTCGATGACCCGGCGGTGATCGCGGCGTTGCAAAGCCCGGCCTTCTATGTGGGGGCCCTGGGCAGCCGGAAGACCAACGCCCGACGCCTGGAGCGCCTGCGCCGCAAGGGGATCCCCGAAGAAACGCTCGCTCGCCTTCACGCACCCATCGGCCTGAATATCGGGGCCCGCACACCGGAGGAGATTGCCCTGAGCATTATGGCGGAGATCGTGGCGGAGCAGAGCCGGTTACGACAAGCTGCCCGAGCAACCGTGCCGGAGGAGGTGCGTCCATGAAATTCGGCCCGGTTCCGGTGGAAGCGGCCGTCGGGCGTATCCTGGCCCACAACCTCGCGGACGCACAGGGGAATCGCCTGTTCCGCAAGGGTCGGCGTCTGACGCCGGAAGATGTGGCCCGGCTCCAGGCGGAGGGTTATCGGGAAGTGGTCGTCGCCGAGCTCGAGCCCGGCGATGTAGGGGAGGACGAAGCCGCCCGGCGTATCGCCCTGGCCTGTGAGGGCCCGGGGTTGCGCCGGATGCCGGCGGCAGGGGGACGAGTGAACTTCCTCGCGGATACGGCAGGGGTGTTCCTGGTGGATATCCATGCGCTGGAGCAGTTGAACCGTCTTCCCGGAGTCACCCTGGCGACCCTGCCCCGTGGGAGCGTGGTGCGTGCCCGCCAGATCGTGGCCAGCCTGAAGATCATCCCCTTCGCGCTGCCCGAGGCGATCGTCGCCCGGGCGGAAGCGCTGTTGCAGGGGAATGGCCCGCTCATGGGGGTCTATCCCTTCCAGCCCCGGCGGATTGCCCTGATCCTCTCCGGCCATCCCGCGGTCTGGCCCCGCCTGATCGCCGATTTCGAGGGCCCCCTTCAAGAACGGGTGCTCGCCTGCGGCGGCATATGGCTCGGGACGCGAACCGTGCGCCATGAGGAACGAGAACTGGCCCAGGCCATGGAAGCTGCGCTGGAGCAGGGGGCGGATTTCCTGATCCTGGCCGGCGAGACGGCGATTATGGACGAGGAAGATATCGCCCCACGGGCGATCCAGCGCATCGGGGGAACCATTGAGGCCTTTGGGGCGCCGGTGGATCCCGGGAATCTCCTGCTCATCGCTTATTATGGGGAGATCCCGATCCTGGGGGCGCCAGGTTGCGCGCGGAGCCGTCATCGGAACGTGGTGGATTGGGTCATCCCCCGC
>JAEVEY010000174.1:0-6326 GCA_016842045.1 Candidatus Thermoflexus sinensis | reverse complement strand
GGCCGATCCGGCCGAGGCAGGACACCGGTGAAAGTCCGGGGCCGACCGTATAGTCGGGATGGGAGCAGGTGGCGTTCCCACGGCGCGCCGCGCATGGCGCGAGGCCTGCCCCGAAGGTGTTTGAAACGCCTTCGGGGTTGTTGTTCCATGCGCGGTCGGAGGCCTGTTTCCCCTGCCCCCCGGAGGTCGAACGGCCTTCGGGGGGTTTGCTTTCATGCGCGCGGTGGGATGCGCAGTCTGGAACAGAACGAGTTCCAGACTGTATCCGGATTCCCTGCCCCGATGGTTCGTGGACCTTCGGGGCTTTTTGTTTGCCAAATTGCACGTCTTACATCCTGGATCCCGGGGCGTTCCCCCATCAGCATCCCAGAGGGAAGCCGGAGATGATCGGAAAAGTGACCGGATGGCGCATTCGGGTTCGAAGCGCGGTCTGGCTGCCCCGCGCGGGGGCCGCGTTGCTCTTCGTTCTCATCTGGAGCCTGGTGGTCCGCCTGGGGGATTACCCGCCGTTCATCCTGCCGGGGCCGGAGCGGGTGGCGGCCCGGCTGTGGACGCTGGCGGTCGAAGGAGCGCTCTGGCGCCACTGGTGGGCAACGGCCATCGAGGTCGGGCTGGGATTGAGTCTGGGGGTTACCGTGGGCCTGATCCTCGCCTATCCGCTGGCCCACTGGCGGCTGTTCGAACGTATGGTGGCCCCCTACCTGGTGGCCTCCCAGGCGGTGCCCATTGTGGCGGTCGCGCCGCTGCTGATCATCTGGTTCGGCCCCGGTCTGCTGGCCCGGGCCCTGGTCAGCGCCCTCATCGCCTTCTTCCCGGTCCTCATCGCGGCCATCGCCGGCTTCCGCCAGGTCCCTCCGGAGTGGCGGGAACTGTTCCGCAGCCTGCGGGCCACCCGGTGGCAGACCTTCTGGAAGCTGGAGTGGCCCGCCGCCCTCCCGGTGATCTTCGGGGGGCTCAAGATCGGCGCCACCCTCTCGGTGATCGGGGCGTTCGTGGGCGAGCTGATCAGTGCCGATCGGGGGATCGGTTTCCTGATCAAGCAGGGTCAGGGGCTCTATGACACCTCCCTGGTGTTCGGGGGGATCCTGCTCCTGGCCTCCCAGGCCCTGTTGCTGTATGGGGGAATCTCCGCGCTGGAGCGTCGCTGGGTGCGTTTGTAGGACAACTGCAAGCAGTTGTCCTACAAACAAATTCCTGTAGCTCAGGAGGAGACCCATGCGTGATCACCGCATCCTCTCCGGTTTGCTCCTTGTCGCCCTGACGGCCTGCCAGGTTCTCTCCGGCCCACCCGGGCCGGCCACCCCCACCCCTATCCGCCTTCCCATGGGATATATTGCCAATGTCCAGTTCGCTCCCTTCTATGTGGCGGTTGAGAAAGGTTATTTCGCTCAGGAAGGGATCGAGCTTTCCTTCGATTACAGCTTTGAGACCAACGGGGTGCAACTGGTAGGCGCAGGGCAGCTGCCCTTCGCCCTGGTGAGCGGCGAGCAGGTGCCCCTCGCCCGGGCTCAGGGGTTGCCGGTGGTGATGGTCGCCCAGTGGTATCAGCGGTATCCGATCGCGGTCTTCTCCCTGGCGGAGAAAGGGATCCGGACTCCCCAGGATCTGCGGGGCCGAAAGGTGGGTCTCCCCGGGTTCTTCGGGGCTTCGTATGTGGGGTTCAAGGCGCTCCTCTACGCCTCCGGCCTGCGTGATGAGGAAGTGGAGGCGGTGGACCTGGGAGGCTTCACCCAGGTGGCGGCCGTGAAGGAAGGCAGGGTGGATGCGGCGGTGGGTTACATCAACAACGAGCCCCTGGTGCTGCGGCGGGCGGGCCTCGCGGTAAACGTCATCGATGTGGCGGATCACACGGCCCTGGTCGGCAACGGCATCCTCACCAATGAGCGGACGATCCGGGATCAGCCGGACCTGGTGCGACGGTTCCTGCGGGCGTTCCTGCGAGGGCTGCGCGATACGCTGCGGAATCCGAAGGAGGCTTTTGAGATCAGCAAGAAATACGTGGAGGGATTGAGTGGCGAGAACGAGGCAGCCCAGTGGGAAGTGCTGCAGGCCACGCTGCCGCTGTGGCAGGCGGAGATGCCGGGCCGCTCGGATCCGCGGGCATGGCAGGAGATGGTGACCGTGCTCGTGCGGATGGGTCAGCTGAAGGAGCCGGGAGATATCCCGGCGATGTTCACGAACGCTTTCGTGGAGGAGATCTGGCCCCAGGTGGAGCGAGGGCGATGACGGATCGGCCAGTCCTGTCCGCGTCCCGGATCACCCATATCTATCCCACTCCTCGAGGGGAGATCCAGGCCCTGCGGGAGGTCTCCCTCACCTTACGGCGAGGGGAGTTCGTTTGCCTGGTGGGGCCTTCCGGATGTGGGAAGACCACCCTGTTGCGCATCCTATCCGGCCTGCTGCCTCCCACCCGGGGGGAGATCTGGCTGGGGGATCAGCCCTTGCGGGGGCCGGATCAGCGGATTGGGATCGTGTTTCAGAAGGATTCGCTGCTGCCGTGGCGGACCGCGATAGAGAATGTGCGGCTGCCGCTGGAGTTGGGCGGATGGCCTGGACCGGAGGCGACCCAGCGGGCGCAGGCCCTCCTGGAACAGGTCGGCCTGCAGGGTTTTGAGCATGCCTATCCCCGGGAGCTCTCCGGCGGTATGCAACAACGGGTGGCCCTGGCCCGGGCCCTGGCGGCCGATCCGGAGATTCTGCTCCTGGATGAGCCCTTCGCCACCTTAGATGCCATCACCCGGGAGCGATTGAATGAGGTGCTTGTGGAACTGTGGGAACGACAGCGCAAGACCGTGCTGATGGTTACGCATGACGTCCATGAAGCCGCCTGGCTGGCGGACCGCGTCCTGGTGATGAGCCCGCGGCCGGGAACCATCGTCGCTGAGATCCAGATCCCCTTCCCTCGCCCCCGCGGCGCGGATCGCTGGTCCCATCCTGCCTTCCTCCAGACCGTCTGGGCCATCCGGCAGGCGCTGGGGAATGGAGGAGGGTAGACCTTCGCGGAAGAATTCTCGCTTCTTCGGAAGGTTCCCGGCTGGGCGAGGCTCCTTATGGACCTCGCCCAGCCGTTCATTCGCCCCCTGCGATCGCTGCCTCCAGGCGACGCACTTCATCATACCAGGCGTCCTCCCCTGCCACAAAGCGCTCCACCCCGATCGCCTGGAGCGCTTTTATACCCTCGGGATCCCAATGGGCGTTCAACAGGAGGTCCTGAAGCTCCGCCCGAAGATTGGGGGAAAGCGTGGGAGCCGCCACCACCGGGGGCGCGCCGAACTCCGGGGAGCGCGCGATCACCCGCACCTTCTCTGCCAGCTCCGGTTCTCGCTCCAGCAGGAACTGAAAGACCAGGCTGTCCACCGCGGCGCCATCCGCCAGCCCATGGGCGACCGCATGGATCGCTCGATCATGGCCATAGGTGAAGAACGTTCGCCGGAAGAAGCTCTCCGGCGTCTCCCCTAACTGATGCACCAGATATCGCGGATAGAGGTATCCGGTGTTGGAAAGGGGATCCACAAAGGCGAAGGTGCGGTTCCGCAGATCGGCCATCGTCTGGATCGGGAGATCCGCCCGCACGATGACCCACGATTGATAAGTCGGCTTCCCGTTCACCACCGGCACCGCCAGCAGCGAGAAGCCATGCTCCCGCCGGCCGATCACATAGGCCCATGTGCAGACGAAGGCGATATCCACCTCCCCCCGGGCGATGGCGGCGTTCATGGCTGCGTAATCCCGGCGCTGCACCATCTCCACCGGCCGGCCCAGGCGATGGGCGAGATAGTCGATCAGGGCCTGGTAGGCTTCGGCGGAGCTCTGCGGGGAGAGGACGGCCGCGATGCCAACCCGCAACGGGATCACTTCCGTGCGTTGAGGTTGCCGGATCGGCACCCGCTGGTTGAAATCCACATAAGGCAACGGCTCGGAGGCCCGCTGGCACGCGGTCAGACCCAAGACCATGATGAAGATCCCCAGAGGATAGAGCTTTCGAACACCCATCCAGGGCCTCCTGTTTCCAAAACGAAGATCTTTGGGATGTCGGGGGCCGGGGGCTAAGGGTCCCCCAACCCAGAATCCCAAACCCCGAAGACCCAAGGAAAACAGCGGGCCGGTTCTCAGAATTCCCTCAGCGTTTTGAGGTACAGTTACTCTGTTGCAAGCAGAAGTCATTATCCCAACTCATCATGACTACTTTTTGATTCTGTGAGGGATGGGCCGCGTACGTGGCCCACCCCTCACAGGAATCCTTTAAATCATTCTACTCCCTCTCCACGGTAGCAGAACCCGGGTAGAATGAATTCGGGATGGGCGGCGAAGCGGCCCGCCTGGCTGCACTGAACCCTACGAGCGAAGGAGGATGGCTTGCATGAAGAGCGTGGCCCATTTCAACGGCAGGAAAGGCCGGGCAGTGATGCTCGCGATCATTGTAGCGGGAGCCTTCCTGGCGTTTCCGGCCCCGATGCAACCGGTTCGAGCCCACGCCCCCTCCCAGGCCCCTGCAGAGCGACCTTTTGGGTTACCCTTTGTGGAGCCGCCCGGACCGAGCACCTGGTTGATGGTCCAGCCCTATGGGAACACGGTGGGCGCCTTTCGTCAGCGAAACACAACTTATCGGGCCGGCCAGGGGTTGCACTTCGGCATCGACTTCGCGGCGCGGTGTGGAACCCCTGTGGTGGCCATCGGCGATGGGGTGGTCAGCGAGGTGGATGCCATGTTCCACGGCGCCGGGCCGCATAATCTAACAATCGATCATCCAAACGGCTACGCCTCCTTTTACGGCCACCTCCTGGAGCGTCCCGCGCTCTCCCCGGGGCAGCCGGTGCGCCGTGGTCAGGTCGTCGCGAAGGTGGGGGATCCCGATGGCACCTGCCGCTCCCGCCCCCATCTGCATCTGGAGATCCGGGATGCCCCGGGCCATCGTCGGGCGTATAACCCGGTGCAACGGATCGAGGCGGACTGGGATTCACTGGCCCTGATCGGCGGGTTCAGCCGGGGTTTCCAGCGCGACCTGGCGGATCCCCGCCGGTGGCAGTTCCTGGATGATCAGCCGGAGGTAAGCTTCGGCGGCCCCCTGCTGAACGATTTCGCGAATCCCTGGCCACCCGAGTGGAGGGAGCCATGAGGCACCCTGGATGGTTTCCCCTGCTGATCGGGCTGGTCGCTGCCGGTTGTGGGAGCTCACGTCTGTCTGCCGCGCCCGTTGCTTCCACTCCGCCCGCGTCGCCCACGCCAGAGCCCACGGCCGCGATCCCCGCCCCAACGCGAACGCCTTCCCCTTCGCCAACCCCTCGCCCGCGCCTCTGGCCGCTGACAAACAATGGATGCTGCGTCCAGCCGTTCTGGTCGCCGGATGGACGGGAGGTCTGGTTCCTGGACCGGCCGGATCCGGAAGCCCCGGCTGGGATCTGGGGCCTCCCGCTCACGGGGGGAGCTCCCCGGCTGGTGACGACTCAATTGGGCGTTTTCTCGCCGGACTATCGCCGACGGGCCTATCCGGAGGGAGGGCAAACCGTTATCGAAGACCTGGAGACCGGAGAGCGCTGGATCGCCCCCAGCGGGGGACGCGCGGTGGTCTTTTCCCCGGATGGAGAATGGATCGCATGGGAAGTGAGCGCCGGGGAGGCCCCGAGCCTGGAACGGCGGGTCACCATCCTCTGGATCTCCCGGGTGGACGGCCGGGAGGCGCGTCCGGTGCTCCAGCTAACAGGTGGCGGGTTCGCCGGATGGTTCCCGGATGGACGTCGGGTGCTGGTGATCACCCGGGAAGCATCCGGAGCGAATCCTTTCCTTGCCGTGGTGGATTTGCGGAATGGGTCCCTTCGGCCGATCGCTCAGGGGGAGCGCCTGCGGGGCGCACAGATCTCTCCGGAGGGGGGTTGGGTGGTCTATCAGAGCCTGTTCGGCGCAGACCCGGCTCAAAATGGGCTCTGGGTGGTGCGGGCCGATGGAACGGGAAGCCGGCAGCTTTCCGTGTTTGGCGCTTACCGCTGGCGAAGTGAGGGGCGCCTGCTGGTGATCCCTCTGGAACCCGGGGCGCCCAGCCACCGTGTTCTGGAGGTCGAGGCCTCCACCGGCGCGATCCGTCCGCTTACCGATCCGGTCCTTCTTCCCTTTCGCATCGCCGGGGGCGATTGGGCCCTCTCACCCGATGGGCAGCGGATCGTCTTCGTCTCAGCAGCGGATCGGAACCTGTGGATCCTGGAGTTGCCTTAGGGAGGGTCCGAAAATTTGCCTGAGGGAAAAATGCCGTCCACGAATGGGGCACGAATACACGAATGCCGGATAGGGATTCGTGGGGTGATTCGGGGTTGGCCCCACCCGCCTGCGCTTGA
>JAEVEY010000104.1 GCA_016842045.1 Candidatus Thermoflexus sinensis | reverse complement strand
GGTTTCTCCCAGCGGCGCTGCCAGCGTATCCATCCCCAGCGGATCAGGGCGGCCGGACCTCCCATCGCGAGGAATCCCCAGAGGCTGAAGACGATCGCTCCGACCGCCTGGGCGGTGAGCTGGCCGGGATCGGCCGGCTGGCCCCATCCAGGCACCCCAACCACGCCCAGGTTCGGGACGCCCATAAAGGCCTCTCGACCCACCTCATTCCATCCCACCCCGGCGCGCCCATCCGCGAACAGCCCCACCCCCAACAGCCCCAGAATTCCAGCGATCCCATACAGCAGGGCCAGACTCTGGGGCGTGACGCCCCACCGGCGGAGACCATAGACCAGCACCGGCGTCCCCAGGCCGATCAGGACGCCCCATCCCCAGGCCTGCCACGGGCCGGTAAAGGGGGCGGCGCTCATCCCGGCAATCCACCCCGCCGCGATGGCCCGCAGGACCATCAGCAGGTCTACCTCGCGGGCGACCAGGCCCGTGTAGAGCCCGGCGCCAAGGGCAGCCCCGAGCGTCCCCAGCCATGCATTGCGGGCCCACTGTATAGAATCCAGGGCCGGCCGGGATCCCGCCAGCGGATCCGTCGTCAGCCAGATCAGCCACCCGATCCCGAGGAGCAGGCTTCCCCATGCGCCTAACAGGGGGAGATGCACCGGTGGGAGGACCCGCTCCGGGCTGGGCTGGCGAGGGGACCAGGGGAGCAGGAGCCCGAGGAGCGCGCCGCCGGAGAGGGCGAATACAATCCCCGCCCCGGCGGGGTCCACCACGCCGTGACCCAGGTTCAGGGTAAGGCCCAGGCGGCTCAGCCAGCCGTTCCCCCAGACCCAGTGCATCCCCAATGGGAGCACCAGCCCGCCCAATCCGGCGCCTGTGAGGGCGGCTGCGGCGGGCGGCCACCCCTCCAGCCCAACGCCCAGGAGGACCGCCGCGGTCAGCACCGCGGGGGCATGGTGCAGCCATAGCGCGGCGATGGCCGGAGCGCCATCGCTCGAATGAAAGAAAAATCCGCTTAACCCGATCAGGCTCCAGAGGGGTTGGGGATCCGCCCCCAAGGTATAAACCCGCCGCAGGGCCTGGAACTCCGGCCCTTCCACCCACAGGCCGATGCCGCCGAAGGCAAATCCGAACCCCGTAAGCCCCCACAGGGTCAGGGCACCGATCCCGGCGGCCAGTCCCCGCGTGAGGGCCCGGCGGGCTTCCTCCTCCGACATCCCCGCCCACAGCACGGCCATCCACCCGATGGGCCACAGCCAGCTCAGCCCGTCCATCGTCATTCCTCCACCACAGCTTCCACCTGCAGCGCCTGGAGGACCCGATCGATCGGGTTGATCAGGGTGGTGGTCTCCGAACCCGCGAAGAGCAGGCCGACCAGGCGGCCGTTCAGATCCAGGATCGCCGAGCCGGAGTCGCCCGGGGCGCTCATGGCCCCGGCCATCACCTGCCCCTGGAACGTCGCGATCCGCCCGTCGTAGTCCACGTTCGCGGTGACATCCACCTGAATGATCCGCCCGCGGGTATACTGCGTGGTTCGCCCGAACTTCTGGACCTCCATCCCCAGGGTAGGGATCGCCACGCCTTTGGGGATGCCGATCTGGAGGATGGCAGGGGTGATATCGTTCGGGTTGAGGGGGCGAGCGATCGCGGCGTCGACTTCGTTGAAGACCGCCTGCCTCCGGACCGCCTGCAGACGGTGGGAGGAACCGATGAGGCGCAGCAGCTCGTTCAGCCAGCGCACGAAGAGCTCCGCCCATGGGCATGTGGCGGGCTCATCGCTGAACCGGATAGGGACGAACGTCACCAGCTCTGCGATCTCATCGGCCACGGTGCCGCCATCGACCGGGCCGGGCTGTCGGATTCGATCGCCCGGCCGCCCGCGGTTGATCGCCGCAAGGACATGGTTGTTGCTCAGGATGAAGATATCGCTCCCGCGGCGCACCACGCAGCCGAAGGTCCCCGCGGTCACCAGCGGATGGCCGATGGAGACGCCCGGCGGGGCCGGGCGGTATCGGCGGGTGGGATCCTGAAAGGCGCGAAAGCGCCCGGTTTCGATCACGTCCGTCGGGATGCCATCCAGCGTGGGAGGGATGAGATCCGAGGGAGCCAGCTGCGCGGCCGGAAGTTTCCGTTCCACCGAGACCACCACGCTGAGGACATTTAGCGTCTGGCCTCCTTTCACTTTATAGCCGATACCGACGCCGACGACGTTGCGGCGGGTCAGCAGTCGAGGAAGATGAACTGCTTTCACCTGAGCCAGGGGCTGCCATTCCGGTGTCATCGGATCGCTCCTGGAAGAGAGGTTTGAGGATGGGAGGCTGCCGGATTGGATCCGGTCGCCTGTCATCTCGCGGCGCGGGGAGGGGCTCATTTCCTCCTTCCAGGCTTTTCTGTCCCGGGAGAAGGCTCGATCCCCACAACGCGCTAAAAGCGCTCGAAGCTCAGCACATTCAGCACAATGGCAATCCCCCCGGGATCCCCCCGGATCTGCCGCCGGGCTTCCCGCAGAAGGCGGAGGGCGGTTTCCACCTGTTCTTCCTCCACGCCGATCAGCAGCGTGGCGCTGCCGCGGCGCAGGAAGCCCCCGGTGGAAGCCAGATAGGTCACCCGATAGCCCTGCGCCACCAGCCGGTCGGAAGCCAGGGTAGCCGCTTTCTCCGGCAACACGGCAAGGATCAGCTTCATACGCCCCCGGCCTCTCAGAGGGTTTCAAAGCGCTCGACGTCCAGGACGAAGATCGTAGCCCCGCCGACCTCGACTTCGATCATATGGGCCTGCAGAAGCCCGGTCGCCTCCACGGCCACCGGCAGATAACTGGTTCGAGTCCGGCAGCAACGCCGCAGGATCTCCACCACCTCCGGGACCTGAAAGTCCTCCACGCCGATCAGAAGGGTGGTGTTGCCCTGACGCAGGAACCCCCCGGTGGAGGCGATGCGGGTCACGCGGTAGCCACGATCCACCAGCGTCTGAATGGTGGATGGGGCATCTTCGTCCTGGATAATGGCGAGGATCAACTTCATCAGGCCCGCTCCCGGATTGGGGTAAAGCATTTTACGCCCATTGTAACACAGCCCGCCTTCCTCTTCTGCGTAGATCAGAAGGGATAGCTAGGCCGGACGAGTCCCTCCCCAGCCTCCAGGAAGCCCCGCCACCGCATCTTTCCCTGACAGACGGAACGGGTATACTTTGGAGAAAACTCATCCAGGACGTTGTATATGCGCTGGGGACGTATAGGGGTTCTCATCACGCTAATTGTGGCGACGCCGCTGCTGGCCCGCCTCTATCTGTGGTTTCGAGGTGCCCCGCGGATTTACGAGCGGCCTGAAGAGGTTCCCGCGCAGCCCGTCGCCCTGATCCTGGGCGCTGGTCTGCGGGCTGACGGCTCCCCTACCGCCGTGCTGGCCGATCGGGTCCGGGCGGGCGTGGAGCTGTATCGCCTGGGGAAGGTGAAGGCCCTGCTCCTGAGCGGCGACGGGCGATCTTCCCCCTACTATAACGAGCCGGAAGCCATGCGGCGCCTGGCGCTGCGCCTCGGGGTCCCCGAACAGGCCCTCCGGGTCGACCCGGAGGGCCTGCGGACGCTGGAGTCGTGCCGGCGGGCGCGGGAGGTCTTCGGCTTCACCCGCGCCGTGGTGGTCACCCAGCGCTTCCATCTGGATCGAGCGCTATGGCTGTGCGATGCCGCGGGCATCGACGCGGTGGGTCTGGCCGCCGACCGCTCGTCCTATGGGCCTCGTCGGATCTGGTGGACGGCGCGGGAGATCCCGGCTTCCCTCAGCGCGCTGGCGGAAGGGCTTCTCCTGCGCCTCGGTCGTAAGGATATCCGCTGATCCGCATCAGCTTGTCCCACCGGTGATAGGCCTCCACGAACCGGATGGTCCCGGAGCGGGAGCGCATCACGATCGAATGGGTCCGGGCGCCATCCCCGGTGTAGCGCACCCCTCGCAGGATCTCCCCATCGGTGATGCCGGTGGCGGCGAAGAAGATGTTATCCCCCCGGACCAGATCGTCAGCGGTGAGGATGCGCTGAAGGTCATAGCCCATTTCGATGGCGAAGCGACGCTCTTCCTCGTTCCGGGGCCACAGGCGGGCGTGGATTTCCCCGCCCAGGCATTTCAGGGCCGCGGCGGTGATCACCGCTTCCGGCGATCCACCGATCCCAGCCAGCACATCGATGCCGGAATCCGGGAAGGCCGTCATCAGCGCCGCGGAGACATCGCCATCGGTGATCAGCTTGATGCGGGCGCCAGCCGCCCGGACCTCGCGGATCAGCTCCGCATGGCGGTCGCGTTCTAAGATCACCACGGTGAGGTCATCGACATCCTTCCCTTTGGCCCGTGCGATCCGCTGTAAGTTCTCGACGATCGGCGCGTCCAGATCGATGACCTCGCGGGCTTCCGGGCCGACGGCCAGCTTGTTCATGTAGACGATCCGCCCCGGGCTGAACATGGTGCCCCGCTCGGAGAGGGCGACCACGGCGATCGCCCCGGGGCGGCCCAGGGCAAGCAATCGGGTGCCGTCGATGGGATCAACTGCGATATCCACCTGAGGCGGGCGGCCGTTCCCGATGCGCTCGCCGTTGTAGAGCATGGGGGCTTCATCCTTTTCCCCCTCGCCGATCACCACGACGCCATCCATATCGATGGAGCGGAGCATCAGCCGCATGGCCTCCACCGCCGCGCGATCCGCCGCATTTCGATCCCCCCGGCCCATCCAGCGGCCCGCGGCGAGGGCGGCGGCCTCAGTCACCCGAACCAGCTCCAGGGCCAGGTTGCGATCCGGTTCCTGGGCCATCCCTGCCTCCCTGTTAAGAGTTCTTTATATCCGAAGCCTATCATAAAATCTCCTCATAGCCACCCGGGGCTTCTCGCCGAAATCCGAACGAGATCTCCACCGCAGCAGATCCCAGGCCGCCCTCTTCGCTCTCTCCTCGCACCACAAGGCGGCGTAACGGCGTAGGGAGGAGGGACGAAGTGATTTTTGTAGGAGTTACGCAGTTGGTTTTCTCCTGGGGGTTTGGGGGGAGTCGCGCGCCGAAGGCGCGCGACTCCCCCCAAAAAATATATTGATCCCCCCTCCCACGGCCCAAAGGGCCGTGGGGAGGGGGGATACAGGGGGGTGGGGCCATTCTATCTCTTCTCGCGAGCCCC
>JAEVEY010000052.1:39403-39755 GCA_016842045.1 Candidatus Thermoflexus sinensis | reverse complement strand
GCGCGCCTTCGGCGCGCGACTCCCCCCAAAAATATATTTATCCCCCCTCCCCACGGCCTGAAGGGCCGTGGGGAGGGGGGATAAAGGGGGGTGGGGTCATTCTACCTCTTCTCGCGAGCCCCGAACTGCGTAACTCCTAAAGTGATCAAAGGCATTTAGGGGGAGCCAGGCACCGAAGATGCCTGGCTCCGTATATGTGAAGCCCGAGGCGTAAGCGAACGGGGGCGGGAGCCAGGCACCGAAGATGCCTGGCTCCCTCTACCCCCAGGGAGCCAAAACTAAAAATCAAAGGTGGAAGAAACGCTGGAAGCCGGGGACCCCGGACTTCCGGAGCGCATGGAGGGTAGCCCAT
>JAEVEY010000052.1:26359-39393 GCA_016842045.1 Candidatus Thermoflexus sinensis | reverse complement strand
GAGTCGCGCGCCGAAGGCGCGCGACTCCCCCCAAAAATATATTTATCCCCCCTCCCCACGGCCTGAAGGGCCGTGGGGAGGGGGGATAAAGGGGGGTGGGGTCATTCTACCTCTTCTTGCGAGCCCCGAACTGCGTAACTCCTAAAGTGATCAAAGGCATTTAGGGGGGAGCCAGGCACCGAAGATGCCTGGCTCCCCCTACCCCAGGGAGCCAAAACTAAAAATCAAAGGTGGAAGAAACGCTGGAAGCCGGGGACCCCGGACTTCCGGAGCGCATGGAGGGTAGCCCATTTCACCTTAAAACCGACATAAGTCAAAAATTTTCAGGACTTACGCAGTTCGTTTCCCAATGGGGGCTTTGGGGGCGGAGCCATTCCGTCCCACCTTTAGAGCTTTCAACTGCGTAACTTCTAATTTTAACACTTGACGCCTGGTGTCATGCCCGGCCGCTTGGCGTAACTTGCTCCCTCTTGAATCGGTTATCTTTATAAGTTGTGGTTAGGATCCTTAGACCCCGGGTCGCGCAGGCACTCGTCCCCCTTGATGCAGATCAACCAGGTTCATGGCTTTTTCATCATCTGAGCGTTCCCATAGAGGTCAACATCATCCTCCTTCCCACGGCCCTTCGGGCTGTGGGAAGGATCCAGGGGAGTGAGGCCATCGCTGGATCCAATCGGTATGATGATGGAAAAGCCCTGATCAGGTTAGGATAATCTTGCCATATATCTGAAAACAGGAGAAAATTGAAAACAAGCTGGATCTGAGGACGACAGGGGATTTTAGGGGTGGTGAGGCTGTGAAAGGTAGCCTCGCCCGCCCCTCCCAGCCTTGCCTTTCTTCAGTAGGACTTACGCAGTTCGTTTCCCGTGGGGGCTTTGGGGGTGGGGCCATTCCGTCCCATCTTTAGAGCTTTCAACTGCGTAACTCCTATCAGAAATCTGTCGTCCCGCCGGGAGGTCGAATGGGCGCTCTTATTCTATACATCGAGGATAATTTCGAAAACCGATTGCTGGTCCGACGGATTCTGGAGGCGGAAGGGTATCGGGTGGTAGAAGCAGAGGATGGGCCCAGAGGGCTGGAGCTGGCCCGCTCGTTGCGTCCCGATTTGATCCTCGTGGACCTCCATCTCCCCGACATCGACGGTTACGAACTGGTCCGCCGCTTCAAGCAGATGCCGCATCTCCAGGGGGTCCCCATTGTCGCTCTCACGGCCGATGTGATCCGTGGTACACGGGAGCGCGCCTTAGCCACCGGATGCGACGGCTACATCCCCAAGCCCATCGATGTGGATGCGTTGCCGGAGCAAATCGCCGCTTTCCTGAAGGACGAGGAGGCGCATCATGGCCGGTGAGCTGATCCAACCTCCGGTGGATCCCCGGGAAGCGACCGTTCTGGTGGTGGAGGACAACCTCCAGAACTTCGTGCTGATCGCACGCCTCCTGGGCTATCTCGGGGTGCGGGATATTCAATGGAAAGCCTCTGGATGGCAGGTCCTGGAGTTCGCGGGACAGCTGCCCCGCATCGATCTGATCCTGCTGGACATCCATTTGCCCTACGAAGACGGCTATGAGGTGCTGCGCCAGATCCGCGCCGATCCCCGCTTCCGGGGGACCCGTGTAGTTGCGGTATCGGCGGAAGCCACAGAGGACAATATGCGGCGGGCCCGGGAGGCCGGCTTCGATGGCTTTATCGGGAAGCCCATCGATCCCGACGCGTTCCCCGATCAAATCCGGCGGATCCTCGCCGGCGAGGGGGTGTGGACCCTGGGCTAAGGAGGGGAGAAGATGGTCGCGCTGGACTGGGGCTCATGGCCTTTGCGCTGGAAATTCCTGGCCGGCTTTGTTCTCATTGTTCTGGTTAGCGTGGTTGGGACAATGGAGGTGGCCGAGCGCTTGTTGGAGAGCGCCCTGCATAGACGGATTGTTGAGGAATTCCAGGGGGTGGCGCGCACCCAGCGGACGGCTCTGGAGCAGACCCTCTGGCATCAGATTGAGAGCCTGAGCATGGGGGCGGAGGAGGAAACCCTGGTCTTCGAGGCGATCGACCATTCCGCCCGTTATGCGGATCCGAGTATAAGAGCCTATGCGATTCAGCAGGAGGAGTTGCTCTGGAAGACCCAGCCCACCTCCAGTTTACGACGGCGAGTCCTCCAGGGCCCGGCGGCGGAGAAGCTCCGCGCCCTCCGAGGCCGCCTCTCCGGCCATCTTCATCTACTCCTCACAGATGCCCACGGCGTGCTGATCGCGGCCACTGAGCCCACCCGGGCCTATCGTTTTGACCAGGAGCCATGGTGGCAGGCTGCCTGGAATCATGGGCAGGGTGCTCCCTATGTCAGTACCCTCCAGTTCGACGAAGATCTCCAGACATCGGTGGTTTATCTGGCGGTCCCTGTCTATCGCCGGGATACCCATCAGGTGGTAGGGGTCCTGCGGAGCGCCTATGGGGCCTCGCAGATCTTCGGGATCCTCAGCCAGTTTCGGACCGGGCAGACGGGCCGGGCGCTGCTGGTGGATCGCGATGGGACGGTCCTGATGGATCCCCTGGGGCTGCTTCATCGGGAGCAGCGGATAACAGATCTTGCCTTAACTCTGGGTGTGGGGGCTCGGCCCGAAGGAAGCCTGCTCACCTCGGAATGGCTGATCGCATATAGCCGGGTCGGGATGGGAATTGGTTATCGATTTCCATCGCTTGAGGACCGGGGGTGGATCCTGGCGGTGTTGCAACGGGAAGATGAAGCCCTGGCTCCGGTGCAGCGCCTGGGCCGCCAGGCCTTGCTCTGGGCGCTGGCGCTGGGAGGGGCCGCCATCGTCCTGTCCTTTGTGGCCTCCGCCTCCCTCACCCGGCCCATCGGACAACTGACAGAGGCTGCCCGCCGGCTGGGGGCCGGCCAGCTGAACGTCCGCGTCCCGATCACCTCCCGGGATGAGCTGGGTATACTGGCGGAAACCTTCAACACCATGGCCCTCCGGTTGCAGGATCTCTATCAGAACCTGGAGCGCCGGGTGCAGGAGCGGACCCATCAGCTCCAGACGGCGGCGGAGATGGGCCGCCTGATCGCCTCCATGCTGGATCTGGACGAGCTCCTGCGGACGGCGGTGAACCTGATTCGAGATCGCCTGGGCTATTATCACGCCTCGGTGTTCCTGATCGATGAGAGCGGCCAGTGGGCGGTGCTGAGGGAGTCCACCGGAGAAGTCGGTCGGAGATTGAAGGAACGTGGCCATCGTCTATCCGTGGGTGGCCAGAGCCTCATCGGATGGGTGACCGCCTATGGGCGCCCCCGGGTGGCTCAGCGAACCGCCGAGGACCCCATCCATCTGAAGAACGAGCTGCTTCCGGAGACCCGCGCTGAGGCGGCTTTCCCCCTGAAGATCGGCGAGCGGGTGATCGGTGCCCTGGATGTGCAGAGCACGCTGGAGGACGTGTTCGACGCGGGAGCGCTTTCGGTGCTTCAGATCCTCGCCGACCAGCTCGCGGTGGCCATTGAGAACGCCCGGCTCTACCAGCAGGCCCAGTCCGCATTGGAAGAGACCCAGGCCCTTTACCTGGCTACCCGCGATCTGACCTCGGCGACGTCCATCGAGGTGGCCGCCCGGGCATTGCTGGCTTATCTCCCCACCCATGGGGTCGACCGTTATGTATTGACCCTGGTGGAGGACCTGGAGGCTCGCCCGGAGGATCGGGTGCTTCAATCGCGCTTGATCTGGGATCGAGATCGTGGCCTCTTCACGGATCTCCGGCGGTATACCACGGCGGAGCTGCCGATCATCGCCCGTGAGCCCACCCGGGAGCCGATTTTTGTCCCGGATGTGGCGACGGATCCCTGGCTGGATGAGGTCAGTCGATCGTTCTACCTGCGGCATCGGGTGCGCTCCATCGTCTTCTTCCCGCTCTGGGCCGGCGAGACGTTCTGGGGCTGGCTGATCGCCCAGGGGGTCCATCGCCCGCTGGAACTGGAGGATCGGACCATCCGACGGGTGCAGGCGCTGACGGATACCGCAGCGGTGGTGCTGCAGAACTGGCGCCTCTTCGAGCTGTTGGAGCAGCGGCTTCGGGAGCAGTCTTTGCTGTATGAAGTGGCGGCTTCCCTGGCCGAGGCCTCCGGGCTGGAGGAAGTGCTCGTCCGGATCTGCCGGGCGTTCACCGTTGGATTGGGGGCGACCAGCGCGTATGTGGATCGGGAGACGTCGGACGGCCAGGGCTTTCTCTCTATCAGTGAGTTCTACGCCCCCGAGGCCAGTCCGGCGGAACGGGTCTCCGATCTCGGCGTTTATTACCGGTATGCGGATTATCCCCTCTACGCGCGGATGCGGGAGAGCCGACAGCCCCTGGTGCTCCGTCGCAGCGAGCTGGAGGCTCAGGGGGCGCCGGAGGCCCGGTTGCTGGCTCAGTATGATGGGCGGACCGTATTGCTGATCCCGCTCATTGTGGGAGATCAGTATTACGGGCATGTGGAAGTATGGGATAGCCGGCAGGAACGCTGGTTCTCCGGCGATGAAATCCGCCTGGCGCTAGCCCTGGCAGGTGGGGCGGCGCTGGCGCTTCAGCGAGCAGAGCTGTTCAGCGAGACGGAACGCCGGGCGCGCCTGCTTCAGGCGGCCGCGGAGGTCAGCCGGATCACGGCGACGATCCTGGATCCAGAGCGATTGATGAGCGAAGCGGTGGAATTGATTCAGGACCGCTTCAATTACTACTATGTGGGCTGGTTTGTTCCCGATGAGGATCGACAATGGATGATGCTGGCCGCTGGAACCGGGGAGCCAGGCCGGATCATGAAGGAGCGGGGCCATCGGCTGGAGATCGGTGGGCAATCCATGGTGGGCTGGGCCGCTGCCCACCGCCGGGCGCGGATCGCCCTCGATGTGGGCCTTGAACCCGTCCGCTTCGCCAATCCCTTGCTCCCCCTCACCCGCTCCGAGATCGCCCTGCCGATGATCGTGCGCGGGGAGCTGGTGGGGGTCCTGGATATCCAGTCCGAGCAACCAGCCGCCTTTACGGAGGAGGATATCCAGGCCCTCCAGGTGATGGCGGATCAGCTGGCGACGGCCTGGCAAAATGCCCGGCTCTATGCTCAGGCTCAGGATCAGGCCCGGGAGCTCACTACGCTCCATCGCCTATCTATGGAGTTCTCCCGTTCCCTGAACCTGGTGGAGATCCTGGAGGCCGTATGCCGCGCTTATGTGGAAGTGCTCGGCGCGGATCACAGCGGGGCGGCCCTCTGGGAGAAGGGACGGGACTATGGTGTGGTGGTGGCGGAATACCCCCATCAAGGCTTCCTGGGGGTTCGCGTTCAGGTCGACAATGCGTTCACCCGTCAGGTGATGGAGACCGGCGAGCCGCAGTGGGCCTGGGATGTGCTCCAGGATGAACGGATGGAGGCCACCGGGCCTATGCTATCTGGCCTGGGCATCCGTTCCATCGCGGTGGTTCCCCTGGTGGCGCGAGGCGAGGTCATCGCCACTGTGGGTCTGGACTATATCCAGGCCCATCATCGATTCACGCCGGAGGAGCTGCGCCTGGCGCAGACGATCGCTCAGCAGGCGGCCGTGGCCTTAGAAAACGCCCTCCTGTATGAGCAGGCCCAGCGGCAGGCCCGACGGATCCAGACCGCGGCGGAGATCTCCCGTATCATCGTCAGCGTCCTGGACGTGGAGGCGTTGTTGCAGCGGGCTGTGGATCTGGTGCGGGAGCGCTTCGATTACTACTATGTGGGCGCCTTCGTCCTGGACCCATCCGGAGAGTGGGCGGTCTTGCGGGCAGGCACCGGGGAGGCCGGCCGACAGATGGTCGCGCGGGGGCACCGCCTGCGCGTGGGCGGGGAGTCCATGATCGGCCAGGCCTGCGCCCGCCGGGAGCCTGTGATTGCCCAGGATGTGAGCGAGGCGGAGGCCCGTTATATCAACCCCCTGCTCCCCAGCACCCGTGCGGAGATGGCGCTGCCCCTGATCGTGGGCGATCGGGTTCTGGGAGCCCTGACCATTCAGGCCGATCGCCCCCACGCCTTCTCACCTGAGGATCTCACGGTCCTGGGTATTGTGGCAGACAACCTGGCGGTGGCGCTGCAGAACGCGATGCTCTATGAAGAACAGAAGCTCACGGCGGAACGCCTGCGGGAATTGGACCGGCTGAAGACCCAGTTCATTGCCAACATGTCCCATGAGCTGCGGACCCCCCTGAACTCCATCATCGGCTTCAGCCGGGTGATCCTGAAGGGCATCGATGGACCGCTGACGGAAGCCCAGCGGCAGGATCTCACAGCGATCTACAACGCCGGGCAGCATCTGCTGGGCCTGATCAACGACATTCTGGACCTCTCGAAGATCGAGGCCGGCCGCATGGAGCTTCACTTCGCCGAGGTGGATATGCGCGAGATCATCCGGGGCGTGATGTCCACGGCCGTCGGCCTCACCCGCGATAAGCCCATTGAGCTCCGTCAGGAGGTCCCGGAGGATCTCCCGCCGGTCTGGGCGGACGCCCAGCGGGCTCGCCAGGTTCTGCTCAATCTGGTCTCCAACGCCGCCAAGTTCACGGATCAGGGCTTCATAGCGGTCCGCGCCTGGGCGGACGAATTATTTGTGACCATCAGCGTGCAGGATACCGGGATCGGGATCCCGAGGGAGAAGCAGGAGGAGATCTTCCAGGAGTTCACTCAGGTGGAGAGCGGGACCACCCGACGCTACGGCGGGACCGGGCTGGGCCTGGCCATCGCGCGACGCCTGGTGGAGCTGATGGGCGGCCGGATCTGGGTGGAGAGCGAGGTGGGGAAGGGCTCCACGTTCTTCTTCACACTCCCCCGGGCTCGTCCATCCGTTCCCGCGGAACCCCGCTCCGGCCGGCCGGTCGTCCTGTGTGTGGACGACGATCCGGGGGTGATTACCCTCTATCGACGCTATCTGGAGAAGCACGGCTTTGAGGTAGTCGGCCTCACAGATCCCCAGGAAGTTCTGGAGGTCGTGCGGCGGGTCCGCCCGGACGTCATCACGCTGGACATCATGATGCCGCAGAGGGATGGCTGGGCCATCCTTCAGGAATTGAAGACGGATCCGGAAACCCGACGGATCCCGGTGATTATCTGTTCTATTATTGATGAGCGGGGGCGAGGTTTCAGCCTGGGGGCAGCGGAGTATCTGGTCAAGCCTTTCACCGAGGAGGAGTTGCTGGAGGCGATTCAGCGGGTGGATGGCCGCCCCGGGCCGCTCCGGGTCCTGGTGATCGACGACTCGGAAGCGGACCGCCAGCTCATCCGACGGGTTCTGGAACGCATGGGCGGCTATCGGGTTCTGGAGGCTTCCGGGGGACAGGAGGGAACCGCCCTGGCGCGCCGGGAGCGACCGGATCTGGTGATCCTGGATCTGATGATGCCGGAGATGGATGGCTTCATGGTGGTAGAGGCGCTGAAGGAGGATCCGACGACCCGGTCTATCCCGATTATTGTGTTGACAGCCAAGTCGCTGACCGAGGAGGATCGCCAGCGGTTGAACGGGCGGATCGAGGCCCTGCTTCAGAAGGTCGGGGTGGATCCGGAGGCCCTCCTCGCCGAGATTGTGGAGGTACTGCGGAGGGCTCGCCCTTCGCTATCCACCTTATAACGATTCCACCCGGCCCCATTCGGTTCGGAGCTTCTGCGAAGCGGTGAAGCGATGGAAAGGCCCCATCCCCCATCATCCCTTCTTTCCACGGCCCTCTGGGCCGTGGAAAGAAGGGATGGAAACGATTTTGGGATTTCATGGCTCATCCGGCTAGTCGCTTCCCATGAAGAGAGCTTTGGGGGGAGGGACCTGTCTAACTGGCCATCCCTCTCGATTCGCGTAGAAAATGGATACGCCGTCCTGCTTGGCAACCGAGGGGGCTTGTGCTATTCTCTTTGCCGAAAGGATGCATGCGCCATGGTGGGGGTGAACGGTCTGGCCTTGAATCCGGATATCCGGGGAAACGACGTCTCCCGATTTCCGCAGCGGGGGGCGGTAGGGATCCTTTAACTACCCGGAGGCTGAGCGAGAGGAATCCAGCCTGGGCCGCCCACCCGCAAAGGAGGGCGGCCCAGGTTTTTGATCAGGGAAGTTCCGAGAGGTCGGACTTCGTTTCCCGCTCAGGCCGCAGGAAAGATGGGAAAGCATCTTCCAGGAGTTGAACGTGGGACCTTCGGCCCCCCGACTTCCCTGGGATAACGGCCGACGACATAAGTCCTTCTCAAGATGTCAACTGCGTAAATCCCGCCCAGATTGCAACAGGGCCGTATCTTCTCCTTTAAACAGGAGGTCCTTATGTTGAAAACCCATGGATGTGGGGAGCTGCGTCCGACGCACATCGGCCAGGTGGTTGAGCTGGCTGGCTGGGTTCATCGCCGCCGGGATCATGGAGGATTGATCTTCATCGATTTGAGGGATCGTAGCGGTCTGGTGCAGGTGGTGGGCGATCCTTCCTGCTCGGCCGCGGCACATGCGGTCCTGGATGAAGTCCGCCTGGAGTATGTGATCCAGGTCCGCGGCCTCGTCCGCCGACGTCCAGCTGGCGCGGAGAACCCCAACCTGCCGACTGGGGAAATCGAGGTCGAAGCGCATGAAGTTCGCATTCTGAACCCCTCTCGTCCGCTGCCCTTTTCCATCGATGATGACGGCCGACGGATCGATGAGGCGATCCGCCTGCGCTATCGCTATCTGGATCTGCGCCGTGCCCGGATGCAGCGAAACCTGATGCTACGCCATCAGATCATCCGGGCCATCCGGGATTATCTGGACGCCCGGGGGTTCGTAGAGGTGGAGACACCCATTCTGATCAAGAGCACGCCGGAGGGCGCCCGGGACTTCATCGTTCCCAGCCGGCTTCATCCGGGGAAGTTCTATGCTCTCCCCCAATCCCCCCAGCAGCTCAAGCAGTTGCTCATGGTGGCAGGCCTGGAGAAATATTATCAGATCGCCCGGTGCTTTCGCGATGAAGATTTGCGGGGCGATCGGCAGCCGGAGTTCACACAACTGGATCTGGAGATGTCCTTTGTGGACAGGGAGGACATCCTTCAGGTTATCGAAGGCCTGCTGATTGAGGTGGTGCAGCGGGTGACCCCGCATAAGCGTTTCCGTGTCCCCTTCCCCCGCCTTACCTATGTGGAGGCGATGGCCCGCTACGGTTCAGACAAGCCGGACCTCCGGTTCGGCATGGAGCTGGTGGATCTGACCGATGTATTCCAGGAGAGCGCGCTGGAGGTGTTCCGGGTCGCTGTGCAGAGTGGAGGCCAGGTAAAGGCGTTGCGGGCTCCTGGATGCGCAGGCTACAGCCGCCGTGAGATCGATGAGCTGACGGCCTATGTAAAATCGCTGGGCGCGAAGGGGCTGATCACCCTGGCCTTCACGGGGGATGGCGTGAAGGGAGCGGCAGCGAAGTTCCTCACCGAGGGGGAGCAGGCAGCCATCGCGGAACGAACCGGCGCAGGCGCGGGGGATCTCATTTGCATGGTGGCCGATGCGCCGGAGACTGTGGCCAAAGCCCTGGGGGGACTGCGTTTGTTCTTTCGGGACCGGTTGCGACTGGCGGATCCCGATGAGTTTGCCTTCGCATGGATCCTGGAGTTCCCGATGTTTGAGTGGAATGAAGAGGAGGGCCGCTGGGAAGCCATGCATCATCCCTTCACCTCGCCGATGGATGAGGATCTGGATCGCCTGGAAACGGATCCGGCGTCGGTTCGGGCGAAATCCTATGACATCGTGTGTAATGGATATGAGATCGGTGGGGGAAGCATCCGGATTCACCGTCGGGATGTTCAGGAGCGGGTCTTCCGGCTCCTGGGTTACACGCCAGAGCAGGCCCGTGCCCGCTTCGGTCACATGCTGGAAGCTTTCGAGTTCGGCGCCCCACCTCACGGGGGGATCGCCCTGGGGCTGGATCGTCTGGTGATGCTCCTGGCTGATGAGCCAAACATCCGGGAGGTCATCGCCTTTCCGAAAACGGCCAGCGCAGTGGATCTCCTCTTCGATGCCCCGTCGGAGGTGGATGAACGACAGTTGCGGGAGCTTCATATTCGGGTGGTCCGCGAGGATCAGGGGTAGCGCTCTGTCGCAGTAACGATTCAGCGTTTCTCGCGAAACGCAGTGCGAATGCAGGCGTTTCGCGCGGGTTTTCTCCTGGGGCTTTGGGGGCGGAGCGGGGCGCCGAAGGCGCCCCGCTCCGCCCCCAAAAAGGATTTTGGGGTGGGGCCATTCCGTCCCACCTTTAGAGCTTTCAACTGCGTAACTCCTATCCCTCATTTGCCAGGAGGATCCGTTTCTATTAAACTTTTCCACAAAACGGGAGTTGCGCTGCTGACCGTTTCCCTCAGGTAGCTGAGGTGGGCTCACTTCACCCCGCGAGAGGAGCTAATGGTGTTGAGCCAGGGGGAGGCGCTCCAATAGCAAGCTGCGCTTCGTTCAAATTGCGACAGAGCAATTTCCTCAGGCAAGGAGTCCCACATGGCTGAAGGAGATCGGAGAAAGATCCGCATTGTGTGCATCGAAGATGATCAGGACATGATCGATCTGATCCGGTTGATCGTCACCCGACGAGGCTATGAGCTGGTTGGGTGGGCGACCGGGGGCGTGGAAGGCATCGAGGTCATCCGGCGGGAGAAGCCGGATCTCGTCCTGCTGGATTTGATGATGCCCGATATCGATGGCTGGGAAGTTTACCAGCAGATGAAGGCGGATCCGGAACTGCGCAACATCCCGGTGATCGTGGTCACTGCTCGAGCGCAGCATGTCGATCGCATCCTGGGGCTCCACATCGCCCGTGTGGATGATTACCTCACCAAGCCTTTCGGGCCCTCCGAACTGATCGCCAGCATCGAACGGGTGATGAGCCGTTTCGCCTCCGCGGAGTCCGGCCAGGAGTAAGTCCATGGGGTTTTCCCACCCAACGGTGGAGATCTTTGCGATCGGGAACGAGTTGTTGCTGGGCGAGGTGGTCGACACGAACACAGCCTGGTTATGTCGTCTCCTCACCGGGCTGGGGGGAAGAGTGCGACGGGCAGCCCTGTTGCCGGACGATGTGGAGGTGATCCGATCCGAGCTGGAAGGGGCGTTGCAACGAAGGCCGGACCTGGTGTTCACAACCGGTGGTTTGGGGCCAACGGAAGACGATCGGACGCTGATTGCAGTGGCGCTGGCCACGGGCCGGCCGCTGGAAGAGCATTCCCAGGCGCTTCAGATGGTGGCGGCGCGGTATCAGGCCCTGGCCGCCGCCGGCTATGTGAGCAGCCCGGAGCTCACGCCACCGCGCCGCAAGATGGCCCTCCTCCCCCAGGGGGCGGTGCCCCTGCCCAATCCGGTTGGCGCTGCCCCTGGCGTTCTCCTCCCCCTGGAACACATCACCATAATCTGCCTCCCCGGGGTCCCCGAAGAAATGAAAGCCATCGTTCAGGGTGCCCTGATACCTTATCTGCAATCCCGATTTGGGAAGGCTGGCTTCGCTGAGCTCCGCATGCTGGTCGACTGTGGGGACGAATCCCGCCTGGCGCCCTTGTTAGAGGAGATTCGGCAGCAACTGCCCCAGGTATATATCAAGTCCCGGGCCCGTGCCTTTGGTCCTGGCGTCCGTCTTCGCATTTACCTTTCCGCTGCTGCCTCCACTCCCCAGGAAGCGCAGGCCCTGGTAGAGGAAGCGCGTCGTCGCCTGGAGGAACAGTTAGCGAAGGCCGGGATCGCATCGGAGATCCTGAGCCGCGATTAAGAGCCCACTTTAAGCGATGGCTGGACATGGAGAGGCCTGGAGGGCACACTGGGGAGGGGAAGGGGGACTCGCTTTTCCTGCGGGGCGCGGTCGCTCGAACTCCATCGCGTAGAAACGAAGCACCAGCCTCCCCGGCGGAGGCTCATCCGTGGGTCCAATCCGAGATATCTTTCGGAAAGGAGGTGTGGCCATGGGAATCGCAGGGCGTGGACTCTGTCTGCTCGTTCTGATCGCTATCCTGACCGCATGCGGGGCTCCCGCTGCCTCCCCAGCACCTGCTCCCCCCGCCAGCTCGCCCACCGCCCCAGCCTCTTCCCCCAGCCAGGAGGACTCCTGTGGCGACCGCTCGAAGCTTTCAAAGGAGCTCTACCTGTTCAACTGGCCGGATTACATCGCACAGGAGGCGCTGGATCGGTTCCAGCAGGAGTGTGGGGTCAAAGTGATTGTCGACACGTATGATTCCAACGAGACCTTGCTGGCCAAACTTCAGGCCGGCGCGACCGGTTACGATGTCATCGTGCCCTCCGACTACATGGTCTCGATCATGATCAAAGAGGGGATGCTGGCCGAGCTGGACAAAAGCCATCTCCCCAATCTCAAGCACATCGATCCGGCTCATCTCGGCCTCTATTTCGATCCGGAGAACAAATACACGGTGCCCTACATGTGGGGGACATCCGGGTTCATGTATGACACGGCGGCGATCCCACGGGAGTTGAAGAGCTGGAAGGATGTGTTCGAACCCGCCCCGGATGTGCAGGGGAAGATCTCCATGCTGAAGGACGAGCGGGAGGTCATCGGGGCTGCCCTGAAATATCTGGGGTTCTCCATGAATACGACCAATCCGGATGAGTTGCAGAAGGCCAAGGAGGTTTTGCTCCGTCAAAAACCATACGTGAAGGCGTATACCAGCGACACGAATCGCGACCTTCTGGTGGCCGGCGAGGTCGTCCTGGCCCATATCTGGACCGGGGATGCCATTCGAGCCCGCGATGCAAAACCTTCTTTGAAGTATGTGATCCCGGAGGAGGGATGCACCATCTGGCAGGATAATCTGGCGATTCCGAAAACGGCACGGAACAAATACACGGCCGAGGTTTTCATCAACTTCCTGATGCGGCCAGATATCGCCGCCATCAATGCCAATACGATTAAATATGGTAGCCCGAACCGAACGGCGATTCAGCAGCGGCTGATCGATCCCGCCCTCCTGGAGGATCCCGGCATCTATCCGCCGGAGGAATTGAAGCGCAAGATGGAATGGCTGATCGATGTGGGGGAGGCCATTGAGTTATACGATCGCATCTGGACGGAGCTGGGGGTAGAGCAATAACGACAGC